>NZ_JBMPQA010000005.1:0-321354 GCF_049725055.1 Pseudactinotalea sp. Z1739 | reverse complement strand
ATGACCCCAATCTCGTGTCGGCCGCTGGGCTGGTGCCGTTGATGGCCCTGGCCCGTAAAGCCGACCTGAGTGTTCTGGCGCAGGAGCGGTTAAGTATCGCTGGTGACAAGGGTGCCAATGCTGGTGCGAAGATCTCCTCGCTGGTGGCCGCGATGGCCGCCGGGGCGGACAGTATCGATGACATGGCCCTGTTACGTCATGGGGCGATGGGCAAGATCTTCACCCGCCCCTACGCGCCTTCGACCCTGGGGTCGTTCTTGCGGTCCTTCACCTTCGGGCACGTGCGCCAAGGCGATGCGATCGCCTCGCGGTTCCTGGGCAAGTTGGCCCAGCACGCCGACCTGCTCGGCGATGCCGCCGATACCGGGCCGGTGATGGTCGATATCGATGACACCATCATCGAAGTCCACGGCTATGCCAAGCAGGGCGCGGGGTTCGGCTACTCCGGGGTCCGCGGGCTGAACGCACTGCTGGCCACCGTCTCGGGCGCCTCCTTCTCCCCGGTGATCGCCGCCCAGCGGCTCCGCAAGGGCTCCACCGGCTCACCCCGCGGGGCCCAGCGACTGGCTACCGATACGTTGGCGCTGATCAAGCGCACCCATCTGGCCGGACGGGCAGTGCTGGTGCGCGGCGATGCGGCGTTCTACTCCCAAGAACTGGTGGCCGCCTGCCACAAGGCCGGAGCGCAGGTGTCGATCACAGTGCGGATGGACCCGGCGATCAAGCGCGCCATCGCCGCCATCGCCGAGTCGGCGTGGGAGACGATCAAGTACACCGAGGCGATCTTCGATGAGGCTACCGGCAAGTGGATCTCACGGGCTGAAGTTGCTGAGATCGACTACACCGCTTTCACTTCCAAGAAGAAGGCCCAGCACATCCCCGGGCGTCTGGTGGTGCGCCGCATCCCAGAATTGAACCCGAAGAAGGACACCGGGCAGGGCGCCCTGTTCGAAACGTGGCGCTTCCACGCCTTCTTCACCACCAGCAGCACCGACGAGCGCGACACTGTGGTTGCTGATCAGGTCCACCGGGCCCACGCGATCATCGAAAACGTCCACGCCGATCTGAAGGCCGGGCCGCTGGCGCACCTGCCCTCAGGGGTGTTCAACGCCAACGCCGCCTGGCTGGTCTGCGCGGTTATGGCCTTCAACCTCACCCGCGCCGCCGCCACGACCACCCGGGCCGCTGACCTGGCCCGGGCCCACACCGCCACGATCCGGCGCAAGTTGATCAACATCCCCGCCCGGGTGGCCTCCTCAGCCCGGCGCCTGCGACTACATCTGCCAACCAACTGGCCCTGGCACCAGGCCTGGACGAACCTTTACGACCACGTCCTGCCGGCCCGAGCACCATCCACCTGAGCGCCAACTCCTGCACCGACGACCAAGGAACCCCAAGTGGAAAAGCCGGACAGACCGGCGATTTACCCCTGCCCTTGCAGCGTTTCGAGCATCTCAGCCCAGATCAACTCGCCTTATCGCCCCATCGGTGGATCGAGGTTAAGGCACCAACCTTTTGTCCGGCATCGCTACGTGCGGTCGTTGCGGTGCTGGCCTTGTATTGGCCTCGTCCCCGGCGACGGGCCATTGAGGACTGTGTCCTCGGATAACGCCTCTGCTGCCCGAGATTTGAGTGAATCGCCTAGCCCGCAAGCAACCGCTCACGCTCCTCCGGACCAGTCCGTACGACGAGTCTCGCGATTACCGATTCATCAGCGATGGCTACGTGGACACCGGAAGCCCGCAGGCCTCTCCGTTACTGATCCACGCTACTTGCGAACCTCTCGGGCCATACACACGATCCGTCGTTGGCGTTCAGCCCACCGAGAACTCCAGGTCGGGTCATGAGGTGCGGGGGCCCCGCTCACTCATCAGGTCAGGCGCGGCTCCGGTACTGGGGAACCGCGATCCGCAAGCCGTCGTTCATCGCAGACTCATGGGCGCAGATCCCCGGTGCTGTCCATTCGGCTGCAGTCACCGGCCCGATCAGAGGCGGTCGCTCGTCGATGATGGATGAGATGAATTCGTGCACGAGGTGCGGATGGGACCCGCCGTGCTCGGCCGACTTCCAGATGGGTATGCCACCGTCCGCTGGAACGACCTCGTAACGGTCCACGAACCGTCGTAACGGTTCCGGAAGCAGTTCGGTCCCATCGTCGATCTCAAGTTCGCCCGTGTGCGAGCGCCGCCCGCGGAGGCCGGTGTCAGCCTGATGGGGGTCCAAGTCCTGAAGTTCATAGGTCAAGGGTCGGTCCTTTTCGACCACGGGCCACTCCACCGAGGCCTTGCTGCCGTATACGGTGAATCCCTCGATGTAGGGCCGCGCTGCCTTGAAGAAGGACATCGTGACCTCGGGGACCAAGTCGTGCCCGGCGAGCCGAAAAAGGCCCACCTCGGTAGGAAAGGGGTTACCTGAGTCGCCGATCCGAGCCTCATCGAGACGCCCGGTTCCATAGGCGACGACGTCCTGCACTCCAGCTCCGGTGAGTTTGAGGGCTGGTGAGAGCGCGTGGGTGATGTACTGCATCGGCGGGAAACCGAGCCAGTACGGCGGGTAACCGTCCAAGTTCTGGATGTGAACGCCCTTGTAGACCGTCAACTCCCCCAGGGTGTCGTCGTGGAGCATGTTCTCGACTGCCCGGAACTCCCGGGCGTAGACCGAGGTTTCCATCATCATGTACTGCTTGCCGCTCGCCACCTGTGCCTCGATGATCTCCTCGATGTCTGAAAGGTCGGTGGCCATCGGGACCGCGCACGCCACGTGCTTTCCGGCCCGCAGGGCGGCGAGGGTGTACTTCGAATGAAAGGAGACCGGGGCGAGGATGTGGACAGCATCCCAGGCGGGGTCAGCCAGCATGTCCTCATAGGCGGTGAATCGGGCCTCGACTCCATAAACGTTGCCCACTCGTTCCAGGCGCTCGGTCGAGAGGTCCACGAGTGCAACCTTCCCCACTCCGGGGTGCGCCTGGTAGATGGGCACAAAGGCCTCACCGAACCCGAGTCCCACGACGGCTACGTTGGCTGGCTTCCTCATACCAGCGAGACCTCGCTCTCCTCGCCGTAGACGAACGTCGCGCCACCGGTAGCGAACTTCGCCACGTCGGCCGCCGCCGCCTGGCCTTCAGGTGAGGCCAGGATGTCGTCGAATTGCTCCTTCGTCTCGGCATACAAGTCGGCGACGAGGTAGACGTTCTCGAACTCTCCCTGCTGCCGGTCCGGCTTGGTCAGGGTCCAGCGCACCAGGCCCTTCATCTTGCGTGCGATGGGGATGTGGATGTTCTCGTAGTAGGAGTCGAACTCCGCCGTGTTCTCCGGCGTCCCGTACAGCACGCTCACTCGATACATGGATCCTCCAATTGTTGGTCGTCACGTAGTTGAGAACTTCAGTTGTTGACTGGCTAAGCAATGAGGCACTCCGCGATGATTTCCGTACCCACTTTCCGAGCCGTAACTGCAGTCACTGAGACAGTGAGATATCCGCGTAGGAGCGCATGTGGTCCACCATCGCCGTCTCTGTGGGCAGCCGTTCCATGCTGGAGGCGCCGAGGAAACCGTGGACGCCGGCAGCCTTGGAGATCACATGGCGCGCCTCCTCCGGTCCCGCGATGGGCCCGCCGTGGCACAAGACGATGGCGTCAGGCCTGATGCCCGCGATGACCTGCTGGAGGGCGGCCACCTGTGTTGTGGCGTCGTCGAGGGTCAGCGCCGTCTCCGCGCCGATCATGCCCGAGGTCGTCAGGCCCATGTGCGGCACGAGGATGTCGGCGCCTGCCTCGGTCATTGCCGTCGCTTCCGCCTCGTCAGAGACGTAAGCCATAGTCAGTAGGTCCCGTTCGCGCGCGTGGCGGACGAGGTCGACCTCCTTGTCGAACCCAAGGCCGGTCTCTTCGAGGTTCGCCCGGATGATCCCATCGAACAGGCACACGGTCGGATAGTTCTGCACTCCGCTGAACCCCTCCTTTACCACCTCGTCGAGGAAGCGGGGGATGGACCGGAACGGGTCGGTGCCGCACACACCCGCGAACACCGGAGTTCGGTGTACCACCGGTAGGACCTCTCTGGCCATTTCCATCACGATGGCGTTGGCGTCGCCGTACGGCATGAGCCCAGCCATCGAGCTTCGCCCAGCCATCCGGTAACGCCCGGAGTTGTAAATGACGATGAGGTCGAGTTCTGCGGCCTCGGCGCACTTTGCGGACAGTCCCGTCCCGGCGCCACCGCCAATGACGGGCCGGCCGGAACGAATCTTCTCGTGCAGTCGGGTGAGTACCTGGGTTCGGCTGTCAGACATGTTCGCCCTTCTCGATGTGGTCCAGAATGAGTGTGGAAATGGTCTCGGCGACCACTGGGGCGTTGATGTCGGTATCGAGGACCACGACCACTACCTCCGAGTTCAGCCCCGCCCGAAGGCTCTCGATCAAGGCCTCGTCGGCGGCCGGGTCGTGGAACGGCGCTCCGGCCACCGAGATCATCGACACCCCGCGAGTGGGAATCACGACCGCTCGGTAACCTCGCGCTTGGTTCAGCCGCTCAGCGAGGGAGGCGCCCAACTGGGCGCACTCCTCCGGGTTGGTCCGCATGAGCGTGACCTCCGGGTTGTGTTCGTAAAATAGGCGGCCCTCTAGGTGCGCCGGGACGGTCGATCGGGGGCCGAAGTTGACCATGTCGAGCGCGCCGAGACTGACTACCTGGGGGATCCCCGCTGTTCCCGCAGCGGTCAGCCGGTCCGGCCCTGCGGAGCAGACGCCACCGAAGAGTTCGTCCGCCAGTTCCGTAGTGGTCATGTCGGCCACGGCCTGGATTTGGCCCGATCGCACCAATGCCTCGAGTGCTCGTCCGCCGGCACCGTTGGCATGAAAGCTCAACGGCTCGGCCGACCCCTGCAACTGCTTGGTTAGGTGGCTCGCACACGGGGTGGTGACACCGAACATGGAGATCGCTACTATCGGGGCGTCCTGGACCGCCTGACCCTCCGTCGGTGCGGCCATTCCGACGACGCCGCGGGCGGCGTTGCGAAGAATCGGCCTAGTGATGCGGTTGAGGCCGTTGATATCCACGATCGGGTTCATCATCGTCAGGTCGGTGGAACCGACGTACGGACGGGTGTCGCCGGAAGCCATAGTTGAAACGAGGACCTTGGGGAACCCGACGGGCAATACCTCGCTGATACGGGCCATGATGTATGCCGCGTTGGAACCGCCGACGGCGAGCACCCCCGCGACCGCGCCCTCCTCCACGAGTTCCCGCAGGTGGTCCGCGGCGCCTGCGGCCATGGCGCGCATGCCTGGGCCGCGCTCACCGGCGCGCTGCAACTCCTCGATCGAGGTCCCGTGCTTGGCTGCCACGGACTCGCGGGGGATGTCCGCGGCTAGGGTCGGCTCGCCCAGCACGCCGATGTCGATGAGCAGGACCTGCTGCCCGGTGCTCTCGACCTCCTCCCGTAGAAAGGCGTACTCCGCGCCCTTGGTGTCGAGCGCTCCAACCAGGGCGATCGGCTTGGCATCGCGGCTAGAGTCCAACTCCAGCACGCGCTCATTGGTCGAGGTCATTTCACAGCTCCCACGGATAGACCCTCTACGAGGTATCGCTTGGCAATGAGGAAGACGAGGAGCAGAGGCAACGACGTGAGTAGCGCCAGCCCCATCATCTGGTTCCAATTGACGCCGTACATTGAGACCTGCTGCGCGAGCAGACCACTGACCGGCATCGAACTGGGATCGAGCAGGGTGGTGGCGTAGATGAACTCACCCCAGGTCATGATGAACAGCAACGAGGCGACAGTCGCGATGCCGTTGGGTAACAGCGGGACGACGATCGAGCGGAAAGTACGGCGCTGGCTCGCGCCGTCGATCTGTGCGGCCTCGTACAACTCGGTGGGGATGGCCAGCACGAACGGGCGCAGCAGCAAGATCGCGAACGGCAGAAATAGTGCGGTGTCGGCCAGGACCAGCCCGGCGATGGAATTCACCAGTCCCCAGTTGGCCAGGATCCCGTATATCGGGATGACCGCCATTGGCTGGGGAACCATCTGGAGCACGAGGAAGATGCCCAGGGCGATCGCCCCCACCGTGACCCAGGTTGCCGAGACACGGCGCGCGATGGCGTACGCCGCCGGCACCGCGATGGCAACCACGGACACGGTTACGATGCTCGAGACCGCCAGGGAGATGCCGATGGAGTCCGTCGCGGCGGAGAAGATCGTTTCCAGGGTGTCGAAGGTCGGGGTGAAGATGATGCTGTTCGGCGCCCTGAGGACCTGGCTGTTGCTCTTGAAAGTGGTCAGGACTATCCAGAGCAACGGGACGGTGTAGATCACCGCCAGGACGAGCGTGAACCCGACAGGAAGCACGCTTCTCAAATGCCTGCTCACTGCTGCTCCTCCTTTCGCACGCCAAGGATGTATGGGATGGCCAGCACGGCGATGATCAGCATCGATAGAGCAGCGATGGTGCTGCCGACGCCGAAGTCGTAGCTTGAGAACGCTGTGGTGTAGGCAAAGTAGGGCAGCGTGTTCGTCACAGTCCCGGGCCCCCCGCTAGTCATCACGAACACAAAGTCGAAACTTCGGAACGAGTGGAGGATCGTCAGGATCAGTAGCACTCCGAAGGTAGGACGGAGCAACGGCAGGATCACACTCACCGTGGTCCGGATCGGTCCAGCGCCGTCAATGGCCGCCGCCTCGAGCACCTCTGGGGAGATCCCAAGCAAACCGCCGCGGATGACGAGGATCGCGAAGGGAAGCGCCGCCCACGCGGTGACAAAGGTGACTGACCCGAGCGCGACCTGCGGCGAACTCAGCCAGTTGACCGACCCGACACCTAGGAGTCCCAGCATGGCGTTGACCACTCCGTCACCGGAGAGCATGAACTTCCACACAGAACCGGAGACAAGGGGCGGCAGTGCCCAGACGAAGACGGACAGCGCGAGCACCCCCGAGGCGAGCCGGCCCCGGCGTGCGAGCGCCATCGCACCGAGGTAACCCAAGACCAGGTTGGAGGCGATCAGTCCGACGGTCAGGATGGCCGTCGCTCGGACGGACTGCCAGAACACGTCGCTGGCGAGGACATTGCGAAAGTTCTCCAGTCCGAGGAACTCCCACTCCCCGATTAGGTCGGTCGGGCCCACCGAACTGAAGGCCATCCGCACCATCTCGATGAGCGGGTAGACCGACAGCGCAGCGGCAACGAGGATCGCGGGCAACAGGTACGGAGCCGGTGAGGGAGGCGCCAGAGCCTTACGTTTGCGCTTCCGTTCTGCGCCTTCGGTGTCCTCAAGGGTCGAGGTAGAAGCAGCGCGTGCCATTGTTAGCAACCGCCGCCGCCCGCCTCGCGTGCCTCCTCAATCGCGGTGACGGCTGCTTCGGCGGCCTCGGCCCCCGAGGACTGCCCGGAGATAACCGCGCTCACGGCCTGACCGAACTGGAGTTGCATCTCGCCGGTCTGTTCGTTCGCCGGCCAGGTGCCTGTCTCGGCAGCGGCCTCGACGAACGGGATCACGAGTTCGTTGGCCCCTAGGTCCAGGTTCTCGGCTACATCCGCTCGCATGGGGATCTGGCCGGAGTGCTCGTAGTTGATCTCTGACCCTTCGGCTGACATGAACGCCGTCTCGATATAGGCCCAGGCGAGGTCTGGGTTCTCGGAGAACTCACCGATGGCGATCCCCTCACCGCCCGGGAATACGTGGCTGCCCTCGGACCCTGCCGGGTAGCGCGTGGTTCCGATCTCGAAGTCCGCGTCCGGTACACCGCCGAGCTGCCAGTTTCCGTTGATCGCGAAGGCATAGTTGCCCGTCATGAACGGCTGCCAGGCATCGGTCTGGTCCCAGGTTGCCGCGTCCTGCGGAATGATCCCGCTGTCTGCCCATGACTCCACGCGTGAGAACACTTCCGTTGTGTCTTCGACGGTGATGTTGCAGTAATCGACGCCCTCACCAAGTAGTTGAGGGAACGTCACCCAGGCGGTTCCGACGTCGGGAGCGCCCGAAAGGGCAAGTGGGGTGTAGCGTCCGTCCTCGTGCACGGCATTCAGGGCCGTGTCGAACTCCTCGATCGTGGTCGGGGGCTCAATGCCGATCTCGGCGAGGGCGTCCGCGTTGTAGTACAGGCCGAGGAGATTGGTGTAGGACATTACGTTGTAGATGCCGCCCTCGTACTCCCAGGTTGCGTTGTCCGGGAACTGCTCGGCGTCCTCGTACTCCGACCAGTACGAGCTCATGTCATACAGGACGCCGGAGCCGGCCAGTGTCGGGAAGTCGACCACGACATTGTCGAATACGACGTCCGGCCCGTCTTGGGTGGTCGCCGTGGACAGCAGGCGTTGCACCACCTGGTCCCCCGGCAGAGTCACGCTCTCTAGCGTGACCTCCGGGTAGGCGGCCTCGAAGAGTGCGTTCTGCTCCTCCAGCGCCGATATCTGGCCTGGGGTGGTGAAGTAACTCCACACTGTCAGCGTTTGGTCGCCATCGGCCTCGCCATCGCTTCCAGGCTCGGTATCGGTGTCGCCGCCCCCGCCTCCACAGGCGGCTAGGAGCAGCATGCTCGTCATGGCACTTGCGCCGATCAGCGTGCGACGTTGCCTCATCAGGTCACTCTCCCTTGGGTGGACTTCTGCCGGATTAACGACGACTGTCAATCTAACTCGTCCACCTATCAACGTCAAGTAGTTCTATTCTGTGGATCATCATCACGTGTAAGGTCGGGATCAGCGAAGGAGACGTGAAGGGATGCACGCGTGGGTCAGACGTCATTGCAGGTGAGCGCAGCGGTTCGTCAGGGAGGCGAGACAGTGCCCGTCCGTGTCTCACGGACCGGTGAGGTGTTGCAACTGGTACGCTCGGGCGCGGCGGCCACGACCTCAGAGATCGCCACCCTCATGTCGGTCGCCCGCTCGACGGTCGCCGAACGCATCGAACTTCTCGTCCGTAACGGACTGCTCGTGCCAGATGGCGAAGTCGCGCTCGGGCGCGGCCGACCCCCCATGCGTTATGCCTTCAATGCCGGTGCCGGCCTGGTGCTCGCCGTACAGTTGGGCATGTCGGGCTCCCGTGTGGCGATTACCGACCTGTCCGCCCAAGTCCTCATGAGCCGGACCGTCGACGTCAATTTGAGCCTCGGACCGCACCGAGTATTCGCCACCGTCCTCGACACCCTTGACGAGCACCTACTTGCCATCGGAGCCGCGCGCGATCAACTCCGCGGGGTTGGCCTAGGCATTCCCGGCAGTACTGAACTCGCCGCGGTACGCACGACCGGGAGGCGCGGGCCCCGGCAGTGGGAGGCCTTCGACGTGTCCGGCCATATGCGAGGAGCGCTCGAGGTCCCGGTCTACGTCGACCAGGACGTCAATCTGATGGCACTAGCCGAGCAACGCTCGTCATTCCCCAACGCGAGGGTGTTCGCCTGCGTCAAGGTCGGCACGACCATCGGCTGCGGCATCGTAATTAACGGCCAGGTGTTCCGTGGAGGCACAGGACTGGCCGGGGCGATCGCCCATACGCCGGTGAAGGGCAGCACCGCGCAGTGCGACTGTGGGAACCTGGGATGTCTCAACGCCACGGCGAGCGGTGCGGCGTTGGTGACCAGGCTACGGCGCGCAGACGGCGAATCGGCGTTGTCGGCGCGAGAACTCTCCCAGCGCGCAGCAGCCGGTGATATCGAGGCCATCCAGGCGATCCGGCAGGGCGGCCGTGAACTCGGGGAGGTCCTGGCCGGAGTAGTCAACCTGCTCAATCCCGAGGCCCTTGCCGTGTGGGGCTATCTTGACGACGCCGGCGACTACCTGCTCGCGGGGGTCCGCGAGTCGATCTACACCGGGGCGCTACCTGCCGCCAGCGAGTCCGTCACCATCGCGCATGCCGCACTCGGCGACGACGCCGGCGTCCAGGGCGCAGCCACCGCTGTCCTGGAGGAGATCCTGACGCCGTCGGTGGTCGATGGGTGGATCTATCACGCGGAGACGCGCGCATAGTGAGAGTCGCGCGCCCCGGGCGCCCATGAGAAGTTCTGCCCGCCCGGGCTTCTGGCACCAGCCCTGGGCCCGCCTAGCACTGCTGCTGACCGTGGTCGGATGGGGCGGCAACCAGTTCACCCCGCTGATGCTCCTGTACCAGGAGAGCCTCGACCTCTCGCTCGTGGCGGTCAACACCGTCCTGAGCGTGTACGTCCTCGGCCTGGTCCCCGCTCTGCTGGTCAGCGGCCCCGCGTCGGACCGGTTTGGGCCACGGCCGGTCACGACCCTCTCAGCGGTGGCGGCCCTGATCGGTTCGGCCCTTATGACCCTCGGGCCCAGCGATCCGGCATTCTTGCTGGTCGGAAGGTTCGTGACCGGATTGTCGGTGGGGATGGGGATGACAGCAGCCACGGGCTGGATCATCGAGATATCTCGACCCCCTTACGAACTCGCCGTAGCGCCTGGCGCTGGCGCTAGGCGCGCGGCAAGCGCACTGACCGTCGGATTCGGGCTAGGACCGACCGTCACCGCCGCCTGCGCACAGTGGGCACCCGCCCCGCAGGTACTCCCCTACCTACTGCACCTGGTTGTCGTTATCGTCGCTCTCACCGGCCTCCCCTCGGTGCCAGAGCCGTTACCACGCACGCGCCTGGGGCCGCGAACACACCGGAAGCCACGCCGCTCGTGCATCCCGCCCGGACACGTTCCACGCTTTCGTTGGGTGGTCCTCCCTGCGGCGCCGTGGATCTTCGGGGCGAACGCCATTTCCTTTGCCGTCGTACCGGTGACCGTCGCCGCAGCGGTCGGCCCCCACGCCGTGGGCTACGCCGCATTGCTCATCGCACTCACATTCTCGGCTGGTGTCGCGATACAGCCGCTCGCGCGCCGCCTCGATCATCCGGTACACGCTCACGCGACCGTCGCGGCACTGGTGATCCTCGCGTGCGGTATCAGCGTCGCCATCGCAGCCAGCGTGATGACCAGTCCAACATTGGGCATTCTCGCGTCGGTGCTGCTCGGCGCAAGTTACGGACTCAACCTGGTCTCCGGTCTGCGCGAGGTTCAGCGCATCGCTCCCCTACACCGCCGCAGCCTACTCACCGGGACCTTCTACGCGGTGAGTTACTCGGGCTTCCTGCTGCCCGCCGTCATGGCTGCTTTGACTCGCTGGCTCAATTACTCGGTCATGCTGTTCGTCCTTCTCGTGTTGGCCGTTGCCTGCCTCCTGCCCGTCACGGTCTCGGCTCGTCGGCGATGACATTGCCCCTTGCGACGTAGATCGCGAGTTTCATGACTCTTCCAGTTGGGCCAGTGGACCCAGTGCAGGGTGTGGGAGAGTCGACACCGGCTTCGACGAGCCTGTGGGTGAACGCAGGCGGTGAGTTGGACCAGCCCGGGCTGGATCGCTGACGCCTTGCTGGCGGCGTGCCCCGATTCCGTGCTCAAGAGGCATAGGTACTCATGGCGGTGGCCGCTCGCCAGCCCACGATCATCCGGGAGAAGACCTCGAAGATGAACGCGACGTGACCATGCCGGACCAGGTCGCGACGGCGACCAGAGTTGGTTCGGGGCGGTCACGGTCCCAGCACCAGCGAGTTGGCGGGCAATATCGACGGCCTGCGCGGCTGCCCCTTACCCGCAACTACTCCACCTCACCGCAGCCTCGTCCCCCGCTGCTCCAGCCAGGCACGAAAGATCCCTGCCTCGAGGCCCATTCAATGAGGCCCGGACGTTCTACGAGTCTGGCTGGCTTCGGCGCGTACCAGACGGCCAGCGGCTTAAGTCCGAGTCCTTTCGCTCATGCCAGACCGGCTGCTTCCCTGCGGGCCTCACAGCCTGAAAGGCGACGGCACCGCCAACCACTGCACCGATCGCGGCGACCCATGGAACAACTAGTGAAATCGGCCCCATCCACTTCGGGCTGATGCCGACTGCTTTGCCGACAAGCGATGCGGCTGCCTGTCGTGGTACCGAGATGCCTGCCGCGGCATGCGCCACCGCGGGCGTCAGGCCCGACAGGGTACGGAGTCCGTCTGCGAGATGACTCTGGACTGCTGCCCTGACCTCCTCGCTGGGTCGGGCCTTGCAGCTGCTCTGGCTGCTGTCCTTGGGGTGAAGCCAACGGTGAAAGTTCGACCGCCCTTCCCGCCGCGGCAGCAGCACCAGCGACCTTGACAGCGGGGGTGATCCCGCCGCTCCAGCCAAGGTCCGACGTTGCTAAATCGATGGGCCCGGGCGAGCGCAGTGGAATGATTCAATGGGATATCTATGAGGATTATCACTCTCAAACTCCCAATTTGCGGGTGCCGCCAACGCACCTACTGGGACCGGGTCATCCGCTGGTTCCAGGAGGGCGCACTCTCAAATAGGTGACGCCAGACACCGTCATGTTGACGCGTGCGCGTTCAGGCGAACGTCTCCACGAGCTTGACGCCGTCGCGGCCCCAATTCGAGGCGGGGCCGTCACTGGCACGTCTGGCAGGGACTACTGCGCGCGATAGGGCAGGTTGGGCTGTTCGTTGACGATCTCCTACCACTTGTGAGCGTTGGCGTCCCACGCAGCAGGCTCGACACGCACGGCGGTCAGCCCTCACCGCTTTCTGCAAGCGCGAATAGGTCGGGATCCCCGCCAGGGATGTACGCGTCCGGAGTGCGGATCGCGACATCCACGCGCCCTTCCACCTTGAGAAGGTCGTCGTCCCATGTGTAGAGGACATCGCAGGCCGCCTCGATGGCGCTTGCCAGGATCACGGCGTCGGCACCCTTGAGCTGGTGCGTGTGGGCAAGGTCCGCGGCCTGTTCGACGATGGTCCGCTCGACCTCCACCAGCATGAAGTTGCCGTTAGTGAGCCAGGCGCGGGCGTCCTTACGGCGGCGATACATCTCGTCGCGTTTCTCGGCGGTTCCCCTAATGGAGTGGGCTCCGAGCACCTCGGCCGGGACCAGCGCCGAGATGATCGCCTGGAGGCCGCCTGACGCGACCGCTTCGAACACCTGGACGCTGTGAGGGAACCGCTCCGGCTCGCCTGGGTCGTCGCCCCTACACAGCACGTTGACGAAGACGCACGAGTCGATCGCTACCTTCGGCACGACGACCTTAGCCACGCTGCCGCCTGATCCACTCGACAGAGTCGACGCCCTTTGGCAGGTCCCCGAGGGCGCCCACCACGTCGTGGACGCTCAAGTTCGTGGGGGCATCCAGCGCACGCAGACTACTGAGGGTCATGCGCTGCTTTGCACCGGCCGCGTCACGGAACAGTCGGCCACGGGCGAGCACGCGGGTACGGTCGTGGAAGAAGGCAAGCACCGGCGACTCGAAGTGCTGAGCGAAGCTGACCGTGACCGCCTTGCCCGACGTGGCGTCGATCATGCCGAACCGTGGTGAGGTCCCCCGGAGGCTGACGCTGTCGATCACGCCCTCAAGTGAGCCAAGTGACGGGAGCTCGACCTTGAGGAGGGATTTGGCTTGCTCTGCGATCTGTGACAGGGGGCGATGGGAGAAGCGGGCTCCTACACCGACCATCACCACTTCGGCGAGCCCATCCAGCGTCTCGATGCCAGACAGGGCCTCCCGGTTCCAGCCGCGGGGCAGCCGGCCGGCTTCCAAAGCTGCGAGGCCCTGCGCTAGCCCGTCGAGTTCGCGCTGCACCTCGTCCTCGGTGGCGACCATCGGACGCGCTGCCGTGTCGAGTGAACCCACGGACAGGCGGGTAAACGCCCACGACGCACTACTGGCACCCGAGGTGAGATCCTTCATCGCCTTCGCGAATCGCTCAAGCATCGCAGGATCAACCATCGGTGCAGGGATGGCGACCCGAACCGTCAATGCATCTCGCTCCGTCACGATGCCTCCCCACGCGCCTCGCCTGGCACCAAGCCTCCCATCAAGTGCGGACACGCACCAAAGAACGGGCACCGGATCCGCTGATACTCGCTCCCGATCACTGGCAAGCTGCCCCACATGGGACTGGTACCCCGATGGCAAGGTCTGGCGTTGGATGGCGCGGCATGCGGCCAAGCGCGTCGGGGCTGAAGCAGCCGCTCCTCCCCAGTTTGATGGTCCCCGCCTTCGCGAGCTGGACCTTCGCTTCGAGGATCCCTCTATACGATGAGTTCCAGCGTGCCCCCACCCTTGGCGGCGCGGCCAACTTATCGAGCGGAGTGAGTGTGACGGCGAAGCGGCAGAGTCTTGGAGACGCGAAAGCGGCGAAGGACGACGAGTTCTACACGCAGCTCAGCGACATCGAGAAGGAGCTGCGGCACTACCGGAAGCACTTCAAGGGCAAGGTCGTCTACCTCAACTGCGACGACCCCCGCGAGTCCGAGTTCTTCCACTACTTCAGCTACAACTTCGAGAAGCTGGGCCTGAAGAAGCTGATCGCCGCGTGTTACAAGAGCAAGGACATGGACCTGTTCTCCACAGGGGACAGCGAACGCGCCATCTATCTCGAGTACGAAGGCGACAAAGACGGGGACAAGATCCCTGGACGCGACGAGATCGAGGTACAGCACTTCGACGGTGACGGCGACTTCCGCTCGCCCGAGAGCATCACCCTCCTGGAACAGGCCGACATCGTCGTTACTAACCCTCCGTTCAGCCTGTTCCGCGAATACATCGCCCAGCTCATCGAGCACAACAAGAAGTTCCTCGTCATCGGGAACATGAACGCGGTGACCTACAAGGAGATCTGGCCGCACATTCAGCACGACCGCATCTGGCTGGGCGTCACCCGGGCTGGCACCGGGCAGATGTGGTTCCGTATCAAGGATGACTTCCCCGTGAAGTCTGGCCAGCGAACCGACGAGAACGGGCAGAGGTACCAGACGATCGGCAGCTCCGCATGGTTCACAAATTTGGACCATTCCAAACGTCACGAGGACCTGACGCTATTCAAGGCTTACAATGCCGCCGACTACCCGATGTACGACAACTACGACGCCATCGAGGTTTCCAAGGCTGTGGATATCCCCCTCGACTGGGACGGCGTCATGGGCGTGCCGATCACCTTCCTAGGGAAGTATAACCCCGACCAGTTCGACATCGTCGGCATCGCCAAGGCGCCGCTGGGCAAGCCGAGCAAGGTCTACCCTCAGCAGACTCAAGTCAGCGCAAAAGGCGTTAGGAGCAAGGTCACCAAGCTCAACGATGGGCCAGCCTTGAAGGTTGAAACTCCCCCGATCGGCAAGACCTACTACGAGGTGGACGGAGCAACGTACATCCAGATGTACGCACGAATTCTCATCCGGCGCAAGGAGGTCACCTCATGAGAATCGAACTCAAGAGGATTTCGGTTCGAGACTTGGTCGCCGACTACGAGGACAACGACGAGCTGGGCGTGCGGGCCTACGGCGGCAAGCTCGACGTGCGCCCGCCCTATCAACGAGAGTTCGTCTACAAGGACAAGCAACGCGACGCCGTCATCGAGACCGTGCGCCGCGACTTCCCACTGAACGTTATGTACTGGTCGGTCATCGACAAACCCGAGGACGACGGCGTCGAGTACGAGATCATCGACGGCCAGCAGCGCACCATCTCGATCTGCCAATACGTCGAGGGCGACTTCTCCATCCTCATCGACGGTCACCAGTTGGCCTTCCACAACCTCCAGGAGGACCAGCAGCAGCAGATTCTGGACTACGAGCTGATGGTCTATCTCTGCGAAGGCACCGACTCCGAGAAACTCGACTGGTTCAAGACGATCAACATCGCAGGTGAAGAGCTCACCGATCAAGAGCTACGCAACGCGGTGTATCACGGCCCGTGGGTATCCGCTGCAAAGCGGTACTTCAGCAAGAACGGGTGCCCAGCATACGCAATCGCCTCCGACTATATGACCGGCTCACCCATCCGGCAGGACTACCTGCAGACCGCCATCGAGTGGATCAACGATGGCAAGGTCGACGAGTACATGCGCGATCACCAGCACGACACAAACGCCAATGAACTCTGGCTGTACTTCAAGGGTGTCATCGACTGGGTGGAGGCGATCTTCCCCAAAAAACGCGCACAGATGAGGTCGGTCAAGTGGGGGCCGCTGTACAACAAGTACAAGGACGCCGTTCTCGACCCGATCAAGCTCGAAGACCGGGTCGCGACCCTCATGGGTGACATCGACGTCAAGAACAAGCGCGGCATCTACGAGTACCTGCTGGGCGGTGAGGAAGCCACGAAGCTGCTCGACGTCCGTGTCTTCGACGAGAGAACGAAACTGGCCGCCTACGTGCAGCAGACGACACAAGGAGAAGCGGACGGAACGTCAAACTGCCCGATGTGCGCGAGCGGCAACAACACCAACGCGACGCGCATCTACGAACTGAGCGAGATGGACGCCGACCATGTGACGGCGTGGAGCAAGGGGGGCGCCTCCGACCTCGCCAACTGCGAGATGCTCTGCGTGCCGCATAACCGCTCCAAGGGCAACCGCTGACCGCCGCGCTCGAGGCGTCTACGCCTCAACCGTACTACGTACCCGGTACCCCTTCCGGGTACCCTGATGAGAGGAGGAAACGATGACGACTCGCAGCAAGCCCAGACCTCCCCGCCCCGCTCTCGCCGCCTCTGCGTCCTTCTCCGCGGTTCGAGGGGCCCGCGACTGGCTCGACATCCGCGCCGCCAGCGTGCGAGCACGTGATGAGCGGCTGCGGGCCGAGCGCGACCCGAACCGCCGCCTGCCCCGGCCGCCGGTCTTCTTTGGGTGACCGACGAGCGACGAGCGACCTATAGAGAGAGTCTCTAGGGACTCTCCCTATAGGGTGTTGTGTATCTCGTCGCTGGTCGCTCGTCACGAGTGCAGGTCAGGGCGCTGTTGCCGAGCCGAGCGACAGACGAGCGACCGTCTAGTTTGCGTCGTTCGTCGCTCGCGGAGGTGCGTTCGGCCCTCGACGGTATCCCGCCTGCGGACCGTGCCCGGTTGGACTCGATCACTCCACGCCTGATCAGTTCTCGCAGGTCCCGGCTGAGTCGCCCAGGACAGCACATTGGCGCCGTTTCCGACGCTGGAGCGGATGGGCGTTGACCACGTTGAAAGCCGCTAGGTTGGGAGGGCATCGAGACCGACACCGATGACCAGGGCCGCCCGCTATTCACCGGCCTCTACACCAATCGCCAAGAGCCGGTGCTGTTCGGTCGCCCCGTCGTTGCCACCAAGGTGCCCGCCGGAACCGCGATCGTCGGGAACTTCCGCCAGACCATCGTGGTCGTCGGTGGGGCCTCGGCTTGCGTGGTCCGACGCGCGGCGACCTGTGCTCCGCCAACACCGTCCGCTTCCGCGCTGAGGACCGATTCGGGATCAATGTCCTGCAAGGCGGCGTCGGCCGCGGCCGACAGCCCACATCGCAACGCTCGGCGTGACCCCCGAGCCTGCCATTTATGCCCTACCTGAGCACTCCCAGGTTCTACGTGCGCACCGCAGCGAGCCACCGCACGCCACGCCCCACCTGGCAACCACGCAGGCACGCTATGCAATAACAGAATTATACTGCGAAGCGGCCTCGTCGAGAATTTCTTGAATCGGTCTCGTAGGGTTCAAAAGCGCGTCTTGCAAAGCCTCAGCCATAATCCGATTAAACTCCGCATCATTCTCAGGCGCTGTCGTCAATTCGCCGTCAGAATCCATATACCCTAGCCACCACCGCAAGATCTCAGCCTCTTCCGTTTCGAAGTAGGGCAACTCAAGGGTAGACGTACGCGTCGGAATGCCTGACGCGACCTCTGCCCAAATCTCTTGCATAGCAGGATCTGTGCGGTGCTTGATGAGTTCCCAGGCAGCATCGACGTTGCTCGAACCGCTGGGGATAGCCATCGCCCAACCGGTAATACTGCAAGGCGAAGGGCGATCCGCGGTGGGGCCGGGAATTCGGACCACTTGAACGCTATCAGGTCCGAGGTCGTCCAGAATTCGTCGATAACGGTGAGAACCTTCAATGATCATTCCCACGCGACCTGCAATAAACGCATCAATCTGCTCACCGTACGCTGTCGTAGCAGCGTCGACGGACATAATCTCGTGGTCGTAGACCAACGCACGCAAGAACTCGTAGGTACCGACTCCCGCTTCCCCGTTGAATGCAGCGGATCCGTCATCGTTCAAAATTTGCCCGCCACGCCCCATAATCATTGGCTGGAAGATATAGGCAACGTGGCCAGCTTCCGCGGTAGACGCAAATGTCAGGAACCCGGAAGCTCCCGAAGCAACGTCCTGCAGGGCTTTACCCGTCTCGATGAACTCATCCCAGGTAACTGGCGCTTCGAGCCCAGCTTCCTCGAGCCAGTCCTTGCGAAGAAACAGCGCGTTGCCGATATTTTCAACTAGGAACGCTTCAATCCCAGTCTCACCTTCAAGGGCTATCACGAAATCATCGAGTTCTCCTCCGCTAAAGTCGCGATCGGCAAGTTCGCTAAGAGAATGAAGCGAACCAGCACTAGCATGCCGTTGAAAATTGTAGTAGTTAATTCGTGAGATCTCAGGAGGATCGCCTGCCTGAACGGCTGCCAAGAGGCTTGGATCGATTTCCTGCCAAGGCATTACGTGTTCGACTACCAAATGGCCAGTCGTCTCTTCAAAGTGGTCGAAAATTTCGCGTTCCGCACGGCCCCGAGGGTCCTCCCCCGCCGGATCCAAGAGCGTCCAATAATTGAGGGTCGCGCTCTCATCCTCTGACCCTACCGAGGATTCATCCCGACCACACCCCACTAGTAGGCTGGCACTTGCCATTCCACCAAGCAAGAAGAGTGAACGTCTATCAATACCCTCATCGGTAATGCGCCGTTCTGACATTGCAATTCTCCATTCGTTTCAACTCGGAAAGCCGCCTTGGCCCTCTGCTGCACTCGCTATTGCTTGTATCTCGACGAGAAACTCTGGGTCCACGAGTTCGGCCTTTGTCGTCGTCCGCGGCGGTGCCCACCCTTCCATTGCCCTCTCATATACGCGGTTGAAGCCAGGGAAGTAGGACATAGACCGCAGGTATACTGTCACCATCGTCAGATCCCGGACCGTACAGCCACAGTGATCAAGCAGGGCAAAGGTGTTCTTCAGCACTTGAGTGGTTTGCGCCTCTATATCGCCCGACCCAACCAACCGACCGTGAGCATCCAGTGCGACCTGACCGCCAATAAACAGCAGTCCGTTCGTGAAACTACCGGGGGCCAAGTATGACGGCACAGGGTGGTAATTCGATGGATATATCAAGCGGACCGGCTGGCTCAGTGATCTGTAGTTATCCATTTTACTCATTGACTCCCTAAGGTTCCGGCAGTAAGGCCCTGGATAAAGTGGCGCTGTAATAGCAAGAACAGCATCACGATAGGAATCAGGGAAACGATCGATGCCGCTGAGATCGCGCCCCAGTCCACTCCGTAGGTCGCCAGGAACATGTGAATCCCTACCGGAACCGTCCGCATGTCATCCGTCGACGTGAGCACCACCGCGAGAATGAATTCGTTCCAGGAGTACACGAAGACGATTAGTGCGGCGGCCGCCATCCCAGGCCGGGTTAGCGGAACGACCACACGGAGCATCGCTCCCAATCGGCTACACCCATCAATCATTGCCGCTTCGTCAAGTTGAGGCGGAACAGTCTTGAAGTACCCTCGGAGCAACCAAACTGCCAACGGTGTCATCCAGACTGCATATACAACGATAAGCACGCCATAGGTATTGATCAAACCCAAGCGTGTCGCCATAAAATAGAACGGCACTACAGTGGATACTTGACCTATAGCCATGCCGGCGAGGATTACAAATAGCAATGCCGTTTGCCCGCGGAACCGAAACCGAGTCGCACCATAAGCTGCCGGAACGGAGACCATCAGGACGAGTAGAACGGTGCCAAATGCGACGATGGCACTGTTTGCAAACCATCTCCCAAACTGGCCAGTTAGCACGCGTTGGTAGTGCGAGAGCGTGACCTCGTCCGGCAAGATTTGCGGGGGGAAACTCAATATCTTCTCAGACGGTAGTAATGAGGTACGTAATGCCCATAGGCCATTCGAAAGGAATAGCAGGATACCTGCCATAAGCAATATCCAGACCAGCACCCTAACCGCCGGATGCTGCGAAGATGCTGTTCCAACCCTCATGCCTCACCACCAGCCTGACGACGAAGTGCGCGGAAATACCATATTGCGAGCGCGAAATTCACCACGAGCATTATCATCGTGAGCGTAGCGGCGGTATCTACGTTGAAATACTCAAACGCTTCGCGGTATAGACGTAACCCAAAGATCTCAGTTCTACCCATAGGCCCCCCACCTGTCAGGTCAATAACAAGGACGACCATGTTAAAGTAGTTAATAGTGAGTACGATCACGGTCACGATAGTCACGGGCATGATCGCTGGAATTAGGATGTGTCGGACGCGCTGCCAATAGTTTGCGCCATCTACCTCGGCTGCCTCTTCCGTCTCTCGAGGAACTGCTTGCAGCGCTGCGAGAGACATAAGCATTGGAAAGGCAAGCGATCGCCAGATATTCACTACGATCAGGACCGCCATTGCGCTGACGCCGGATGCGAAGAGATTAGGAAAGGGAGGTAATCCTAGCGTCTCGAATGCTGCTGTAACGGGACCATACTGCGGATTCAGCATCCACCGCCATGTGATGGCAACAACCACCTCTGAAGTAATCCAGGGTATTATGATGATTGTACGGAGTAGTTTGGTTCCTTTAGACGACCTGCGCAGCGCTAAGGCAAGCCCTATTCCTAATGCCGTACAACCAACTACTCCGAAAACGACGTAAGCTGCTGTAGCCCTCGCGTTCGTCGCGAATCCGGGGTCTGTGACAATTGACTGATAATTTCCAAAACCTGCGAATTCTGTCGTGTCCCACATTCGGGTCTCGAAGAGACTGAAACGCGCCGCAAAGTATAGCGGATAGGCTGTAACGCCGAGAACGAGCAGGAAGGCGGGTAGCATATACGGCCAGCCCGTGAAGGTTCCTAGTCTTGCTCTGCGTCGCCTCGTACTGGCTTTGCCGCGAAGCGATTCTTCCGTCTCTTCGATAGTGGAGTTCGTCATCGACTCTCCGCTCGTTCGACCTTTAACCGGTCGTGTTAGTGTGCATGCGCGTCGATATGCTCACTGCGCTCCAAGATGGCACCCTGCTCGAGGAGCGTCGCTTGCAGTTGTGTATGCGGAACTTTATGGACACTCTGTTGACGGCTGGCCAAAGCGGCGAGTGTTCCAGCCGCGTGCCCGGTAACCATGCAGACAGCCTGGCCCCGTGTCGAACCGGCAGCCTCGTGGGTCGCGGAAATAGCCCTACCAGCAACCACCAAGCCGTCGAGTTCCTCCGGTACCAAGCACCCGAGTGGGATACCAAACGAGCGCTTTATCGGCCATAGAACGGATCCGCCCTTGCCAGGCTCTACGTCGTGTACATCCAGAGGGTAGGCGCCGCGTCCAACCTGGTCGTCAAAGTCGCGACCGCTCATGACATCGTCCGTGTCGAGAATGTGGGACCCTCTCAATCGACGGGTCTCCCGAATTCCTACCTGGTGCGGAGCTGAACTGATCCGAGCGTGCTCGAATCCTGGGACATACTTCTGAAGAAAGCGCACGACCTCCGCCATCTGTAGCACGGTAACAACTTCTGCCCTTGAGACGTCGTCCGGATTGGTACCATCAATCCCATGCACCCGCGTCACGTTCACTCCGACCTCATCTCGATCGGGCAGGGTGTAGAGGCCTAATCTCCACCGCGGTATTGTCCAATCGCCAGCCTTTTTTGCGCGACGTATGAGATCTCCAAACGCTTCAATCGTCGCGCCTGGAGTTGCACGCAGAGCGTCAATGTCATAAGTGTCCCCAGTCCAACCGCGAGGTGGTTTGATGTCGGCGGGATTTTCAGCAAGGTAGTCAAACACACGCTTCATGTCGACGCCGCCAACCCGGAAGATGCGACTCGCAGGCTGCGATTTTCGGTCTGGGCCTCGCCCATGTTCGAACGATCCGCCGGCAGCAGCTAGAATGTCCGCGTCTCCAGTCGCATCAACGATGGCGGAAGCTTCTATGGTTCGGACTCCCGCCTTTGTTGCAACTTCAAGGCCTGTTACGCTGCCGTTTCCGGAAACACAACCGACAACTATTGCATGAAAGAGAATGTCCAGTTCTTCGGCTACTGCCATCTCGAGCAGGGCCACCTTTAGCATCTCTGGATCGTGCGCAAGTATTGAACCGAACTGAGGGTCAAGTTGAGGCGCTGTCGCGCCATGGATGGGGATAAGACGTTCGATCAGTTCGCGACCGATGCCTCCTAGGGCCCAGTACCCTTCCGCGTCAGCCGCCCCTAGAAGGTTCATCCCAAGGCTAAGGTTGCCACCCAGATAGCTGTGGGGCTCTACGACTAGTGTCCTTGCCCCAGTCCGAGCCGCAGCGATGGCCGCGATCGCTCCTGCGGTGCCGCCGCCGGCAACAATCACGTCATATCGGTCACGCGTCTTCACGTACTCGCTCCTTCGTTGGATGGATTGCTAGCCAGGTTACGACGCTTCTTTGATGTCGTCCAATACGAAATCGTACGTCTTTGATACGATTGCCGTATGGATTGGGATCCACGGCTCCTCTTGTCCTTCTTGACGGTGGCGGATGAGTTGCACTTTGGTCGTGCAGCAACGCGGCTCAGGCTCAGCCAGCCCGCGTTGAGCCGCCACATCAAAGAACTCGAGCGTCGGGTTGGTACACCGCTCCTGACCCGGACCACCCGCAGCGTGAGTCTGACCGGGGCGGGCTCTGCGCTCCAGCGAGATCTGCCACCCCTCCTCGGGGGCTTGGAGAACGCCCTCATGCATGCTCACCGAATTGGGCGAGGTGAGGAGGGACATCTATCTGTCGGCTTTATAGGCTCAGCCGTCGAATCTGTGCTCGTGGGCGCACTAGAACGGATACGGCTCTCCCATCCGGGCCTCGCATTCACCTTGACCGAACGCGCATGGGTCTCGCAGACGGAGGGGCTGGAAGGCGGACAAGATGACGTCGCAATCGTCCGAGACTTACGAGGCGGATCGCCATGGGAAAGTATTCTGCTCCGGACAGAAACTATTTGCCTGGTAATGCGAAACGATCACCCTTTCGCTCAGCAATCCGAGGTTACGACCTCAGACCTAGCCGGACTCGCGTCTACCAATTTCATAAGCAATTCTGCGTGGATGGCTCACCATTGCAGCGATTGGCCCTTTCGCCCTCGAGTAATAGACGACGTAACGAGTTCGCACGGCATTCTCGCGCTCGTAAGAACCAACCAAGGCATCTCCTTCATGCCAGCCAGTTACGCCCCATGGGCCACGGGGGATCTATCCTTCGTGCCCGTAGAAGGCCAAGTGAGTAGGCAGCAAGTTGCCTGGGACGCTAAGCGAACCAATTCGGCTCGGCAAATCATCCTGTCGGCTATTCACGCTCATTGCGCTAGTGCTCCATAGGTTTCTGATAATCACTGTAAGGATCCATATTCGCTGTAAGTTGCTTATGATGGAGCGATATGAAACTGCGCCATCGTAGCTGTCGGAGAACGTGGTCAGTCGAAGGCGCCTCCTAGTTTAGCAGGCGCAGGACTGGTAATTCTAATGGAAGCAGGGTAAGACTGCCAATTGCGGGGGTCCAGCCAGGGCTTCGGCACCTACGGACCTCACCGGTGAACCGTTCGTCACTTCATCTACTTTGACGCAGTGCCTTCGCGTTGAACGATTGCCCACACTAGAATTATGCAAACTACCGCGGCAGGCTAAAGCGGACAGCACAGTCGGCGACCACATCCTCGCCGAGCAACTCTCTTGGCACTTCGTCCTCGAATGTTCAACTGCCTACGACGTCCAAGAGCATGAGTTCACAGGGCCGCTGGCTCCCAGAAGCGAAGTGAATAGCTCGCAACGATTGGAGGTACCTCCGTGCGGGAGCAACCCTGACCCGCTGACCCGGGTTCCGCTAATGCGCATCGGTATGGTCTACGCCGACCGTTCGCCGAGGTATTCGATGTCCTCACCCACACGGCCTTCGCCTCGCGCTCTCCGTCGCATCCGGCGCCTCGTCGGTCACCCTCGACCGAGCCCGCCTCCGCTTCGAGAACCGGTGGGTGCGGTGGAACATCTTCCGCACCGTCACCGCTACCGGTTGCTTGATCCTCCTCACGACGGCGCTGCTCCAGATCTCGTGATCGGCAATCTCGCGACCGATGCTGCGTCGGACGCCACATCGTCGACCAAGCGGCTCGGTCACCTCGCCCAGGCAACTGCCTGTGGACAACTTCCCACAGTGTGCACAATGCCTGTGGATAAGTCAGCGTTCCGGCACCAGTTCAGGCGTCGTCGGAGGTGTCCGCCCGGAACAGGTAGGTGTTCGTGCCGTCCTCCCCGGTGACGTTGACGAGCACGTGTCCGTCGTGAATCTCCACCCCGGCCGGGTCCTGCCGGTGCCGTACCGGTTCGGTCAGCGGCTCCCCGGTAGCGGCGTCGAAGGCGTGCAGGACCATCGAGGGCTCGGTCTTCTCCGTGAGCGAGTCCTCCAGCAGCCATCCCGGCACCGGGACCTGCACGGTCACCACCCCGTCGGCAGCGATCACAACCGGGCGGCCCAGGTCCACCTCGTCGTCGGTCTCGTCCATGGCGTCGGCGCCGGCTTCCAGCGTCGCCCGCCACAGCGAGTTGCCGGTCAGCGGGTGCAGCGCCCGCACCCGGTCGCCCTCCACCACGGTGAGCACGCGCGCCCCGGCGGTCCAGTTGCCGTCGCTGCGCCCGGTGTGCACCCGGTGATCGACACTGCGCACCTGCGCACCGGTCAGGCCGATCACGTGCGAGCGCCCGGACCCGGGCAGCCAGAGCAGGTCACCGTCGAGGAAGGAGTTCTGGGTGGGAAAGTCCTCCAGCGCCCGCGCCACGTCGCAATCCACCGGGGTGAAGAGGTCCTCGGCGTCCTCCTCATCCTCGGCCGGGGCGTCGGTGCGCAGCACCTCGATGCCGCACTCCTCCTCGATGGTGGCCACCGCCGCGGCGCCGCCGGCTACGGCAACGGGCCGGTCGGCCGCCAGGGTGTGCGCTACGGACCCGGTCGCCGGATCACGCAACTCGGTGGCGTCGTCGTCGTTCGTCGTAGCCACCCAGAACCGGTGCACGCCGGTGATGTCACCGGCCGCGCTCATGCCCAGGTAACCCAAGCCCACATTCGGCACCGGCTCCGCGGACACGCTCCACTCCTCCTCGCCGGTCTCGGCGTCGCGGCCGGTCCAGGTGCAGTCCTCCGGGTCCTGGCACCACTGGTTCACCACGATGCCGGGGGCGGTGGCCACCACCCCGCCGTCCCACCAGGTGCCACTGCGCTCCTCGGGCAGGTCATAGTGCCACCGGGCGACCTCGGCACCGGTGCGATCCAGGGTCCGCACGGTGGCCCGCTGGCCCGGGGCGTGGTGCAGCAGCACTCCCCCATCGGGCATCGCCACGATGCGGGTGTGCTCGGTCACGCTGCCGTCCCACCAGGGACGCATCTCGCCGTCGGGATCGACGATCATGAGGTGGTCGTTCCGGTGCAGCAGCAACCGCCGGTCCACATCGGCAGGCTCACCCCAGCTGACCTCATGCAGCAGTGCCCCGCCATGTCCGTAAGCCACAGCCACTTCCCGCCACGGCCCGCCGAGACCGAGCCCCAGCACCAGCACCGCCACCGCCGCCACGGCGGCGGCCATCAGCGCGGGCCTGCGCCACAGCAGCACCCAGGCCACACCGGCCACACCGAGCGCGGTCAGCAGGATCCCGGCCAGGTACCAGCCGTCCCGGCCGGCCGACCAGCCCACCGCCAGGGCGATCAGCCCGGCCAGGGCCAACGCGGCGAACACCCAAGTCCGCCAGCGCAGCACCATCTCGGCAACGGGGGCCCGGGACGCCGGCGCGGGCTCGGATGACGCCGGGACCGCGGGGCCCTCATCGGCCGCCGAGCCGGTAGTGCTCATCCATCCTCCGCCTGATCCCCTGGGCCTCCAACAGCCCCACGATCCTAGCCGAGGCCGGCGCCGACGGCCCGCCGGATGCAACCCGAATCAGCCAGGACAGAAAAGGTTGCTGACAAGAACAAATCCCTGGGCTCGCCTCCGGAGGAAACGTTTCCGAACCTGCGATTCCCCCGCATGCGCGGGCGACGGAAACCGAGGATCGGACCGGTTCCCATCGCGGCGGCGAGCACTTCGCGCACCACGGGAACCGCCGCCGACTGTCGCGATTGAAAGCGTTCTGGGGATCTACAACTGGGAGGGTCTCAATGGTCCCGATGCGGCCGAGATCATCAGGGACGACCGCGGGCTGCAGTTCAATCCCCGAGATGCTCGCAGTGGTCCAGCCGCAGTTGGACCCGGTCACGCCGAGGCGGCCACCTACATCCTGGACGTGCTGGAGCAGGGCGTGCTCGCACCGCCGCAGCCGGCCGGTGGTGCGGAGATGAACAACGTCTCCCAGCGGATGGAGACCGACATCCTGTTCGGCAACCGCACCGTGGAGGAAGCGGGGAGTATTGGATCGAGTACATGGAGGACCAACTCAGTTGATCCCGGCCCAGCGCGCCCCCTCGCTGCACCGCACGGCGCGCGCCGGGCACCACCACCGACCGGAAGAATCCCATCGTGACGATAGAGCAGTCGCTCATGCGGCTCCGCGCCGCCGATCCCGCGCCGCAACGTGCCGGCCTCCAGGGCCCCCTGGCCGAGCAGATCGAGGCCGCCGGCGTCAACTTCGCCGCCGTAGGCGGGCCGGTCCAGGACCGCTGGGTGCAGGCGCTGGGCGAACTCAACCAGTGCGTGCGCCCCCTGGCCGGCGGTCCGGCGGTGCTGCATGAAGGGGGCACGTACGACGGGTGCTGGCTCGAGTCCACCGGCACCATCAGTGCCGAGGTCCTGTCCCGGTTCGCCCCCGGAGTCGCCGAGGACACCTTCACCCTGTTCGCCCGCCAACAACGCGACGACGGCCTGCTGCCCTACAAGGTCAGCCCGGAGGGGCCGGCATACCGTCAGATCCAGATCGTCACCCCGTTCGCCCGGTCCGTGTGGCGCCACTACCGCCTGCACCACGGTGCGGAGCCATCCGCTGCCCGGGGCTGGCTGGACACGATGTACGCGGCGATGTCCCGCAACGACGCCTGGCTCGCCCGGCACCGCGACACCCGTGGCAGCGGCGGGGTGGAGGCCTTCTGCACCTACGACACCGGGCACGACCTGTCCCCCCGCCACTGGTTCACCCCCGAGCACTGCCACGAGGGCGAGGCGAGCCGATACGACCCGGAGTCGGCCACCATCCCGTATCTGGCCCCGGACCTGACCGCGAACGTGGCGTGCCAGCGCACCTACCTGGGCCGCATCGCCACCGAACTCGGCGCCGAGGACGCCCCGTGGCTCCGCGCCGCGCAGGCCTCGACGGCGGCGCTGTTCGAGCACTGCTTCGACGCCGCCGAGGGCACCTTCTTCGACCGGGACGCCACCGGGGCGCTGGTACGGGTGAAGTCGGACGTGCTGATGCGGGTGCTGGCCTGCGAGATAGGCGACGGCGACTTCTTCACCGCCGCACTGCGCCGGTATCTGATGAATACCACCGCGTTCCTGTCCCATTTCGGGTTCACCTCGGTGGCCATGGACGACCCCCGCTTCAACGGCGACCACACCCGCAACTCCTGGGCCGGGCCGGTGAACTTCCTCACCCAGATCCGCGCCCCGCACGCCTTCGACCACCACGGCCATGGCGCCGAACTGGCACTGGCCACCAGGCCCGTGCTCGCCGCGCTCCTGCGCGCTGACCGGTTCCCCCAGTGCCTCGACCCCTGGAGCGGGGAGGCCGGCTACACCAGTTCCTACTCCCCCGCGCTGCTGTGGCTGCTGGACGCCGTGGAGCGCAACTTCGGGATCCTGCCCACCCCGGCCGGCCGGATCTGGTTCACCTCGATGGCCCCCACCCGTCTCGGTGGTGGCAGCGCCGCCACGGCCACCGCCTACGCGCGCACCGTCGCCGGCGTCCACTACGAACTGGGTAGCGACGACGCCGCCTCGAGATCCTTCCGCGCGGGCAGCCCGCACCTGTCCTTCCCCCGGGGATGGCGGGTGGAGACCGACCTACGCGGCGTGCCCCTCGCCGTCGTCGGCCTGTCCCCGCGCCCGGTGACCGGGGTGCTGACCCACGGGGACCAGCGGTGGGAACTCACTCTGGCCGCGAACCAGCGTGCCGACCTGGACGGCGGCGAGGTCACCGTCGCCTCCGGGCCCGGTTTCGTCGCGCCACGCTCGGGAACGGAGGTCTGATGGGCCTGAGTACCCGCGACATCCAGATCCGGGACCCGTTCGTTCTGCCGGTGCCTGACAGCGGCCGCTACTACCTGTTCGGCTCCACCGACCCCGACGTCTGGCGGGGCCCGGCGGGCGGGTTCGACTGCTACACCTCCACCGACCTGAGGCACTGGGAGGGCCCGGAGCCGGCGTTCCGGCCGCCCCCGGACTTCTGGGCGGACCAGAACTTCTGGGCCCCGGAGGTGCACCTGTACCAGGGCCGCTACTTCATGTTCGCCACCTTCAAGGCCGAGGACGTGCGCCGCGGCACCCATGTGCTCACCGCCCAGCACCCGGCCGGGCCGTTCCTGCCGCACAGCGCCGGGGCACTGACCCCGAGCGACTGGGAGTGCCTGGACGGCACCCTGCACGTGGCCGACGACGGCGAACCGTGGTTGGTCTTCTGCCACGAGTCCAGCTTCCGCGGCGGTGGCTACGCGCTGGGCGTGGCCCGGTCCGCCTCCGGGACCGTGCTCGGGCCGTGGGAGCACCAGGATGAACCGGTCTACGCCGACGACGGTGGCCACGGCATGGTGTTCACCACCTTTGCCGGCCGGTTGCTGCTCACACTGCACAGTCCCAACCGCACCCCGGACGAGCGCCCGGTGTTCATCGAGTTGCAGGAGGTCCCCGGGGGTCTGCGGGTGGGCGGGACGGAGCGTGACCTTCTGCACCCGGATGGACTACGTGGCCCGGGGGTCTGCGGGTGGGCGGGACGGAGACCGGATGAGCAGCCTGGCCGAACTGCGCACGATCGCCAAGCAGGCCCGCACCCGCCGGGGCGCGCCGAAGGACCCCAAGCGGTACCCGGACAACAAGGCCGGGCACCTGTTCCTGCTGCCCTGGCTGGTGGGGCTGCTGGTCTTCACCGGCGGACCGATGCTGGCCTCGCTGTACCTGGCGTTCACCGACTACAACCTGCTGCAGCCCCCGCAGTTCTCCGGCACCGCCAACTTCGAGCGGATGTGGGCGACGAGCGGTTGTGGACCTCCCTCCGGGTGACGTTCCAGTACGTGTTCGTCTCGGTGCCGATCCTGCTGGCCCGCATCGACGGCGCCGGTCACCCGCGCATCTTCACCCAGATCACGCTGCCGTTGATGATCCCGGCGCTGGCGACCACCACGATCTTCACCTTCATCTGGACCTGGGGAGACTTCTTCGGGCCGCTGATCTACCTGCGCACCCGAGACAATTTCCCGGTGGCGCTGGCGTTGGTCGGGTTCGTCGACGGGCAGTCGACGTCCAACTACGGGGCGATGTTCGCGATGAGTGTGGTCTCGCTGATCCCGCTGTTCCTGGTGTTCCTGATCGGGCAGCGATTCCTGGTCAAGGGGTTCGCCCGGTCCGGGATCAAGTAGCGGCGAACGGCTGCCACCCGCGCCCACTCGCGGCGCCACACCGGCCCGCCGGCCGGAGGGTGAGACCGATTCGGCCGTTCGTGCCCCGATGCGGCAGGCTCGGTGTCCGGTAGTACGGCGTGCGGAGCATGGATCGGAGGAGCGCGGTGACCGGCCTGGAGTTCAGTGTGCTCGGCTGGATCGTGCTCGGCGTCGCGGCCCTGGCGGTCGGGATCGCCAAGACCTCCATCGGTGGTCTGGGGGCGCTGGCGGTGGCCGGGTTCGCGCTGTTCATCCCGGCCCGGGAGTCCACCGCGGCGGTGTTGCTGGTGCTGATCATCGGGGACCTGGTGGCCGTGGCCCTGTACCGGCGCAGCGCGGACTGGGCGATGCTGCGGCGGTTGCTGCCGGCAGTCCTGCCCGGCATCGGGGCCGGCGCGCTGATCATGGCCTTCATCGACGACCGCACCATGACGCTGCTGATCGCCGCCTGCATCCTGGTCGCGCTGGCGATCCAGATCGTGATGCGCAGACGGCAGGCTCATGTCCCGGCAAAGGCACCGCATTCCGAGGCCGCCCCGCCCCTGGGGACCACACCGAACCTGGGGGCCACCCTCGGTACCGGGTTCGCGGCCGGCTTCACCACGATGGTGGCCAACGCCGCCGGCCCGGTGATGGCGCTGTACCTGCTGGCGGTCCGGGCGGACAAAATGCGCTTCGTGGGCACCATGGCCTGGTACTTCCTGATCGTGAACGTGGCCAAGGTGCCGTTCTCGATCGGACTCGGGCTGATGACCACCACCACGTTGTGGCTCACCCTCGCGCTGGCGCCGGCAGTGCTGGTCGGCACCTGGATGGGCCGCACGTTCCTGCGCCGACTGCCCCAGCACCGGTTCGAGACCCTGACCCTGGGCGCCTCCCTGCTGGCCGGAGCAGTGCTGCTGGTGCGCGGACTGATCTGACCCCGGCAGTGGCACAGTAGGACCATGTGCGGACGCTACGCCTCCTTCCGGAGCGCCCAGGACCTCGCCGATACCTTCGACGTGGAGCAGATCAGCGACGCCGCGGCCCGGGTGGCCGCCGGGTACAACATCGCCCCCACCGATCCGGTGCGGGTGGTGCTGGAGCGCCGCGACGGCGGCGAGACGTCCTCCCGGGACGGTGCCGAGTCATCCACCCGGGAGGGCGGCGAGTCATCCACCCGTGACGGTGCCGAATCATCCACCCGGGACGCTACCGAGCCATCCACCCGGGCGATGCACGTGGCCCGCTGGGGCCTGATCCCGCACTGGGCCAAGGACCCCACCATGGGCGCACGGATGATCAACGCCCGCAGTGAGTCGGTCGCCGAGAAGCCGGCCTTCTCCAAGTCCCTGGCCCAGCGCCGCTGTCTGGTGGTGGCCGACGGGTACTACGAGTGGCACACCGCCCCGGATCCGGCCGGTGGGAAGAAGCCGGTCAAGACCCCGTACTACATCCATCCCACCGACGGCGCCCCGATCGCGTTCGCCGGGCTGTACTCCTGGTGGCCGGACCCGGCCAAGGCCCCCGACGACGCCGACCGGTGGGTACTGTCCACCACGATCATCACCCAGGCAGCCCGGGACGGCCTGGAGCAGATCCACGACCGGGAACCGGCCGTGCTGGACCACGATCTGGTCGGTGCCTGGATCGACCGGGACGCCGGCACCGAAACGGCCCTGGACATCCTCTCCCGCCCCTGCCCGCCGCTGACCTGGCACGAGGTGGACCGTGCCGTGGGTTCGGTGCGCAACCAGGGCGCCCACCTGATCGAACCGGTCTGAGCCTGCACCCACGTGTTGACCCCGGATCCGACCGCGGGTGGACGCTGCGCCGGGGTGGTCGGGCCTATCGTGGCGCCATGACGCATGCGGACCACCAGCGCCAGGGCCTGCCACACCCCGGCGCCGCGGCGTTGATCCGCCCCACCAGGCCGCGGTCGAGCGACGTCATCCTGGCCATCGGCGCGTTCCTTCTGCTCGGCCCGCTGACGTACGGTCTGGCCGGGGGCGTGGGCCCCACCACCGTCGCAGCGGGGCTCGGGGCGGTCGTCGCCTCGGTGGCGATGCCGGGCGCGCTGGCCTGGCGCCGCTCCCACCCGGCGATATCGGCCATCGTGGTTTACAGCGGCGCGCTGCTGCACTTCGCCACCGGGACCCCGCTGCTCCCGGCCGATGTGCTCATCTTCGCCGCGCTGTACTCCGTCACCGTCTACGGTCCGCGGTGGGCGCGCCTGGCCGGGCTCGGCGGCGCGCTGCTGGGCTGCCTGCTGCTGGCAGTGGCGAGCATGACCTTCTACGGATCAATGAGCCTGGCCGAACTGGACACGGAGAGCATCCTCACCGGCGGCATATCCTTCGCGCTGCCCGCCGCACTCGTGCTGGCCGTCTGGGCCCTGGCCCTGGTACGCAAAGCCCGGGTGCAACAACTGGAGTCCTTCGCCGAACGTGCCCTGCGGCTGGAGATCGAACGCGACCAGCAGGCCCAGATCGCCACCGCGGCCGAGCGGGCCCGGATCGCCCGGGAGATGCACGACGTGGTCGCCCACTCCTTGGCCGTGGTGATCTCGCAGGCCGATGGCGGCCGGTACGCCGCAGCCGGCGACCCCGGGGCCGCCGAGGCCGCCCTGAGCACCATCGCCGAATCCGGCCGCACCGCGCTGGCGGACCTGCGCCGCATCCTGGGCGTCCTGCGCGAGGGCGGCGCCGGACCCGAGTTCGTGCCCCAACCGGGCACCGATGACCTGGACACACTGCTCACCCCGGTGCGCCAGGCCGGCTTACAGGTGTCATTGGAACGCTCCGGCACCCCGCGCCCCGTTCCGGCCAGCACCGGGCTGAGCGTGTACCGGATCGTGCAGGAGTCCCTGACCAACGTGCTCAAGCACGCCGGGCCCGGCGCCCAGGTCCGGGTGCACCTGGGCTGGCACCCCACCCACCTGGAGGTGTGGGTCATCGACGACGGCTACGGCGCGGCGGCCCCGCCCGGCGGAGGCCACGGCCTGTCCGGGATGCGCGAACGTGCCACGATGGCAGGTGGCGACCTCACAGCCGGGCCCGGGCCCACCGGCGGTTGGCAGGTGCATGCCCGCCTCCCGGTACCCCCGGCACCCGCCTCCGGGCAACCGCCCGGCGCCCGACCCGCAGCACAGACTGAACAGGAGCGCAGATGAGCGAGAGCGCGCAGACCATCCGGGTCGGGCTGGTCGACGATCAGCATCTGGTCCGTGCGGGCCTGGCGATGGTGATCAATTCCCAGCCGGACATGGAGGTGGCTGTCGAAGCCGGTGACGGCGCGCAGGCGCTCCGACTGCTGGGCTCCCACCCCGTGGATGTGGTGATGATGGACGTCCGGATGCCGGCGATGGACGGCATCGCCGCCACCGCCGAACTCACCGGTGGGGGCACCGCCGACGGCGACGGCAGCGGGCCCAAGGTCATCATCCTGACCACCTTCGATCTCGATGAGTACGTGCTGCGCGCGATCAAGGCCGGTGCCAGTGGGTTCCTGCTCAAGGACACCCCACCGGAGCAGATGCTCTCGGCCGTGCGCACGGTGCACTCCGGAGACGCGGTGATCGCTCCCTCGGCCACCCGCCGACTACTCGGGCAGTTGGCGACGATGGCCCCGGCGGAGGAGCGGACGTCGGCGCAGGTACTCGACGTGCTGACCAGCCGGGAGCGGGAGGTGCTGGAACTGATCGCACGCGGTCACACCAACACCGAGATCGCCGCCCGGCTCTATGTCGCCGAAGCCACCGTGAAGACCCATGTGGGGCGGGTGCTGGCCAAACTCGGCGCACGCGACCGGGTCCAGGCCGTGGTGATCGCCTACGAGACCGGGTTGACCCGCGCCGGCAACTGAGCCGGCAAGCGCCCGGCCACCTAGCGCAGTACGGTCGCAGCATGGCCACTTTCAGCGATCGCCCGCACCGGCCCACCGACCCGGTGGAGGCCGCGATGAGGACGATCGAGCGGGCCGACTTCCTGCCCGAGGCACTGCGCGATCAGGCCCATCAGGACCACCCGCTGCCACTGGCCGACGGTTCCACCAATTCCCAGCCGAGCACCGTACGGCGGATGCTGCAGGCCCTGGACGTCCGGCCCGGTCACCGGGTGCTGGATATCGGTTCCGGGTCGGGCTGGACCAGCGCCCTGCTGGGCCAGCTGACCGGGCCCGGGGGCGAGGTCCTGGGCCTGGACCTCACCGATTTCCTGGTCGATTTCGCCCGCACGGCACTGAGTGGGTACGACCTTCCCTGGGTGCGCGTCGACTTGGCCACACCCGACGTGCTGGGCACGCCCGGACGGACCTGGGACCGGATCCTGGTCTCGGCCGACGGCGGCCAGATCCCGAGGGAACTGGTACACCAACTCGACGACGGCGGTCGCATGGTCATTCCCGCGGCCGGCCGGATGGCTGTGGTCACCCGGGCCGGTCAGGAGGTCCACACCGAGCATCTGCCCGGGCAGTGGTCCTTCGTCAGGTTGCGCTGACCTCCCCCGTGGGGCCGGTGACCCGCCCCGGCGTCATCCCAGGGGATGAGAGGCGAACCCGACCCCGGCCCGATGTGACCGAGGCGGCGCAGATCTAACGTCTCCAACATGAGAACCGATGAGACCACCGCGGTACGCGCGGCCGACCTGACCAAGATCTATGGTCGCGGGGAGGTGTCCGTGCGCGCCCTGGACGCCGTGAACATCTCCTTCGCCGCCGGCAGATTCTCCGCCATCATGGGCCCCTCCGGATCCGGTAAGTCCACCTTGATGCACCTGCTGGCCGGGTTGGACTCGGCCACCTCCGGTCAGGCGTTCCTCGGCGACACCGACCTGACGGCCCTGTCCGATGCGGCACTGACCAAGGTACGCAGGGACCGGATCGGGTTCGTCTTCCAGAGCTTCAACCTGCTTCCGATGTTCACCGCAGCACAGAACATCGCCCTGCCGAGCCAACTCGCCGGGCGCACGGTGGACCCGGACTGGCTGGACCTGCTGACAGCATCCTTCGGCCTGGACGAGCGGGTGCATCACAAGCCCCACGAACTCTCCGGCGGACAGCAGCAACGGGTCGCGATCGCCCGGGCCCTGTCCACCCGGCCCGAGGTGATCTTCGCCGACGAACCCACCGGCAACCTGGACTCCCGCTCCGGCACCGAGGTGCTGGCGTTCCTGCGCCGCAGTGTGCGCGAACTCAACCAGACGGTGGTGATGGTCACCCACGACCCCACCGCCGCCGCCTACGCCGACGAGGTGGTGCTGCTGGCCGATGGGCGCATCGCGGGCGCCATCACCGACCCCACCGCGGATTCGGTGATCGCCGGGCTGGAGTCGCTGCGTCCCACCGTGGGGGCCCGCTGATGTGGCGCGTCGCGCTGCACCAGATGCGCTCCTCCGCCGGGCGGCTGGGCGCAGCCGCGCTGGCGATCGTGCTCGGTTCGGCATTCGTGGCGACCACCCTGCTGGCCGGGGCCACGGTCGAGGCCACCACGCACAACACCATGGCAGCCGGCTACGCCGAGGCGGACCTGGTGATCGGCTCGGACGGGATGAGCCTGGACCAGGTGCACGAACTGGGTCAGGTGGACGGGGTCACCGCGGTGAACCCGGTCTCCCGAGCCTTCATCGACCTGCACGCCGGTGAGCGTAGCGAGTGGGCGATGATGGGTCCGGTCCCCTCCGATGCCCGGCTGTCCGTGCCCACCCTGACCGACGGTGCGCTCCCCGAGGTCGAGGGCCAGGTGGCCGTGGTGGCCGACCTCGCCCAACGGCTGGGTGCCGGGATCGGCGACGAGATCACCCTGACCTGGGAGGATCCGGCAGATCTCGACGACGGCGCGGAGCCCACCGAACACGAACGCACGGTGCAGGTCGTGGGACTCCTCGAGGCACCGTCGTCCTTCTTCGCGATGGCCCAGCAGGTCCTGACCGATGCGGTCACATTCGAGGCGTGGGACCGCACGGGTGGCGCAGCGGACCGGCTGCACTTCACCGAGGCGGTCGTGCTGATGTCAGGCGACGCCGACCTGGCCCAGGTGCGCACCGGTCTCGAGGAGAGCCTCCCGGGCCTCACGGTGCAGACCGTCACCGAGCGGGCCGAGGACATGGCCGCGGAGTTCACCGGGGATGGCATGCTGACCGCCCTGGGCCTCGCATTCGCCGCGGTGGCTCTGGCCGTGGCTGCGCTGGTGATCGCCAACACCTTCACCGTGCTGATCGCCCAGCGCACCCGCACCCTGGCCCTGCTGCGTTGTGTCGGTGCCTCCAGGGCGCAGATCCGCCGCTCCGTGCTCCTCGAGGCCGCGGTCCTGGGCCTGCTCGCCGCAGCGGTGGGACTGGGGTTGGCCGTGGCGGTGGTCGCCGGCGGGCTGAACCTGCTCGCGGGGGCGAACGACGAGGTGCCCCTGGACACCACGGTGCACCTGAGCCCGGGCATCGTGGCGGCCACCTTGCTCACCGGCCTGATCGTCACCGTGGGAGCCTGCGCGATCCCGGCCCGGCTGGCCACCCGGGTGGCACCACTGGCGGCCCTGCAGCCGGTGGAGGGAAAGCCCGAGCGCCGCGCCGGACGAGCACGCATCGCTCTGGCGATCGGTTCCCTGGTGACCGGCGCGGCGCTGCTCGCCGGTGCCGTGGTCCTGTCGGCCGGCGCCGGTGAGGGTTCCGACGCGGTGTTCCTGGCCCTGGGGATCGGCGTGCTCGGTGGGCTGTTGTCGCTGCTGGGGTTACTGACCGGAGCGATGTTCATCGTGCCCGCACTCATCCGTCTCATCGGCCGCCTCCTCAGCCGATCCGTTCCGGCACGGATTGCTACCGCCAACGCGGTGCGCAACCCGCGGCGCACCGGCGCCACCGCATCGGCCCTGATGATCGGGGTGGCCCTGGTGGCCATGATGTCCACCGGCGCGCTGACCGCACAGGAGTCCCTGTCGCGGAACCTGGACGAGCGCTTCGGCGTCGACCTGACCATGTCGGTCGGTCACAACGGCGCGGAACCTTCTCGGGGGCAGGTGCAGGTCCTCGCCGATCATCCCGGCATCTCCGAGACAGTCCTGCTCCAACAGGCCGTGGTCGAACTCCGCTCGGCGCGTACCGGCACCGACACCACCGAGTTCGTCGGCGCTGTGGCCGAGGGCAGCCTCGAGCAGGTGGTGCGCGATGCCGACCTCGCCGGGGGCATCCCCGAGCGGACCGTCGTGCTGCCGCGCAGTTACCACGACTGGTACGGACTGGAGGACGGGGACGAGGTCACCCTCACCGCCCAGGACGCCACCGAGGTCTCCTTGCGTGTCCACCTGTCCGGTATCCCGGGCACCGCCCTGGTCCCACCCGAGGTCCTGGCCGAACTCGACGCGTCGGCACAGATCACGACCGCCTGGGCCCGCTTTGCCGACGGGGCCGATGAAATGGATGTGGTCCGCGAGGTGCAGACGGCCCTGACGGACCTGCAGGCCGCCTCACCCGGCGACCCCACCGCGTGGCTGGGCGGCAGCGGCGTGGAACGAGCCGGGTACCAAGAGGTGATCAGCACGTTGCTGACCATCGTCGTCGCCCTGCTCGGGGTGTCGGTGGTGATCGCCCTGGTCGGGGTGGCCAACACACTGTCGTTGTCCGTGCTGGAACGACGGCGGGAGTCAGCCACCCTACGGGCCCTGGGACTGTCCCGGGGTCGGCTGCGCGGCATGCTCGCGGCCGAGGCGGTACTGATCTCCCTCGCCGGCGCCGTGATCGGGATCGTCGCCGGTGTGGCGTACGGCTGGGCCGGCTCCACGGTGATGCTCGCCGGACTCGGCGACGTCACGCTGATGGTGCCCTGGCGCGACCTGGCCCTGGTCCTGGCCGGTGCGTTGGTCGCTGGCCTGGCGGCCTCGGTGCTGCCGGCCCGGTCAGCGGTGCGCGACGCCCCCGTGGTGGCGCTGGCCGGTCCCTAGCCTCGGGACGGGGTTGTGGATCACCGATCCCGGTGTCCACAACGCCCCGGCCGGCCCCGTGCACCGGCCGGGGCACCCCCGCAGGCTGAGGGACATGGCTGAGGACGACGCAACCCGGGTCCGCGGGGCGATGCGCACCCACGTGCACCTCGCCGTGATCGCCGGGCCCGATTCCGGCTGGGTCGCCGGCCTGGACAGTCGCGGAGTCATCGTGGGCCGCGGCACGGATGCGGGGCTGCGACTGGGTGATGCGCACCTGTCCCGCAACCACCTGCACGTGCGGCACCGCAGCGGGCGGATCCAGGTCCGGGACCTGGACAGCGCCAACGGCTCACGGTGGCGCCCGGCACGAGGGCGCCGGCGGGCACAGTCGGCCCCCGGCGGTGCCGGCACGGGCTTGCGATGGCGGCGGCGCAGCCGGCGCGTCACCGGCCGCTGGCGCCGGGTGCGGACCGGGGACCTGCTGCACGTGGGCACCAGCACCCTGCAGATCCGTCCGCACCCCTCGTTGCGCGCAGCCGAACCCGGCCGCGCACCGGCCGGCTCCGTGGAGCCGGCCATGCCGGGGATGGTGCTGCCCCTGCTGATGAGCGTCGGGATGGTGCCGGTGCTGTTGGCCGGTGGTGCCGGCCTCTGGCGGCTGCTGCCGTTGATCCTGATCCCGATGGGGCTCGCCCTTGCCTGGCCGGCCCTGAACCGGCGGCGCCGGCACCGGCACCAGCAGGAACCGGGCCCACCCCCTCGTTCCGGCCCGGCCGGCCCGCAGGGCTCAACCGGGCCGGACGAGTTGACCGGGGGTTCACGTACTGATGACCCGGCCGCGCTGATCGTGGCCGCCCAGCGCGGGAGCGTCGTCCCCACCCCGGCGCAGGGCCCGGCCGAGGAGGCGGGATGGGACCTCGGCACCGCGGACGCGGGTCTGCCGGCGGTGCCCGCCCACGGGGGCCGGTCAGGAACCCACCGGGCTGGTTGCCTGCCGGTCCCGGCCGATGGCGCCGGCGTGGCCCTGGTGGGCGGCCGAGCGGAGTGCGAGTCCCTGGCCCGCTACCTGCTCTGCCAACTCGTGGTGCGCTCCCCACCCGGCCGCTGGCGGACCGAGGTGCCCGCTGGGTGGGCCTGGGCCACGGCGCTACCGGACAGCGGTGATGATCCTGCCCGCGTGCTCCGGGTGCTGGAGGCCGAGGACGCCGCAGGCGGAGCCGACGCCGCGGCGGCGCACCTGGTGCTGGCCCGGCACCTGGGGCAGGTGCCGCCGTGGTGCGCCCGGATCATCCAGGTGCGGCCCGGTCACGACCGCCGGGTCTCCTCCCGGTGGGCGGCTGCCGTGTGCTCGGTGCTGGCCGCCGGCGCACCCCCGGTGGCGGCCGTTCCCCGGGTGGCACCGCTGGCCGGACTGATCGGCCCGCACACCGCCACCGACATCGGGCAGCGGTGGCGCAGCGCCGACACCGGTCTGGCCGCCGTCATCGGCCACGACGGCAACGGCCCGGTGCCCCTCGACCTGGTCCGTGAGGGTCCGCATGCGGTGGTGGCCGGCACCACCGGGTCGGGCAAGTCCGAACTGCTGCTCTCCTGGGTGCTGGCGCTGGCAGCGCGGTACCCACCAGGAGACCTGGCGTTCCTGCTGGTGGACTACAAGGGCGGCGCCACGTTCGCCCCGATCACCCCGTTGCCACAGGTGCTGGGGGTCCTCACCGACCTGGACGGGCCGGCCACCTCGCGGGCGCTGGCCAGTCTGCGCGCCGAACTGCTCCGGCGCGAACAGATCCTGGCCCGGGCGGGCGCGACGAACCTGGCCGAGTACCAGCGCGGCCGTCCCGCCGGCGAGGGCGGCGGCGGGCGGCTGCCACGGCTGATGGTGATCGTCGATGAGTTCCGCGCGATGTCCGATGACCATCCCGAGCATCTGGACGACCTGGTCCGCCTGGCTGCTCAGGGGCGGTCCCTGGGGATCCATCTGGTCCTGGCCACCCAGCGCCCTGCCGGAGCGATCAGCCCCGACATGCGCGCGAACCTGACCGCCCGGCTGTGCCTGCGTGTCCTGGAGGAGGCCGACTCCACCGACACCATCGGCATGACGGCCGCGGCCCGGCTGCCGGCGGTACCGGGACGAGCGATCCTGCGCACCGAGACCACCACCACCTTCCAGTCCGCATGGGGTGGGGATACCGCTGCGGTGCGGAGTCTGGTGGAGGCCATCCGGTCCGCTGCCGAGGACCTGATCAGGACCGAGCCGTGGCGGGCGGGTCTCCCACCGCCCTGGGCACCGCCACTGCCGGAGTCCCTCACGGTCACCGAGTTGCCGGCGGACCCGGCGCAGGGCTGGCTGCGCACCGATCTGCCCGAGGAGCAGCGTCTGGGCGTGGGCACCCTGGACCTGCCTGCCAGCATCGTGATCAGCGGGCCACCCGGTTCGGGCCGGTCCACCGCCGCGGCGACGCTGGCCGGCCTCGCGCTGCGCCGGGGCGTGCCCGTTCATGTGCTCGCCGAGGACCCCCTCCTCCCCGATACCGCGCCGGCGGCCGGAACATGGTGCGACGGTGCCGATGTGCGCCGGGCCGGGCGACTGCTGAACCTGCTGGCCGGCCGCCGCGGCGCCGAGATGCTGGTGATCGACGACGTCGACACCTGGGCCGGCGCGCTCGATGCGGTCGCCGGTGCCGGCGCGGGCACCGACCTGATCGCCACGCTACTGCGCCGGGCACGCCGCAGGGGTCTGTCGACGGTGCTCACCGCCCCGGCACCGGCGCACCGCTGGGCCGCCCAGGTGGACCGGCACCTGGTGCTGGCTCCCCGCGATCCGGCCGACGCAGCGCTGGCCGGGGTGCCCAAGCAACTCACCGGCAGCGGCTGGCCACCGGGGCGTGGGGTACTCCTGACCCCCCGTACCGCGGTGGTGTGCCAGGTGGCGCTCCCGGAGGATGCCGGCGCCGGGGCGTGGCCTTCACCGGACGTGCCGGTCCTGCGCCTGCGCCCGCTGCCGGATGAGGTGACGCTGACCGATCGTCCTGCCACCCCGGAGCAGCCAGAGCGGCTCTGGCTGGGGATCGGCGGTGACGATGCCGCCTGGGTGGGTGCCGACCTGCCGCCCGGGGCCACCTGGCTGATCGCCGGTATGCCCGGTAGCGGCCGCAGCACCACGCTGACCACGATCGGCGCGCAGGTAACTCCGCGCACCGACGTGCTGCTGATCGACGACGTCGACCGGCTCACGCCCGCCCAGGTCGCCCAGACCCTCACGCACCTGGCCGACCGGACCCGCGTCGTCATCGGAGCAGCCCACCCGGACCGGCTCCTGAGCACCTACCACGACCTGGCGGCCCGCCTGCGTGAAGCCGACGTCGTGGTGGCGCTCGGACCGGTCAGCACACATCTGACCGGCGTGGACATCCGGAGCGGGCTGGACCCCGACCCGGTGCCGGGGCGCGGCGTGCTGGTGGATGGTCCACGGGTGGTTCCGGTGCAGGTGGCCCGCCCCGAGGGGTTCGAGGCGGGTTAGAGCACCGCATCGGGACGGCCCCCGCGATCGGTCGCCGCGCGGGAGGACGGCACCAGCACCCCGGCAATGATCACCAGCGACATCACGATCGGTATCACGGTGGCCCACCACTCCTGGCCCCCCAGACCACTGACACCCACCGCCAGCAGCAGCAACTGCCAGGTGACCACGGGCCCGCGGCCCCACCGCTTGCCCTGCCACAACCCCCAGCCGGCGGCTCCGACCAGCAGGGCCAGCCCCAACAGCACCACCGCGAGTGTGACGATCGTGACCTGCTCAAGGCTGGCGGCACCGAGCACCCCGCCCAGGCCGCCGACCGCCAGCACGATCAGGCCGAGCACCTGCAGCCCGACCAGAACCAGGGACACCGTCAGCAGAACCGGACGCGTAGACGGTGACTTCTCGGGCATGGCCCCACCCTAATGCGGGCCTACCCGGGCCGGGCCTGCGCCCGGATTCGGCGCCTTCTCATTCCGTGGAATGTGAGGGATGTCTCATGACGGTGCGGTGGAAAGCTACGGGCTACCCCTTGTGAAACATCACGTGTCGTGTGAACCTAAAGAAGGACTTTCTACCGAGCCGATCAACGCGTCCCGCACACCCGCTCAGCGGTCGTCGAGCACAGCCTCAGGCTGTCACCGCGTTGATCGTCATGCCTACCAAGGAGTGCATCACAGATGGATTGGCGTAATCAGGCTGCCTGTCTGAACGAGGACCCCGAACTCTTCTTCCCGATCGGGAACACCGGGCCCGCTCTCGTTCAGATCGAGGAAGCCAAAGGCGTCTGCCGGCGCTGCGACGTTATCGACACCTGCTTGAAGTGGGCGATGGAATCCGGCCAGGACGCTGGTGTCTGGGGCGGGATGTCCGAGGACGAGCGCCGGGCGCTGAAGCGTCGCACCGCTCGTGCACGGCGCGCGGGTTGAGCCGACTCCACACCTGACAGAACGAGCCGGCCGGATCTCGACAGGGATCCGGCCGGCTTTTTCTTACGTCTCTGCCAACCGGCTTTTCCAACCATGGTTGTTTTTCTTCACCGGCACGCGGGTTTCGCGGTCAGCCGGCATCGCGGACGTCGGCCAAGGTGGCCCTCAACGTCACCGAGGTGCCCCCGCCCTCGAGGGGTTCCCACTCGATCGAGCCGTCGAGTTCGGTGGCCACCAGGGTCCGCACGATCTGCGTTCCAAGCCCGTCGGCTGCCTGCTCGGCGTCCATGCCCACGCCGTCGTCGCTGACCCGCACCCGCAACTGGTTGCCCGCACGCCTGGCGTCGATCCGAACCGTCCCGTGCTGGCCCGCCAGCCCGTGCTCGACGGCGTTGGTGACCAGTTCGGTCAGCACCACCGCCAGCGCGCTGGCGTCGGTGGCCGGCACCCGGCCGAACTCCCCGGTGCGTTCGGTGACCACCCGGGCCTCACCGGAGGCCACATCGGCGGCCATCCGCAACGTGCGTCCGAACACCGCGTCGAAGTCGACCGCCTCATCGATGGTCTGTGACAGCGCCTCATGCACCGTCGCGATCGTCGCGACGCGGCGCATGGCCTCCTCCAGCGCGGTGCGCGCCTCGCTCGAACCGGTGCGGCGTGCCTGGAGTCGCAGCAGAGCCGCCACTGTCTGGAGATTGTTCTTCACCCGGTGGTGAATCTCGCGGATGGTGGCGTCCTTGGTCAGCAGTTCGCGTTCCTGGCGACGCAATTCCGAGACGTCCCGGATCAGCAGGACCGCCCCGGTCCGTTCCCCGTGTTCGGTGATCGGCAACGCGCGAAGGGACAGCGACACCCCGCGCGCCTCGACCTCGGTGCGCCAGGCGGCCCGGCCCATCACCACCAGCGGCAGCGACTCATCCACCGGGGAGGAGTCCTCGATCAGCGGGGTGATGACCTCCGCCATCGACACGCCCACGATCTCATCGGTCACGCCGAGCCGGTGCAGCGCGCTGACCGCGTTCGGGCTCGCGTACAGCGTCTCGCCCTCGGCATTCAGGCGGACCAGGCCATCACCCACCCGTGGAGCGCCCCGGCGCGGACCGGTAGCGGCGTGGGCGAGCGGGAACTCGCCACGGGCGATCATGGCGCACAACTCATCGGCGGACTCGACGTAGTTCAACTCCAGCCGCGACGGGGTGCGGTTGCCACCCAGGTAGGTCTGCCGGGCGACGACGGCCAGAGTGCGCCCACCGCGCACCACCGGGATCGCCTCCTCCCGGATCGCGAACGAACCCTCCCAGCGCGCTTCGCGCAACCGGGACTGCGTCTTGGACTGTGCGGCGGCCAGAAGCATGGTGCGCAGGCCGGGCGGGGCCGACTGGCCCACCACGTCGTCGTGATGGACCGTAGCCCCGGTGGACGGGCGGGCGTGGGCGATCGCGACCACGTCGTCGTCCTTGGTGGGAAGCCAGAGCACCAGATCGGCGAAGCCCAGATCGGAGATCACCTGCCAGTCGGCGACCAACAGGTGCAGCCACTCGACGTCCTGCGCTCCGAGGTCGCTCATGCGGGCGATCAATGCACTCATCGTGGACACCGGACCACCCTACTTCCAGCATCGGCACCGACCGTGCACACCTGGTGACCGGACGGGCGCGGGTATCGTGGCCCTATGCGCTTCGAGGTCACGCACGACTACCCCGCCGATCCGGCCCGTGTGGCCCGGATGCTCGGTGACGAGGAGTACCTGCGTGACAGCGCCCGCGCCTCCGGTTCGGTGTCCGCGCGGCACGAGGTGGCCCACAGTGAGGACGGCGCCTTCATCGTCTCGGCTACGCGCCGGATGCCCACCGACACCATCCCGCACTCCATGCGCTCACTGGTCGGCTCGACGATCGAATTGAAGATGGTGCAGGCCTGGGGCCCGGCAGATGCCGAGGCCGGGCGCACCGCCACCGTGAGCATGGACATCACCGGTGCGCCGGCGCGGTGCACGGCCCGCACGAGGCTGTCCGGGGACGCCGAGACGACCCGGGTCCGGTACGAGGGCGAGGTCAGCGCGCCGATCCCCCTGGTGGGTCCGGCGGTGGAGAAGGCGGTGGTGCAGGCCGTACAGCGCGTGCTGGAGGCCGAGTACAAGGTGGGACTGGAGCGCCTTGGCAGGTCGTGACCTGTGAGCCCACATCCGGCACGGGACGGTCTGGCGCACCTGCACCGCCAGAACCTGGCACGCCGGTTTCCGCCCTGGCCGGGCCCGCACCGGTTCGATCCCGAGAGTGCCCGCGGGTTCCGACGGGCCGCGGTGCTGGTACTGCTGGCACCGGCGCAGGAGTCCGACGAGGCACCGGGGGCTGAGGAGTCGGCGCCCGCGGCCGATCTGTTCCTGGTCCAGCGCTCCACCGCACTGCGTGACCACCCCGGGCAGATCTCCCTGCCGGGTGGGCGGATCGAGCCCGGGGAGGATGTCGTCACCGCCGCCCTGCGGGAGACCCACGAGGAGATCGGTCTGCATCCGGACCGGGCAGAGGTGATCGGTGAGTTGCCGCCGGCGCTGGTACCGGTCAGTTCGTTCGTGGTGCATCCGGTGCTGGCCTGGACCGAGGCGTCCGGGTTCGAGCGGGCCCAACCCGGTGAGGTCCTGCATGCGCTGCGCGTCCCGGTAGCCGGTCTGCTGGACCCGCAGCGGCGCCATTTGGTCCAGGTAGCCGGGTTGACCAGATTCACCTCGGTGGGGTTCCGGCTCCCGGTGGGATGGGTGTGGGGGTTCACCGGGAATCTGCTCGACCACCTCTTCACCCAGTTGGGCTGGACCCGGCCGTGGGATCCGGGCAACCGGTACCTGATGCCGGTAGCGGAGGCGCGTGGACGCGGCGCCGAGCCGATCCCGCGGGACGGCAGCGACGACCTCTCCGGCGCTCGGGAACAGGCCTGAACATCGGGGACGGGCAGGGCCGGCGTCCGGGACGCGAACCCGCGGCCCCGGCGACCGGACTCTCCCGGCCTCAGAGCCGGGTCACCAGGTGCGCGGCGATCAATCCCGCCGCGCCGGGGATCTTCGTGGCCGAGGGGAAGGCGTTCACGTCGATCACCACGGGTCCGTCTGCGGTGATCATCAGGTCCACCCCGCACAGTTCCACACCGACCGCCCCGGCTGCGGCACGGGCAAGGTCGGCGTGGTCGGCCGCAGGGGTGTAGACCTCACCGCCGGACTGCCGGCCGCCGGGCCGGCGGGCGGCCCGTACCTGCGCGCCGAAGACGTACATCTTGGCCTCCCAGCCCTCCAGGTGCTCCTGCAGGAGGTAGGGGCCCGGAAACGGGGGCTCGGCCGGAGCGGTGCCGGGCAGGAGCACCCCCGCCCCACGGCCGGCTCGGGCATCGGCGGCTTTGATCACGGCGCCGCCGGCGCGCGCGTCCTGGTAGTCAGGCTCCAGGCTCGTGCGGGGCACGGCCAGCCCGCCCCGGGCCAGCACGTCGAGGAGCACGGCGCGACGATGGGTCAGCGCCGTGGCTACGGGATCGTTACAGCACCGCCGGGCCCAGGGCGTCAGCAGGTCCAGCACCTCGGGGGCCAGGCCACGCTGGGCGATCAACCGCGCCCCCGTCAGGTCCTGCCGCACCAGCCGCATCTTGCCGTCCACCCGCCACGCACCGTCGCCGGGCCCTGCTTCCCCGCCGGAGCCCGTCGCACCGGCGCTCCCCGCACCGGCGCTCGCCGCCTCGGGCACGAGCGTGCGCACGTCGATCCCGCGCCCGCGAAGGTCCTGGATCGCAGCCGCGATCGTCGGGGACCGCTGGGCCGGCTTGCCGAGCACGAAAACGCATGTCACGACCCCAGTCTGGCGTAACGGCACGGTGAGTACGCTTGCCGCCATGACGCTGAAGCAGGAGCGTGCCGCGTGTGAGCGCACGTTCCGTCGTTACGGGCTGCCGTTGCTGGTGCACGATCACTCGGCTCGCCGTGACGTGTTCGGCCGCTCCGCCCCGGTGCTGGTCGCGGTGCTGCTGTTCGAGATGTCGGTCGCAGCACGGCTCGATTGGCCATGGTGGCTCAACACCACCGCGATCCTGCTGGTGCTGCTCGGCCTCTTCCTGGGCTATGCCGGGCTGAACGTGGCCCGGGGGCGCCCCTGGTCGACGCTGCCGCAGAGCGTGGGCAAGGCCGAGTTGGCGTTCTTCGTGCTGGCTCCGGCGCTGCTGGTTCTCCTCTCCGGTGGGCAATGGCGAGCGGGATTGATGATCGCCGGGTCCAATCTGCTCCTGCTCGGCCTGATCAGACTGGTGGTGCGGTACGGGCTGGCCGCAACCCTGTGGTGGGGCGCCAGCCGGGTGGGCAACGAACTCGGATCCTCGCTGCTGCGCCTGGTGCGCTTCCTGCCGTTGCTGCTGATCTTCTCGATGGCCCTGTTCTACTCCTCGGAGGTCTGGCAGCTCTTCCACCACAGCCCCGGGGCCTCGGATGTGGCGCTCGTGGTCTTCTTCGCCGTGCTGATCCTGCTCATCCTTCGGATCCGGCTGCGCGCCGAGACCGCACAGATCCTGCGCCAGGCGAAGCGGAACACCCCGCAGGCCGATCGGTTGCCCAGACTGTCCCGGGCCCAGTTGGTGAACGTGGCGGTGATGGTCGCCTCGAACCAGTTGCTCCAGGTAGTGGTGATCAGCCTGGGCGTCGGGCTGTTCTTCTTCGCCCTCGGCGTGCTGACCGTCACCCCGACGCTGCAGGAGTTGTGGCGGATCGAGGACGGCGGCTGGCAGTACCAGATCGCCTTCGGCGACGAGCGGCTCGTGATCACCCAGACGCACCTGCGGGTCTCGGTGGCGATGGCGATGTTCACCGGACTGTACTACGCGGTCTCGGTACTGACCGATTCGATCTACCGGGAGGACTTCATCTCCGACATCGCCACCAAGATGACGGATGTGAACACCCACCGGGTGCGATACCTGCAGATCCTGGCCGAGTTGGGCGAGCCGGTTCCAGGTGGGCCAAGTCCCACGGATCGTGTCACCATCGGCACATGAACACTTCGCAGAGCGCGCTATGGGCCGAGCGCACCGGCACCAACACCTACACCGGGCGCAGTTCCACCGGAGCCGAGGTGAAGATCGGTCCGCGGGGAGCCGACGGCACCTTCACCCCCTCGGACCTGTTCGCGATGGGGTTGGCCGCGTGCAACCTGATGAGCGCCGACCGGGCCCTGGCCCGCGCCCTCGGTGACGATTTCGACGCCTACGTCGGCGTGCAGACCACGGCCGTGGCGGGCCAGAACCGGTACAGCCGCGGTGAGGTGGAGATCGTGGTGAACATGGAGGCCCTGGATGAGGACGAGCGCGCCACATTGATCGACCTGGTGCACAAGGCCGTCGACCGCGGCTGCACGGTGGGGCGCACCCTGGACAAGGGGATGCCCCAGACGCTCCGGGTCACCTCCGAGGGGTGAGATCGATGCCGAGCCGGCTGGATGATCTCCTCAACACCGCGGTCACGATCCCCTCAGCGCGGGTGCGCTCCTACGTCGATGACATCCGTACGAAGAACCCCCAGGCGTCTCCGGAGCAGATCCTGGCCATCCTGCACAGGCGATACCTGCTGGCGGTCGGCGGGTCCGGCGGCGCGGTCGGTGCGGTGGCTGCGGTGCCCGCGCTGGGTACCGGTGCGGCCCTGTTGATCACCTCCGGGCAGGTGGCGGCGTTCCTGGGCGCCTCGGGCGTGCTCGCGCTGGGCGTGGCCGATGTGCACGGGATCGATGTCGAGGACGTGCCGCGCCGCAAAGCCGTGCTGCTGACCGCCCTGCTCGGCCCGAAGGGTCCGGAACTGCTCCAGGAGCAGATCGGAGTCACCAGTGTGACCTGGGGCAGGGCACTGATGACGCGGGTTCCGCTGGGCACGGTCAAGGCCGTGAACCGCACGCTCCGCAAACGGGTGATCGCCACCAGCACGGCCAAGGCCGGTTCGATCATGCTCGGCCGGTTGCTGCCCTTCGGTGTCGGCGCGGTGGTGGGGTACACCGGCGGTCGGGTGATGGGCAAGTCGATGATCCGTGGAATCGACTCCGCGTTCGGACCGCCACCCATGGAGTTCACTCGCGAGATCGGCGCTACCCCCAAACTGATCACCCAACCAGCGCCGCGCGCGCTCGGCACCGCCAGGGCACCTGGGCCGGGAGCGGACGAGCCCGGCCTACGATGAGCCTCATGGCGGACAGACAGTACGAGGACCTGCTGGATCTGGTGTTGCGAGAAGGTACGGTCAAGTCCGACCGCACCGGCACCGGGACGTTGTCCCGGTTCGGGCACCAGTTGCGCTACGACCTCGCGCAGGCGTTCCCGCTGATCACCACGAAGCGAGTGCACCTGAAGTCGATCGTGCACGAGTTGCTGTGGTTCCTGCGGGGGGACTCCAACATCGCCTACCTGCGCGAGAACGGGGTGCGGATCTGGGACGAGTGGGCCGACGACGACGGCGAACTCGGCCCCGTCTACGGCGTCCAGTGGCGTTCGTGGCCCACGCCCGACGGCGGTCATATCGATCAGATCACCGGCGTTCTGGAACAACTCCGCTCCGACCCGGACTCGCGCCGGATCATCGTCTCGGCCTGGAACGTCGCCGAGTTGGATGCCATGGCGCTGGCGCCGTGCCACGCGTTCTTCCAGTTCTATGTGGCCGACGGGAAGTTGTCGTGCCAGTTGTACCAGCGCAGCGCCGACCTGTTCCTGGGCGTGCCGTTCAACATCGCCTCCTACGCCCTGCTCACCCAGATGGTGGCCCAACAGGTGGGTCTGGAGCCGGGCGAGTTCATCTGGACCGGTGGCGACTGCCACATCTATGCCAACCACACCGAGCAGGTGCGCGAACAGTTGACGCGCGAGCCGTTCGAGTTCCCGCAGTTGGAACTGCGCAAGGCCGATGACCTCTTCTCCTACCGCTTCGAGGACGTCGAGGTGACCGGCTACCAGCATCACCCCGGCATCAAGGCGCCGATCGCGGTCTGAGTCGACCCGCGGGGACGATGCGCTGGGAGGGGACGTTGCCATGCTGGGAATGATCTGGGCGCAGGCCCATGACCGGGTGATCGGGCGCGCCAACGATCTGCCGTGGCACCTGCCGGAGGACATGGCGCACTTCAAGGCAACCACGCACGGACACCCGGTGATCATGGGTCGGCGGCAGTGGGAATCGCTCCCCCTGCGGTTCCGGCCGCTGCCGGGCCGGCGCAATATCGTGCTGACCCGCCAGGAGGACTACCACGCACCCGGCGCCGAGGTGGTCCGGGACCTTCCCACAGCGGCGGCGCTGGTGCACGAGAGCGAGGCGTGGATCTGTGGGGGCGGCCAGGTCTACGCCCAGGGGATGGACCTGGCTGACGTGCTGGTCGTCACCGAGATCGACCTGGAGGTCGACGGCGACGTCTTCGCCCCACCGATCACTCCGCCCTGGCAGGTGGTCGAGACCGGCGCGTGGCGAGAGAGCGAGTCCGGAATCCGGTTCCGGATCCTGCGGTTCGAGCGGGCTGTACCCGGGGAGTAGGGCGGGGCGCACCGGGGTCGCGGCCGAGCCGCGCCGCTCGAGATCCTGGAAGAGTGAGGTGGCCCCGGCAAACGGTTAGAGTGCTCCGGGGAGGAATCCTCCGGTGAGGAAGTCAATGGTGAACGAGCGCGAACGGCAACACCGTGTACCGCCGCTGGTGCCCACTGCCCTGGTGGCCCTGCTCCTGGGTCTGGCGGTCCTGGTCGCTCCGTCCATCGGAACCTGGGAGATGGATGCGCGCGAGTTCGAGGTCTCCGCACCGGAGCCGGACCAGGAAGGCCCCCCGCCCGAGGAGCAGTCCTACGAGGAGTCCGAGGACGAGACGTTCGAGCCCCCCACAGACGCCGAGCCCATCGAGATCAGCCCGATCTGGGGCCAGCTGCTCCTGGGGCTGGTGATCCTCATGGCGGTGGCCGCTGCCGCGATCGCCATCTGGTTGTTCGTGCGCTATCGCAGGTCGCTCACGCCCGATGTGGGGCGCAGCGACCTGCAGGTGGACGCCGAGGTCGCGCCCGAGGACCAGATCCCCATCCTGACCGAGGCGGCCACCAGTGCGCGGGAGGAGGTGCGCCGGGCAGCCGACCCCACCGATGCGATCATCCGGGCCTGGTTGGCCCTGGAGGACGCGGCCGCCAAGTCCGGGATGAGCCGCCGGCCCGCGGACACCCCGACCGACCTGACCGTGGCGGTCCTGACCCGCACCGAGGCCGACCCGGAGGCCACCACCGGCCTGCTCAGCCTGTACCACCGCGCCCGGTTCCGCACCGAGCCGATGAGTCCGGCCGAGCAGAACGAGGCAGTCACCCACCTCGAGGCGCTGGCCCGCAGTTGGGACCGGGTGCGGCTATGAGCATCGCGACGTCCGAACCGGTCCGAACCCCCACCCAGCAGTCCCGGCGGTGGATGATCATCACCGCATCGATCGCGGTGGCACTGTCCGTCCTGCTGTACTGGATCGGCCTCAGCGGGCGGCACTCCGTCCTGCTCGGCGTGAGCCTGCTCCTGATCTCCGCCGCCATCCCGATCAGCGGGGTCCCCGCCGTCGTGCGCTTCCGTCGGTTGCCCTACCAGAGCCGCGACGGCGCCCGGCGGGAGGTCTCCACCCTGAGTTGGGCGATCTACGGCAACCGCACCACGCTGCGCGAACCCGCCGTGCGTCGCCTGCACTCAGCGGGAGTGCGCGCCTGCCGCCACGCCGGTGTGGATCTCGAGTCCGGACCGGGGCGCGAGCGGGCCCGCCAGGTGCTGGGTGAGGAGGTCGTGGCATTCCTGGACGACCCGCGCGCCACCCCCGTGGACGCCGGCCGGATGCGCCACTACCTGACCGCTTTCGAACGACTCGACCTCAGAAAGGGCCTGGCATGACCACACCCGTTCCCACCCCGCTCCCTGTGCCGGAGGTATCCCGGCTGGGCAATGACGTCCTGGATCAGGTGGCCGGCGTCGTCGTCGGTATGACCCAGCCGCTGCGCACCGCACTGGCGGCGATCCTGGCCGGTGGGCACGTGTTGTTCGAGGACGTACCCGGGCTGGGCAAGACGCTCGCGGCCCGTGCCCTGGCCGGAGCACTCGGTCTGGACTTCCGGCGGTTGCAGTGCACCCCGGACCTGCTCCCGGCCGATATCACCGGCTCCTACGTGTTCGATCCGGCGGCCACCGAGTTCACCTTCCGTCCCGGGCCGGTGTTCACCGGGCTGTTCCTGGCCGATGAGATCAACCGCACCGCGCCCAAGACCCAGTCGGCACTGCTGGAGGCGATGGCCGAGCGCCAGGTCAGTGTGGAGGGCACCTCGCACAAGCTCCCCGCGCCCTTCCACGTGCTGGCCACGGCCAACCCGGTGGAGTACGAGGGGACCTATCCCCTGCCCGAGGCCCAGTTGGACCGGTTCATGGTCCGACTGTCCGTCGGCTACCCCGATGCGACCCAGGAGGCCGATGTGCTGGCCCGCCGGATCGCCCGGCGCACCGAGTGGGCCGAGGTGGACCAGGTCGTCGACGACACGACGCTGCTGGCCATGCAGGCCGGGGTGGAGGCGGTGGACGTGGACGCCGACATCCTGGACTACTGTGTGCGGCTGGCCGGGGCGACCCGGGAGCTGAGCACTGTGGAGGTCGGGGCCTCCCCGCGCGGCTCCCAGGCGCTGGTGCTGCTGGCCCGGGCCCGGGCGGTCCTGGACGGACGCGAGTTCGTCACCCCGGAGGACGTCAAGGACGTGGCCGTACCGGCGCTGGCGCATCGGTTGGTGCTCACCCCTGCGGCGTGGGCTGCGGGGGCCTCGGCCGACCAGATCGTGGCGCGTCTGCTCGAGGAGGTCCCCACCCCGGCCACAGCGCGCGCCGAGGCCCCGGTCGGCGCTTCGTCGTGAGTTCCGCGCACTCACCGGGTGCGGGGCCGACGACGGCGCAACCCACCTCTGCCGAGCCGGCCCGGTCCCGCTCTGATGGGCCGGGCACCCCGGGCGGCTCGAGCGGGGCGGCTGGCTCAGCCGGGCCGGGCGGTGCGGCGACCGTCTGGGTGCCGGGCACCTCGGCGGTTCTGACCGGGGGTCTGGGGATGGTGCTGCTGGTGCTGGGCGTCACTACGTCCCGGCCGGACCTTGCCGCGCTCGCCCTGCCCATGGTGCTCGGGACGGCCTGGGCGTGGTTCTCCCAACCCCGCCAGGACGTGCAGGCGCAGTTGCGGCCGGGCCTGTCCGCCGGCGCCGGCACGGCTCCCGGCGCCACCGGCGCAGCCGAACCGGGCACCGTGGGCGCCACCCTGACCCTGCGCACCCCGCCGGGCACCTCGGTGGTCCGGATGCGGGTGGCCACCCACGGCTATCGCACCACCGAGGCGGTGGTCGTGGCCTCGCCGGACCGCTCCATCGGCATGTCCCTGGAGACCGCTCGCACCGGGGTCCTGGAGTGCTTCCGGGTGGACTACATCGCCACCAGCCACGACGAACTGCTCGCCTCGCACTGCCCGCCGGCCGGCCCGGTGCCGATGATGGTGCGCCCGCCGGCCCGGCCGCTGCGGCGCATGCCACTGCCCTTCCGGCTGCAAGGGCTGGTGGGCCCGCACACCTCACGCCGCGTGGGTGAGGGAATGGAACTGCACGACATCCACGAGTTCACCCCCGGGGACCGGCTGCGCCGGATCGACTGGCGCACCACCGTGCGTCGCTCGTTGGACCCGCGCACCCAGAAGCTGGGCGCGCTGTACGTGCGGCGCACGCTGGCCAGCGCCGACGCCACGGTGATGCTGGTGGTGGACTCCCGCGACGACGTCGGCCCGGACGTGGACACGTGGTCCGGCGGCACCCCGGCCAGGATGACGCACGCGACCTCGGTGGACCTGGCCCGGGAGGCCGCGACGTCGGTGGCCCAGTTCTACCTGAAGGGCGGGGACCGGGTGGGGCTGGACGACCTGGGCAGGCGACGACGCCCGGTGGCCCCGGCCGCGGGCGGCAAGCACCTCGAACGGATCACCCAGCGCCTGGCCCGGATCGCCCCGGAGGGCAGCCCGCAGCCACGCCAGCGCTCCCCGAGACTGCCCTCCGGTGCGCTGGCGGTGATCTTCTCCACCTTCCTGGACGACGAGGCCAGTGCCGTGGCCACGCTGTGGCGCTCCCAGGGGCACCGGGTGATCGCCGTGGACGTGCTCCCCGCGCTCAACACCGCACGGTTGGATCCCTACGCTGCCACTTCCTTCCAGTTGATCCGGCTGGAGCGCGGGTTGCGGCTGGCCGAGCTGCGCCGGCAGGGCATCGACGTGGTCCACTGGGTCGGCGACCCGGACGGGCACGGCACCGCCATGAACCCCGAGGAGGCCCTCATGGTCGCCTCGACGGTGCAGCGGGGTGGTCGCTGATGGGGCGGGTGTCGAACTGGGCGCGCCGGGCCGAGGCGAGCCTGCCCGAGCAGCGGCCGCCGGCGATGCGGCTGCACCTGGGGCCCGCGGTGGCGGCCTGGGTGCTGCGGATCGTGGCACTGCTGCTGGCGGTGAGCGCGAGCGTGCTGGTCGCGAGCTCGGTCGTGACGATGGTGCTGATGATCCTGTTCTCGCTGACCGTGGCGTTCTGGCCGGGCTACGGGTTGCCGGTGGGGGTGGCCGCGTTCCTCGGCTGGGGGCTGATGGTCGGGGAGCCCACGGTGGCCGAATCGACCGTCGTGGTGTTCTGCGTGCACGGGTTCCTGGTGCTCTCGCGTGTGGTCGGCGGGGTGAGCTGGGACGCGGTGGTGGAGCTACGGGTGTTGGCGCGGGTGGGATGGCCGTTCCTTGTACTCCAGGTCATCGCGCAGACGTTCATGCACCTGGCCCTGGCGCTGCCGCGGGGCGGGGACTCGGTGGTCTGGATCGCCGTCGTGGTCCTGGCGGTGCTGGTAGGTCTTACTGCGGTGCTGGTCCACGCACTGCGCAGCCTGACATGAGCGCGCACACCGGCCCGGGGATCAACTGGGCGGGCAGCCACGTGTTCGGCGCCCGCACCCTGCACCGCCCGACCAGCCTCGACCAGGCCCGGCGGATCATCGCCGCAGTGCCGAGGATCCGCGCCCTGGGCACGCGGCACTCCTTCAACGCCCTGCCCGACTCCCCCGGTGACCTGATCAGCCTGGCCGGGCTGGAGCCGCAGATCGAGATCGACGAGCGAGCAGGGACTGTCACGGTGAGCGCAGCGGTCACCTACGGCGATCTCGCCGAGGCGCTGGACCGGGCCGGTTTCGCGCTGCACGCGATGGCCTCGCTGCCACACATCTCGGTAGCCGGGGCGATCGCCACCGGCACCCATGGCTCCGGCGACGGGGTCAGGAGCCTGGCAGCCGCCGTCGTCGGGCTGGAATTCATCGACGCCCAGGGGCAGGTGCACCGGATCGCCCGGGGCGAGCCGGACTTCGAGGGCGCGGTGGTGAGCCTGGGCGCATTGGGGGTGACCACGCGCGTGACGATGCGGATCGAGCCGGCGTACCGGGTGCGCCAGTGGGTCTTCAACGACGTGCCCTGGGACCTGGTGCTGGAGGACTTCGACGCCCTCACCGCGCTGGGCACCTCGGTCAGCCTGTTCCCCTCCTGGCGGGCCGACTCGGTCGATTCGGTCTGGGTGAAGCGCCGTACCGATGGGCCCGACGGCGGCGCCTCCCCCGGCGTGCTGGGCGCCTATGCGGCGCCGGCCGACCAGCACCCGGTTCGCTCGGCCGACGCGCGCGTGTGCACCCCGCAGCAGGGGGTGGCCGGGCCGTGGCACGAGCGGCTGCCGCACTTCCGGATGGGGTTCACACCCTCCTCCGGCGCGGAGATCCAGGTCGAGTACGCGCTCCCGCGCGACCTGGCGATCCCGGCGCTGGATGCCTTGCGTGGGTCGAGCACCCTGCGCGAGCGGGTCGGTCCGCTGCTGCACATCAGTGAGGTGCGCACGATCGCCGCCGATGAGTTGTGGCTCTCCCCGGCCTACGGGCGCGAGAGCATCAGCGTGCACTTCACGATGGACGTGGACCCGGAGGCGGTGGCGGCGGTGCTGCCGGTGATCGATGAGGTGCTGTCCCCCTTCGATGCCCGCCCGCACTGGGCCAAGTGGTTCCACACCGATCCGCTGCGCCTGGCACGCGTCTATCCGATGCTGGGGCGTTTTCGTGACCTGGCGGCCCGGTACGATCCCGACGGGTGCTTCCGCAATGAGTTCCTGGACACCTGGGTCTTCGGGGGCACCGGCGCCGGGCGCTAGTCTCGACGGGGTCCCGTACCGGGGCCGCCCGCACGTGTCCGCAGGAGAGTTCGGATGACCAACGAGAACACCAGTCCCGACCCGGACGTCCGTGGTGACGGACCGGATGCGCCCGCCGACGCCGGCGCCGCGGCCGGCGCCGCGGGGACGATGACCCGCGCCGAGCGCCTGGACCGTCTCCCCTTCGGACGCGCACACGGCCGCCTCCTGGTCGGTTCGGGGATCGGCTGGGCGCTGGATGCGATGGACGTGGCGCTGATCTCCTTCATCATGGCCGCCCTGGGCATCGCCTGGAACCTGACCAGCACCGAACTCTCGGTGGTGGCCTCGATCGGGTTCGTCGGGATGGCGGTGGGCGCCAGCCTGGGCGGGCTGCTCGCGGACCGGATCGGGCGCCGGCAGGTGTTCGCGCTGACGTTGTTGGTCTACGGGCTGGCCACCGGGGCGGCGGCGCTGTCCACCGGCCTGGTGATGCTCATCGTGTTGCGCTTCGTCATTGGCCTGGGCCTGGGGGCCGAACTGCCGGTGGCCTCGACGTTGGTGAGTGAGTACGCACCGAAACGGATCCGGGGCCGGATGATCGTGATCCTGGAGGCCTTCTGGGCGGTGGGGTGGCTGGCCGCCGCGGTGATCGGGTACTTCGTGGTCAACCCCGGCACCGGGTGGCGTTGGGCGTTCGTGATCGGGATGGTCCCGGCGGCCTACGCCCTGGTGGTGCGCTACGCGCTGCCGGAGTCGGTGCGTTTCCTGGAACAGGGCGGCCGGGAGGCCGAGGCGGAGGAGTCGGTGCGCTACTTCGAGGCCTCCGCTGGTGTCCCGCCGGTGCCCTCCCCTCCGGTGGGAGATCCCGCACCGCCGCCGAGTTGGCGGGAGTTGTGGTCCCCGCGCCTGCGCCGGCGCACCATCGCGATCTGGCTGGCTTGGTTCGGGGTGAACTTCTCCTACTACGGGGCGTTCATCTGGCTACCCACACTGCTGGTGCAGCAGGGCTATGACCTGGTCCAGTCCTTCGAGTACACCCTGATCATCACCCTGGCCCAGTTGCCCGGGTACGCGGTGGCGGCGATCCTGATCGAGAAGTGGGGACGGCGGGCCACGCTGGCCTCGTTCCTGGGTCTGTCGGCGGTCGCCGCGGTGCTCTTCGGCCAAGCGGATACGGTGGCGACCATCATCGCCGCCGGGATGGCGATGTCGGCGTTCAACCTGGGTGCCTGGGGTGCGCTGTATGCGGTGACGCCGGAGATCTACCCGACCCGGTTGCGGGGCACCGGGTCCGGGAGCGCCGCGGCGTTCGGGCGGGTCGCAGCGATCCTTGCGCCGCTGTCCACCCCCGTGTTCATCTCGATCGGTGGTGCCCCGCTGGCGTTCGGGGTGTTCGCCTTCTTCTTCGTGCTGGCCGGGGTAGCGGCCCTGTTCCTGCCGGAGTGGACGGGCAAGGAACTGCAGGAGCGCTAAGGCGCCGGACCGTCCCGGACCTCACCTGCGGCGGGGGTCATAGGCTTTCCTCATGGCAGCAGCGCAGACGGGGTCCGTACCGGAAGGCGACACCTACGGCCGTCAGGGTTTCGGCTCGATGAGGTTGAGCGAGGACGACGCCGGTACTGCTGACCGGGATCCGGTGGCTGTTCTCAACGCCGCCCTCGACCTCGGTGTCACGATGATCGACACCGCGGACGCCTACCAGAACGAGGAGTTGGTCGGCCGCGCGATCAGGACGCGACGCGATGACGTGGTGCTGGCGAGCAAGTTCGGCCTGGTGCGGCGCGATGATCTGGCAGCAGGCTTCGAGGCCCGGGCCGACCCTGCCTACGTGCGGTCGGCGAGCGAGGCGAGTCTTCAGCGGCTGGGAGTCGAGGCGATCGATCTGTACTACCTGCACCTGCGCAGTGAGACGGTACCGATCGAGGACACCGTCGGAGCGATGGCGGAACTGGTCGATCAGGGCAAGATCCGCGCCATCGGGCTGTCCAACGTCACCGCTGAGGATCTGCGGCGTGCCCATGCGGTACACCCTGTTGCGGCCCTGCAGGAGCAATGGTCGTTGGTCCAGCGCGGTATCGAGGATGAATTGCTGCCCACCGCGGCGGAGTTGGGCGTGGTGGTGGTGGCGCACTCCCCGACCGGCCAGGGCCTCCTGCACGCACAGCCGCAGCGCCGCACCGACGGTCCCGTAACCGCCGGGCTCCGGGCAGCGCTGGGTGAGATCGCCACCGGCCACGACGCCACAATCGGTCAGGTCGCGCTGGCCTGGGTGCACCACCGACAGCAGGAACACGGCGTCCGAGTCGTTCCCTTGCCCGGGACCGCGAGCATGCGCCACCTGCACGCGAACGTCGCCGCAGCCGACCTCCGGCTCTCCGCCACCGACCTGCGCCGGCTCGAGACCGTCACCACGGCCGCGAAGGCATGACCGGCCCCGACGGCAGCCCGGACCGGGACACGGCATTGCCTGGGCTGAGGCCGGACCAGCGGCTCCTGGTGCAACGGTGGCTGCCCGGCGCGCATGTCGTGGCGGACCTGAGTTGGGGGTTGATCGATTCCACGGTGCTGCGGGTCCGCACCCCGGGCATCGCCGAGGACGTCATCGTCAAGGCTTGCGGTCCGGGCAACCACCATTTCTCCCGGGAGTTGGATGCCTACCGGCACTGGGTGGGGCCACTGCGCCACCTGGGTGCGGCGCCGGTACTGCATCACGTGGACGACGACGCACGCGTCCTCGTGGCCGAGTTCCTGCCCGGGGAACTCGTGCAAGGCAACGACTCCGAGCAGCAACCGCAGACCTACCGGCAGGCCGGCGCACTCCTGGCGGCGTTCCATGGTCAGGATCGGCGCATGGACACCGACCTGGGGATCGAATTCAACACTGCCCGCAAGCAGCGGGCGCTGCGGTGGCTGGCCGGGGAGCATCGCATCCCGTCGGCCACGGTCGGGCGGTTGCATGCCCTGCTCGCCGACCACCCCACCGAAGCGGTGCGGCTCGTGCCCACCCACGGCGACTACCAACCCCGCAATTGGATGGTGCACGCCGGGAAACTCGCCGTCATCGACTTCGGTCGCGCCGAGTGGCGGCCGGCGCAGACCGACCTGGCCCGGCTCGCCGTGCAGCAGTTCCGTACCCGTGGGGACCTGGAACGCGCTTTCATCGAGGGGTACGGGTCCGACCCACGTGGACCGGACTGGCGCTTCATCCTGCTCACCGAGGCGATCGCAACGGCAGCGTGGGCCTATTCGGTGGGCGACGAGGCGTTCGAGGCGCAGGGGCACCGGATGATCGACGACGCGCTGGCACTGTCTCCAAGGCGCTGATCCTGCGCCCGTGCGGGTGCCCTCCGGGGCAGGAGGGCACCAGCGGGCCAACGATCCCGCGCCAGCAGGGCGTCTGCGAACTGGTCTCGGGTGTACCAGCGGTCCCAGGATCCACGTCCCGCTCGGGGCGTCGTGGACAACCGACCGCATCACCTGCTCGTGCGGGCTGGCGCTCGTCACGGCCGGCGGGGATGCTAGATCAATGACTGAGCACGCGAGAGCAATGCTGACCGACCACTTCGGCAGGATCGACGAACTGGTCGAGGACCTCACCGATGGGCTGAGCCCGGAGTCATCCCTATGGCGTCCCGCCGCGGACGCCAACACGATCGCCTGGCTGCTCTGGCACCAGAGCCGGGTCCAGGACGATCACGTCAGCGACCTCGCCGGCACCGAGCAGGTGTGGCCGCAGTGGCATGAGCGCCTGGACCTGCCCTTGGACGTCAGCGACACCGGGTTCGGCCACTCTCCGGACGACGTGGCAGCCGTCCGCATCTCCGCTGCGGATCTGCGTGACTACCACGCTCAGGTGCACGCCCGTACGTTGGAGTACGTCAGGAGGCTGGACGGCGACGAACTGGAGCGCGTGGTCAACTCCGACTGGGACCCACCGGTGACCGTCGCGATCCGCCTGGTCAGTGTGATCGGGGACTGCCTGCAGCACCTTGGCCAGGCGGCCTATATCCGCGGGATCGCCCCCGCGGGGTAACACCAGTCTCCAGCCTCCGGGCTATGGCGAAGTCCTGCTTCTGTCTCGGTGCACCAGAGAAGGAGGGCGTTGCCCCGGCCCGGCTCCTCGATTCAGTCGGACGGGGGTCGGCACCCGTCCGGAGGTTCGGGTCCTGAGTCTCTCGACCACGTAGTCGACCCGGTCGAAGCGAGCCCGATTCCTCCGGAATGCCGAACGGCGCGACCCCAACTCTCGTTGGAATCGCGCCGTTCTGTAGTGGCGGGGGGAGGATTTGAACCTCCGACCTCCGGGTTATGAGCCCGGCGAGCTACCGAACTGCTCCACCCCGCGTCGGTAACCCCAGACTACGGCGGCACCGGCCCGGGAAGCAAATCGCAGCCGTGACTATCAGCGTGACGTCAGCCACGTCGGCCATTGCCTCCCGGGCCAGTGGTCAGCCGTTGAGTTCCTCGTCCGCCTCCAGGGCCCGCTCCAACGCGTCGGCCAACCGCTCCTGGGCCTCGCCGTAGGCGGCCCAGTCACTGTCCACGAGTGCCTCGTTGGAGTCTTCCATCGCCTCCCGGGCATCAGCCAGGGCGCGGTTCAGCCGCGCCTGGGCATCGCCGTCACCGGGGTCGGTCGCCGGCGGGTCGGCGGTCTCGGTCTCGGTCTCGGTGGGCTCATCGTCCGGGTCCGTTGCGTCCGGGTCGACCGGCTCACCGTCGGTGTCGATGTCCTCGGCGTCCAGGTCGACCTCGTCATCGGGCACCGGCACCACGTCGGCGTCACCCGCTGCCGCACCGGCGTCGCCCTCGAAGACCTGGTCCAGCGCCTCATCGAGCGTGTGCGCGAACCCGACCGAGTCGCCGAAGGCCACCAGCACCCGTCGCAGCAAGGGGAACTGGGTGCCGCTCTCAGACTGCACGTAGACCGGCTGCACATACAGCAGCCCGCCGCCGACCGGCAGCGTGAGCAGGTTGCCGGACAGCACCTGGGAGCCACCGGAACTGAGGATGTTCAGTTCCGTGGCCGCGGTGGTGTCGGTGTTGAAGTCGTTCTGCACCTGCCCGGGTCCGGGGACGGTCAGGTCACGAGGCAACTCCAGCAGACGGATAGTGCCGTAGTCCTCATGGACCTCACCGTCCTGGTCCCCCGTCTCGGAGTTCACCGCCATGAAACCGGTCAGCACGTTGCGCTGATCATCGTTCAGGATGAACGAGGTGGTCAGGGAGAAGGTCGCCTCCTCCTGCTCGGGCATCCGCAGGCTCAGGTAGAACGGTGGCTGGTTGAACTGCGGCTCAGCCGGGTCCGGTGGGGTGCGCCAGAAGTCACCACCGGAGAAGAAGTTCCGGGCATCGGTCACGTGATACCGGTTCAGCAGTTCACGCTGCACCTTGAACAGGTCCTCGGGGTAGCGCAGGTGACTCATCAGGTCCCCACTGATGTCCGACATGGGTTGGATCATGTCCGGGAAGATCTCCATCCAGGTCTGCAGGATGGGATCCTCCATGTCCCACGCGTACAACGTGACCGACCCATCGTAGGCGCTGACCACCGCTTTGACGGAGTTGCGGATGTAGTTGACCAACTCGGGCAACTGGGCCTGGATCGCCTGGCCGTCCGGACCGGTCAACGCGTCGATGGTGGCGTCCTCGAGTTGCTGTCGTTCGGAGTAGGGGTAGTCGTCCGAGGTGGTGTAGGCGTCGACGACCCAGACCACCTCCTTCATGCCGTCCCCGTCGGTGTCAGCCACAGCCGGGTAGGTCCGACCGTCCAGGGTGAGGAACGGTGCCACCCGGGCCACCCGTTCGCGGGGGTCGCGGTGGTAGAGGATCTGGGACTCGGAGTTCACCCGGTCGGAGAAGATGATCTGTTCGCTGCCGAACCGGGCGGCGTAGAGCAACTGGCGCCACACGTTCCCGATACCCGGGCCACCGTCACCTTCGTAGGTGTTGTTGACCTGACCGCCCTCGGCGTCGTCGTCGGGGTAGTCCAACTCCCACGGGTCTGCGCCCTCGGGCGCCCCGACGATGGAGTAGTCCGGGGAGTTCTCCGAGAAGTAGATCCGCGGTTCGTAGTCGCCCAACGCACCAATGCTGGGGATACCGCCCTCGAAGAACTGCGGCCGCCCGTCGTTGGTGGTGGTGTTGCCGTAGGCGGCCACCACGCCGAACCCGTGGGTGAAGACGGTGTGGTCGTTGGTCCAGTTCCGCTGCGCCACGGCATCCAGGTTGATGTCGCGGACGGCGATCACGGTGTCGTTGAGTTCACCGTCGATCTGGTACCGGTCCACATTCAGGGTCTCCGGGAAGGTGTAGTAGTGCCGGTTCTGCTGGTCCTGCCGGAATGTGGGCGAGACGATATTGGGGTCCAGCAACCGGATCTGGGCGGTCGACTCCTCATCGTCGGCCAGAGCACCGGCCACCCCCTCCAGTTCGGCCTCGTACACCTGGGTCTCAACGTCCTCCAGGCCGTACGCGGCCAGGGTGGCGTCGATATTGCGCTGGATGAACTCGGCCTCGTTGTCCTGCTCGTTCGGGCTCACCACCACGGCCTGGGTGATCGCCGGGATCGCCATCCCGGCAACCAGGCCGGTCACCACGGCCAGACCGAGCCCGACCACCGGCAGGCGCCACCGGCCCCGGGCGCCGAAGGCGAAGATGAGCACCGCCACGAAGACGCAGGCGAAGGCCAGGATCCACCGGGCCGGAAGCACAGCGTTGACCTCGGTGTAGGTGGCGCCGTCGAACCGTTCCCCGGGTGAGTTCAGCAGCGTGTACCGGTCCAGCCAGTAGTTCACGCCGACCAGCAGCACCACCAGACCACCCAGGATGCTCAACTGGATCCGTGCGGGCTTCTCCGCCCGCCGCTGCCCGGTCACCTGGATGCCGCCGTAGAGGTAGTGCACGAAGGCGGCTGCGGCCAGTCCGAAGATCGTGGTCCACAGCAGGAAGGAGATCACGAACCGCAGGAACGGCAACGTGAAGACGTAGAAGCCGATGTCCAGCCCGAACTGCGGGTCCACCTGCCCGAACGGCTGTCCGTTGAACGCCTCCAGCATGGGTTGCCACTGCGTGGCCGCCGCCGAACCTGCGAAGAAGCCCACCACGATCGGGGCCGCGATGAAGGCCAGTCTGCGCAGCGGCTCGAAGGCCTCCCGGTACCGGTCCAGGTCGCGCTGCTGGGGAGTGGTCGGGACATACATGGGCCGGTTCTTGTACGCCAGGCGCAGGTTGAACCAGACGACGCCGCCCATCAACAGCAGACCGACGACGAACAGCCCACCCCGAGTGGACCACTGGGTGAGCAACACGTTGGAGTAGCCCACCTGGTCGAACCAGAGCCACTCGGTCCAGAACCGGGACATCACCAGGAAAGCGATGACCACCCCGGCCAGCACACCGATCGTGGGTAGCAGCGGACCGCGGCGCCCGCGCGCCGGTCGCGGTGAGGAGGCAGCGGGACGGGAGGAAGCAAAGGACACTAGGGCTCAACCTCGAGAACGATCAGAGCGGGCAGATGGATCCAGAGGCACGGCACCCCTGGCCCTCCCAGTTTCCCATACATTCGGTGTGCTGGAACGATGTCTATGTGAACGACGAATCCCGCTCCCACGCACTGGCCGCCGCCGTCATCGAACTGGAACGCCATGCCGCTGCCGGCGGCTGGGACGCACCGGTGGGCATCTACGCCCTGGTCCGCACCGCTGACGCCCTCGCGGAGAATCCCGCCGTCGCCACCCAACTCGGCGCCGAGGTCGTCGCAGCCGCCGAAGCGGACCCCGAGCACCTGACCTCGATCGAGCAGGACGGGCTCCCGGAGTCTGCGAACCTGGAGGAGCTGCTGGCCCAGTTGGCGTGGCCGGAGACGGTGCATGGGGCCGCGATCGTGGTGGAGCGGATCGTGGTACCGCCCGAGGCGGAGCAGGGCATGCCCAGCGACCCCGAGGAAGCGGTCGCCTACCTGATGGGCCACCCGGACCGTCAGGACGTGCGGGTGGCGGCCGGGGTGCTGCGCTCGGGCGAGTCCTGGTGCGTCCTGCGCTCACGCGCCAACGACTCCGACGACGCCGTCGCGGGTGCCCCCGACGCGGTGCCGGGGTTGGTGCACGCCTTGGCCGCCACGTTCAGCTGAGCCGACCCGAGCGCGGCCCTGCCCTGGCGCCGGCTCAGGTCGGCTCGAGGTGCTCCCAGTCGGCGCAGCCGGGCAGATCGTCGGTGTTGCCCGCGGCGATCGACTCCACGGCGCTGCGAGCCTGCTCCAGCGTGTCCACCGCGATCACCTGCAGGCCGGTGGGGATGTGACCCACCACCTCGGAGCAGTTGAGCGCGGGGGTCAGGAAGTAGTCGGCGCCGTCGTCCACGGCCCCGATCATCTTCAGACCCACGCCGCCGATCGGGCCGACCCGCCCGTCCAGGCTGATCGTGCCGGTGCCGGCGATGGAGTGCCCGCCGGTCAGGTCCTCTGGGGTGAGCACGTCGATGATGCCCAGGGCGAACATCAGGCCGGCGCTGGGTCCGCCGACGTTGTCGATCGCGATGCTCACCTCGACTGGCATGTCGAAATCGGCGTTCAGGAAGATGCCCAGCTGGCTGCGGCCCCGACCGTCGTCGGTGGTGATGATCGGTAGCGTGACCTCCTGCCCATCGCGTTCCACCAGCAGTCGCATCTCCTCCCCCGGCGGGGTGGCCAGCAACGGCACGGACAGATCGGCGTAGGTCTCCACCTGCGCCACCTGCTCCCCGGGGGCCTGGATGCCCAGGATCAGGTCGCCCTCGGCCACCACACCCTCGGCGCCGGTCCCCGGGGCAGCATCGACGACCTCCAGGACAGCGGGCACCTCGAAGCCCACATCCGTCAGTGCCGCTACGGTGGCATGCTCCTGGGAGGTGATCATCTGCTGGGCCGCCAGTTGATCCCGTTGCTCCTGCGTCAGGTCGGGATCGATCGCGGCCTCCAACGGCTGCACCATCTGGTTCGAACTCCAGTACCCCACGATCACGTTCGCTGCCCGCACCGGGTAGCCCGGCCCCCCGGAGGTGACCACCGTGGTGAGGCGCAACTCCCCCGCGGCCGGGTGCGCCCGGCCGCCCTCGATACTGATCAGGGTCGGCTCGCCGTCGCCCACCTCATCGGAGTCACCCTGGTCCGCCGGCCGATGCCCGGCCAGGGTGTTGAACGTGGGACCTGCCCCCTGCACCGCGTAGGGCAGCGGCAGCACCAGCATCGTCCCGAGCAGCCCGAAGGTGGCCACGCCGGAGATCAGCATGGTGACGAACCGCGGGGTGAAACTGACCCATCTCAGGCGTCGGCGGCGCCGCCGGGGCTCGTGCTCGGCGCGGAAATTCAGGTCCGTCATGCCCACTATCTTCCCTCGAGTCTGGATCGCACCGCGCCACCGACTGCGCCCAGAGCGAAAGGGTGGCCCGGTGATTCGGTGATCGGGCGTACCTGTGATTACCGTTGACCATGAGCGAACAGCCCTCAGGCGCAGAGCAGTGGCGACGCATGCTGGAGTCCATGCTCGGACCGGACGCCGCCGCGGAGGCGATGCGCGCCCTGGAGTCCAGCGGGATGGACCTGTCCCGGTTGGAGTCGATGCCGGGCATGCCCTCGGACCCGAGCCAGTTCGCCGCCGCCATGGCGCAGATGCGCCAGGTCCTGTCCGCCGACGACGACGGCGGTAGTTCGGACTGGAAGGTCGCCCACGACGTGGCCCGCCAGGTCGCCCACCTGGGCGGGGATCCGGCGGTCTCGGCGGCGCAGGCCGAAAGTGCCCGCCGGGCGCTGCAGGCGGCGGACCTGTGGCTGGACGTGGCCACCGACCTACCGCCCTCCGGTGGGCCGCAACAGGCGGTCTCCAGGGCCGAGTGGGTCGAGCGCACCCTGCCGGTGTGGCGTCAGGTGGCAGACCCCGTGGGTGTCTCGGTGGCTCAGGCGCTGGCCACCACCATGGGCACCGATGGCCCCGGCCTGCCCGAGGGTCTGGATCCGGCGGCCGCCGGACTGCTCGGTGGTGTGGACATGGGCGCGATGGTCCGCAAACTCGGCCGGCTCTCCTTCGCGATGCAGGTGGGCCAGGGGGCGGGCACCCTGGCGCGCGAGGTCTTCGGTGCCACGGACACCGGGTTGCCGCTGTTGACCGACCCGGCGGTGCTGCTGGTGCCGGCGAACCTGGACGCCTTCGCCGAGGACCTGGACGTGCCCACCGATGAGGTGTGGCACTTCCTGGCTGTGCGCGAGGCCGCACATGCCCGTCTGTTCACCCACGTGCCGTGGTTGCGCTCGCAACTGCTCAACGCGGTGGAGCAGTACGCGCGCGGGATCGAGATCGACCTGCGCCAACTCGAGGACGCCGTGCGCGACATCGACCCCACCGACATGGAGCAGTTGCGCTCGGCCCTGGCCGGCGGGATCTTCTCCCCCGAGCGCACCGAGAGTCAGGACCGGGCGCTGAGCCGGCTGGAGACCATCCTGGCCCTGATCGAGGGCTGGGTGGAGGAGGTCACGGCCGCCGCGGTGGCCCCGCACCTGCCGCACGCGGTCCCGCTGCGGGAGATGCTGCGTCGTCGGCGGGCGGCCGGTGGACCGGCCGAGGACACCTTCCGCACCCTGGTGGGGTTGGAGTTGCGGCCGCGCCGTGCTCGGGACGCGGCGCTGCTGTGGGCGGCGGTGACACGGGAACTGGGCGCCGCCGAGCGCGATGAGTTGTGGTCCCATCCCGACGTGTTCCCCACTGCCGAGGACCTGGACGATCCGGGTACCTATCTGAGCCGGCGCGAGAGTTCCCGGGCTGAGGGAGCCGACGTCGACGAGGCCCTGGCCATGATGCTGGAAGGCAACCTGGGCTACTCCGAGGGTGCGCGTGAGCACGATGCCGCCCGCGCTGCCGGCTCTGCCGCTGCCGAGAGCGCCGGGAGCCCGGAGCAGGCCGAGCCGGAGGACGATGAGAACCCCGAGCGCGGCTGAGCAGCCCCGACCCTGAGGGTTTCATCCACAGGGTTCATCCACAGATCGACCGGTGGCCCGGCAATAGATGGGCGGGTGTGCGAACCTCGGCGAACGAGTCGTTCGAGAGGTGGCCATGATGTGGATCAGACCCGGTTTCGAGGTGTATTGGCGCGCTCCCGGCTCCAGCCAGATCGGGTTGGATCCGCGCTGCGCGCTCTTGCTGGACGGGCTGTCCGGCGGTGAGCAGCGTCTCCTGGAGCGCCTCTCCGAGTGCGCCGGCCCCGAGGAGCTGCGGGCTCATGCTCGGGACCTGGGCGTGCCCGCACGACAGGTGAAGGCCCTGCTCGATCGGTTGCGGACGGCCGGGTACGTGCTCGAGGGCCCGGCCCCGGGTCTCCACCCGAGCCTGGTCACCGATCCGGACCAGGGCTACTGGCACCGGGCGGCGATGGCTGGTCACACCCGGCCGTCCGACCGCTCCGATGCGGTGGTGGCCGTGCACGGGCTGGACCCGCTCGGGCTGCGGCTGGCCTGCGCGCTCACGCACGCCGGTGTGGGCGCGGTCCTCCTGCATGACGAACGACGGGTGCGTCACAACGACGTCGGCGGCGGGCTCTACCGCGCCGGCGACGTCGGCCGGATGCGCCAGGACAGCGCCACCGCCGTGCTGCGCGGCATCGACCCGAAGGTCCGGACCCGCCGCGGGCCGGGCACCGACGCCGATGTGGTGGTGCTGGTCCGCGCCGGCGTGGCCGATCCGGTCGACTATCGCGACCTGATGCGTCAGGATGTCTGCCACCTGCCCCTCCTGGCGCGGGAACTGGATGTGGTGATCGGCCCGCTGGTGCGCCCCGGCGAGGGCGTCTGCCTGCGGTGCCTGGATCTGCACCGTTGCGATCGGGATCCGCGCTGGCCGGCGGTGGCCACCCAAGCCACCACCCGTGCCGCACCGGCCGCGGAGACGTCGTTGGCCTGGCTGGGTGCCGCACTGGCCGCCCATCAACTGCTGGCGCTGGTGGACGGCCGCGACACCCTGGCCGACACCTCCCTGGAGGTGTCGGCCTGGGACCCGGTACCGGTGCAGCGCCGGTGGCGAGTGCACCCGCAGTGCGGGTGTTCGGCAAGCGCGCTGCTCCCAGCCGTTGCCGGCTGAGGGTCCCGGCTACCTCACGCCGCGGGCGTGGACCGGTGCCGGGCGGTGGCGGGCCGGTCGGTCTTGCGAGGACGGCCACGGCCGCGCTTGCGGGCCACGATGACGCCGTCGACGAAGACCTCTCCGCCCCAGACGCCCCACGGCTCCCGGCGGGACACCGCCCCCGCCAGGCACTCGGCCTTGATCGGGCAGGTCTGGCACATGGCCTTGGCCTTCTCGACCTGCGCCGTGCCCTCGGCGAACCACAGGTCCGCGGTCTCCAGGTCCTGGCAGGGCAGGGTCAGGTCAGCCTCGGTGGGCAACGGCAGGCTGTCGAGGGGCCAGTTGGTGGACGATCCCGACGGGTGGTCGAGAATCGATGTGTACTGCACGAGATGCTCCTGAGCGATTGTGATGGTCAGCCGGGTCGGCAACCGCACTTGTCACGACTGACAAAGGGCCGCGAACCCATCGGGGCTTCGCGGCGAGAGAGCGCTCTGCTCGGAGAGTTACCCGATGGCCGCGAGGCCGGTGAAGTTGGGGTCGGTATCCGTGGTGCCGGGAGTGGCGAGGCCGGAGCCGGCGTAGCCGGACGTGGCACCCGGGGCAAGATCGGCACGGAGACGCGCGAACGCGCTTACCGGTGCAACGTGCACGGTCCGGCAGATGCCGGTCGCCGTGGTCATGGTCTTCATCTGGGTGCTCACCTCCTCGGTGCTCAGGAACCGGGTGTGCTGGCTAGGCGCGGTTCGGCGAATCAGGAACGTGTTACAGAGTAGGGGTGCCCGGGATGCCTGCCCAGTCTTTTTCCGAACTTCCTGACAGTTGTCATCTCCGCCTACTGCCGGCTGTCAGGACCGGGCAGGTCGATCACCACGGACCAGGGCCAGGATGGTGGCCCCGTAGGCCTCGATCTTGGTGGGGCCGATCCCGCGCAGAATGGCCAGTTGCCGCAGATCCTTGGGGCATGCGGCGGCGATCGCCACCAGGGCCGCGTCGTGCAGGATGGTGAAGGCGGGTTTGTCGGTCTCGGTGGCGACCTCGGCCCGCCACGTGCGCAGGCGTTCGAAGACCTCCGGATCCGCCTCGGCAGCCGAAACCTGCTCGGCGACCTGACGCCGTCGTCCCGCCCTGGACAGGGTGTGCTTGCCGCGGGCGCGCTGCGCCGGTTCGGCCGCCGGCCAGATGCCGTCCAGGAACCGGGAGGTCTTGCGGCTCGACCGACCCCCGGCGTTGCGGGCCAGGGCATAGGACAACTGCAGGTGCTCCCGGGCACGGGTGATGCCCACGTAGAGCAGACGGCGTTCCTCGTTGATCGCCTCGATGCCCTCGGCCAGTGAGATCGGCATCAGCCCCTCGCACATGCCGACCAGGAACACCGCGTCCCACTCCAGGCCCTTCGCGGCGTGCAGGGAGGCCAGGGTAACCCCCTCCACGGTGGGAGCGTGTTGCGCGCTGGCACGCTCGGCCAGTTCGGCCACATATTCGACCATGTCCGCCTGCCGGGTGCGAGCCAGTTCGTCGGCGAGCGCGACCAGGGAGTTGAGCGACTCCCACTTCTCCCGCACCGCGCCCCGGGCGGCCGGCGGCTCCGGGGTCCAGCCGGCACTGGCCAGCACATCACGCACGGTCTCGGGCATCGTGGCTTCCCCGGGTGCCCGGGCCGCCCCGCGCAGCAGCACGATCGCCTCGCGGACCTCGGTGCGGGAGAAGAACCGTTCCCCGCCCTGGACCAGATACCCGATCCCGGCCTGGCTCAGCGCCTGCTCGTAGGCCGGTGCCTGGGCGTTGGTGCGGTACAGCACCGCGATCTGACTCGCCTTGACGCCGGTGCGGATGAGTTCGGCGGTGCGGGCTGCCACCCCAGCGGCCTCGGCGTCGTCGTCGGGATAGGTCTCGAACCGCACGGCTGGCCCGCTGGGCCGTTGTGCGATGAGTTCCACCGCCGCGCTGGAGCGAGCCTTTCCGGCCCGGGCCAGCACGTTGTTGGCCAGGGACACCACCTGCGGGGTGGACCTGTAGTCGCGGGCCAGGGTGATCACCCTGGCCTTGGGGTAACGCCGGGAGAAGTCGGTCAGGTAGGCGGGGGTCGCGCCCGTGAAGGAGTAGATGGTCTGGGAGACATCACCCACCACGCACAGTTCGGCGCGATCACCGAGCCAGAGTTCCAGCAGTCGCTGCTGCAGCGGGGAGACGTCCTGGTACTCATCGACCACGAAGTGCCGGTACTGCCGGCGCACGGTGGCGGCGATCTCGGGTTGCTCGGCCAGGATGCCCACGGTCAGCAGTAGCACGTCCTCGAAGTCGATCACCCCGCGTTCGGTCTTGACCTGCTCGTACACGCTGAGCAGCCGGGCGATCGTGGTGGGATCCTGACCGGCGATGTCCTGGCGGCCCTGGGCTGCGGCGACACGGGCGTAGTTCTCCGCCGTGATCATGGTGACCTTGGCCCACTCCACCTCCCCGGCCAGGTCCCGGATCATGAGCCGGTCCACCTCCAGGCCGAGCCGGCCGGCTGCCTCCCCGATCATGGAGGCCTTGTGCTCGGCGATCCTGGGCACCGACCCACCGATCGCCCGGGGCCAGAAGTAGGACAGTTGCCGCAGCGCCGCGGCGTGGAAGGTGCGGGCCTGCACGCCACCCACGCCCAGGTCACGCAACCGTGAGCGCATCTCACCCGCCGCCCGGGCGGTGAAGGTCACCGCCAGTACCGCGGTCGGGTTGTAGGTGCTGGTGAGCACGCCGTGTGCGATCCGGTAGGTCACCGCGCGGGTCTTGCCGGTGCCGGCGCCGGCGAGCACGCACACCGGGCCGGTCAGTTGCTCGGCAACGGCGCGCTGGTCGGGGTCGAGGGCGTCGAGCAAGGCCTCGACGTCGGTACGGGTGCTCATCGTCATCGATTGTCCCAGGCGCAACCGACACGGGGATCCGTATCCGCCGACGCAGGTCGGGGCCGGGCTCCGGCGGCGGCCTCTTGCCACACCCACGTGGGTCGGCGACTTCGACCCTCGCGCCGCGCCGACCACGTGCGGCAGACTGCCTCTCATGGCCGTGCCCCGGGCTCTGACCCCGCTGACCAGTGCCGCGACACTGCGCTGCGGGGTCTACCTCGTCATCGGAGGCCTGGTCGCGGCCGCGTACGGTCTCCTGGCTGCCGGGTTCGTGCAGATGTTCCGCGACCCAACGCTGGGACGTCCGGTCATCGTCACGCTCGCCGCGGTCACGGCGGTGATCGTGCTGGTCCCGCCGTTCCTCCATCCCGTACGCGTCCTCCAGGTGAACGCCGCGCGCACCCTGCTCGACACCGACATCGCTGACGCCCCCGGCCGGGGGCGAGGCGCGGTGGCGCGCGGGTTCGTGTGGTTCCTGCTGCACCTCGCCACCGGAGCCCTCGCAGCGCTGTCGCTGCTCACCGCGATCCCGTTCGCCGTGAGTCTGATCGCCTGGCACCTCGGCTCGAGCGCACTGCAGGGTGCGCTCGGGCCGCTCGCCGACATCCCCGCGCTGCTCGCCGTCGTCCTGGCGGTCGTGTTCCTCCTCGTGCCGCCCTACCTCATCTGGACCCTGCGGGCGCTGCTGCGCACGTCCGCGCCGGTGCTGCTCGGACCATCGGCGCAGGACCGGATCGCCCGCCTGGAGGCCGACAAGCGCGAGCTCGCCGCCCGCAACGCCCTGGCCCGCGACCTGCACGACAGCGTCGGCCACGCGTTGACCGTGACGACGTTGCAGGCGGCCGCGGCCGAGCGTGCCCTCGGCCGCGACCCGGAGTTCGTCCGCTCGGCGCTCGGGGCCATCGGCGCGACGGGCCGCGAGGCCGTCGCCGAGCTCGACCGGGTCCTCGGCGTGCTGAGAACGGGTGCACCGCCGCCTGCCGATGAGGCCGCCGCTCACGACCGCGGGCTTTCCCAGGTCCCCGCTCTCGCCGAGGAGGCACGCGCGACCGGGGCGCGCGTCGCGCTCGTCCTTCCGCCGGATGCCGACGGTGCGGTCTCTCGCACCGTCTCGCGCGAGGCCTACGCGGTCGTGCGCGAGGCGCTCACCAACGCGCTGCGCCACGGCGACGGAACCATCGAGGTGCACGTCGAACTCGCCGAGCGCCACCTCATCCTCACCATCCGCAACGGGCTGCGCGACCTCACCCGGGGATCGGGCCGGGGCCTGATGGGCATGCAGGAGCGCGCCGAAGCCCTGGGTGGCGTGCTGACTTCGGGCCGCCGGGACCGCGAGTGGCACGTCGACGCGGCGCTCCCCCGGGAGGTGCCATGACCGTGCGAGTGCTGCTCGTCGACGACGAGGCCCTCGTCCGCAGCGGACTGCGGGTGATCATCGACGGCGAACCGGACCTTGAGGTGGTCGGCGAGGTCGCCGACGGCGCCGACGTGCCTGCCGCCGTCGCCGGGTCGGGCCCCGATGTCGTCCTCATGGACGTGCGGATGCCTGGGCTCGACGGGATCTCGGCCACCCGTGCGCTGCGGGCGCACGGCGACCGGACGGGCGCCCGCCAGCCCCGTGTCCTGGTGGTCACCACCTTCGAGAACGACGACTACGTGCTTGAGGCCCTGCGCGCCGGCGCCGCGGGCTTCATCCTCAAACGGGCGCACCCCGACCAGGTCCTGGAGGCGATCCGGGTCGTCGCCCGAGGCGACGCACTGCTGTTCCCCGACGCCTTGCGCCGCCTCGTCGCCACCACGTCCCCGGCCACGGGTGGCGACCGGTTGGCGCGGGCCGGGCTCACCGCACGGGAGTCCGACGTGCTCCGGCTGATGGCGGCGGGCCGGTCCAACGCCGAGATCGGCGCCGACCTGTTCCTCGGGGTGGAGACGGTCAAGACGCACGTCGGCAACCTGCTCGCCAAGCTCGGGGTACGCGACCGCACCCAGGCGGTGGTCCTCGCCTACGAGTCCGGGTTCGTCCGACCGGGCGGCTGAACGATCCCTCCTGCGAGGGAAGCGGTCCGGCCACGTCCACTCCGACGGGGGATCCGTACGAGCAGTCGTCGGAGCGATCGTTGGCGCATGCGCACCATCACTGCCACCGCCCTGTACTGGCTTCTGCTCGCCCTCGGCGCCCTGGTCGCCGTCGTCAGCGGCGCCGAACTCGCCATCGGAGACCACCACCCCGTACCCGAGTACGCCCTCGCCGGGCTGCTGCCCCGGTCGGTGCTGCTCGTCGTCGTCGCCGTCCTGGCCCTGGTGCTCGCCGCGACCACCGCGACGACGGCAGCCGCGGCGCGGTCCGCCGCGCCACGGGCCGCAGCCGTGCCGGCCGCGCTGATGGCAGGAGCCGTCTCGACGGCGCTCCTGGTCGTACTCACGATGAGCGCCGACCTCCTCGCCCTGGCCGGCTACCTCCCGTTCGCCCTGGTCATGGCCGTGTTCGACGAGGGCTGGCGGGTGGACCTGCTGAACGTGCTCAACCACAACCTGTTACTCCAGTTGATGATCCTGGTCGGGGTGTTCCTGTGGGGCGCTGCCGCGAGGCAGTACCTGCGCAGCCGGCCCCGTGCCCTCCCGGGCTGGGCGCGTCCCGAAGTCGCTGCCAGGTGGGGGCAGGCGGCTACCGTCGTCGCCGTCATCCCGCCGCTCGTCTACGCGGCCACGCGCGTCGCCTGGATCGTCTACCCGCTCGGCTTCGACCGTGCGCAATGGGAGGCGGCGCGGGCCACCGGCGACCTGTGGTCCGGTGTCTGGCTCGGCGTGTTCGCCGCGCTCGGTGCGGTGCTCACGCTGGGCCTGGTGCAGCGCTGGGGTGAGGTCGTCCCCCGTTGGGTTCCGGGTCTGGCCGGGCGGCCGGTCCCGGTGGCCCTGGCCGTCGTGCCCGCGAGCCTCGTCGCGCTGATCATCCTGCCGGCCGGCATCTCGATGATCCGCCAGTTCGGCGGCGGGGCCCCGATCGACTTCATCGCCGGCTGGGCGGCCTACGGCCCCATGGTCCTGTGGCCGTTGTGGGGGGTGGCGCTCGGGGTAGCCACCCTCGGCTATGCGCTGCGCCGCCGCGGCACGGATACCGCTGAGGTGCCCGCCAGGGGCGGTGTCTGACTACGCCTGGGGCGGTGCCGGCAGGTCCATCGCTGCCAGGCGGACGGGATCGACCAGCGCCACGACGTCCACGATCCGCCCGTCGGCCACGGTGCAGGACATCACGCTGAGCGGCTTGCCGCTGCGTCCCCAGAAGAGGACGCCCGGCTCCCCGTTGACCAGGACCCGGCGCGGGACGACCGCTGCGCGCCGGCCACGCCGGGCCGCAGCCATGACCTCGGTGGCGCCGAGATGCACGATCGTGCCCCGCGGCGTGCACGAGCGCCAGGTCACGTCGGGGTCGAGCACCTTCAGAAGCCCCTCGAAGTCCCCCTCTCGCGCCGCGGCGACGAAGGCGTCGACCACCTCCCGCTGCTCCTGGCGCTTCGTTGTGGTCCGAGGTGCGCCCCGGACCTTCCGGCGCGCACGGCTGGCGAGCATCTTGGCCGCGTCGGTGGACTTGCCGAGGATCTCGCCGATCTCGGCGAACGAGACGTCGAAGACGTCGTGCAGCACGAAGGCCAGACGTTCCTCGGGCCGCAGAGTCTCCAGAACCACGAGCAGCGCCAAGCCGACCGAGTCCGCCAGGACCGCACTGTCCTCGGGTGTGTCGTCGTCGTCCTCGGTGACGACGAAATCCGGGAGTCGGGCGTCGTAGGACGCCTCCGGCCTGGCCCGGCGCGAGCGCAACACGTCCAGACAGACCCGGCCCACCACCGTGGTCAACCACCCGGCGAGGTTCTCGATGGCGTCGGCCTCCTGGCGCGCCAGGCGCAGCCAGGCCTCCTGCACGGCGTCCTCGGCGTCTGCCCGGGAACCGAGCATCCGGTGGGCCATCGCGATGAGGCGCTCGCGCTCGCGCTCGAACGCCTCGGTCCAGGCAGCGTCTGGGCTCATCGGGGTTACCTTCCGTGGTCGAGATCCGTCATAGGTATGACGAGCCCGCAGGGGCTGAGGTAACACGAGGGAGGATATATGGACACCGCTCCATCCCGGTTGGAACCGGAAGCCGCGGCCGGCGCGCACCGGCGCCGCCTGATCCGGACGGCGCATCAGGGCCGCCAGGGTCTCGCCGCAGGCAGGCAGAGCACCGGACCCGCCGGCCGGCTGAGCGTCCGTGAGCTCGAGGTCCTTCGACTCGTGGTCGAGGGCCGTGCGAACCGGGAGATCGCCGGCGACCTCTTCCTCTCACCCCACACCATCAAGAGGCACGTCGCTCACATCCTCGACAAGCTTGACGCCGGCAACCGCACCGAAGCGGTGGCCCGCGGCCGTGACCTCGGACTACTCGGCTGACCCACGGGGCGCCCAGGAAGTCATCGGGCCAGCGTCTGGAGTCGTGACAGTTACCTTCCGCGGCCGCAATACGTCATGGGTAGGTCGAGCCCGCAAGGGCAGGTAACACCGAGGAGGAGATATGCACATTGCTCTGTGGATCGTGGGCGGGCTCCTGGCGGCCGCCTACCTGACCGGGGGCACCAGCCAGGTGCTGATGTCGAAGGAGAAGTACCGCTCATACGGGGAGAGCCAGCACTGGGTCGACGACTTCACCTCCGGACACATCAAGGCCATCGGCACTATCAAGATCGTGGGCGCTGTGGGCCTGGTCCTGCCGGCCGCGGTGAACGTCGCGCCGGTGCTGGTCCCGGTGGCCGCGTGCGGACTGATGCTGGTGATGGCCGGCGCCGCCACGACCCGGTTCCGCCGCAGCGAATGGAAGTTCCTGATCGGCGACCTCGTGTTCTTGTCCCTCTTCGCCTTCGTGGCGTGGGGGCGCTTCAGCCTCGAGCCCTTCGGCTCGTGAACCGTGCGAGGCGATCGCTCCGATCCCACGCCACCACCCGACCGGCCGACGCCGGCATGAGGGTCGTCATCGGCTCCCGCGACCTCTACCAGCCGGTTCGGCGCCTCCCGTCCTGGCAGAAGTGGTACCCGAATGGCTCTTTCGGGCGATGCCGCGCGGTCGAGGGACGTCGGAGGATTGACATCACATCCAAAACCCCTGCGTCTCGTTGCAGACGTGCCGCCGTCCATCCGAACTCGGAAGAAGATCAATGTCTGGTTCCACTCCCGCATCCACGTCCACGGAGTCCGACCGCCGCTCCAGGAGTCCCGCACTCGTGACCATCGCCTGCATCCTCATTGCCACCGCAGCGAACCTGGGCCTCTATGCCATCGGACGGGCCACCGACGCGGCGCTGCGAATCGATCCCGGTGCTGGTGAGGCCAACCACCTGATCATCCCCGGCGACGTGGCGTGGAAGACAGCCGTACCGCTCGCGCTCGGCGCGCTCGTGCTGGCCCTGCTCGCACGGCGCTCCCGTCGCTGGACGACCATCGCGATCATCGCCGGCGCCGTCGCCGTCCTCATCACCATCCCGTTCGTCCTCATCGGCGCACACGACCTCACCACCGGTCTCCTGCTCGCGGGCATGCACACGATCGGTGGACTCGCGTACATCCTGATCGGAAAAGCCGTCCGGCCGAACGCGACGCCGTGAGCAGCACGGGGCTGGGCGGGCATGTGCGCGCGGGTCGGCGGTCACGCTGATTCCTCGACCACTTCCGGCCCGCATTGCCCACGTCACCGAGGAGGAAACATGCGAGTGCTCATCGCCGGAGCCAGCGGCGTCATCGGACGCCAACTCACTCCCATGCTCCAGGAGGAAGGACACGACGTCGTCGGGCTCGCCAGGGCCGCCTTCCCGTCATCGGCGCGCGTGGTCCAGGCGGACGCGCTGGACCTCGACGCCGTCGTCCGCGTCGTCAGCGAGACCCGGCCCGACGTCATCGTCAACATGCTCACCGCAATCCCGGGACAGTTGGATCCGAAGCGGTTCGCCGAGCAACTCGAACTGACCAACCGTCTGCGCATCCAGGGCACGAGCAACCTCATCACCGCCGCAGCGGAGGTCGGCGTCCGCCAGTTCCTGTCCCAGGGCCTGGCCTTCGCCTACGATCCGGGCGGCGAGGGGCCAGCGAGCGAGGACGCCCCGTTGTTCGCCGGAGCCCGGCGAGTACCGACGTTCCTCGCCCGGTGGGCCATCGGGCCGTGGGGTGTGGCCTTCATGACCGCGCTCCGCGGAGCGGCCAACGACCGCGCCAGGCGCATCCTCGGGTGGCAGCCAGCGTTCGCCTCGTGGCGTACGGGCTTCACCGCCGAACTACGCAGCACAGCGAGATAGGAGACCCGCAGTTGAGTTTCGAGGCACGCACGATCCAGCAATTCAGCGTCCACGACGTGCCGGAGTGGCTACAGGTTGGCGACCACCGGGCCTACGTCGGCTACATCGCGGACGAACCAGAGGGGTCAAACCTGGGGCTGGCCTACATCCGCTTCCGGCGAGGGGTGAGATTCGAGTTCCTCTGGGCCTACGACGAGGTTGCAGTGGTGACCATGGGCAGTCTGACCGTGCGAATCGGCGAGGAGGCCCTCACCGCCACCGTCGGGGAGTCGCTCTACATGCACGCTGGCGTGCGTGGCACCTTCGACGTCGACGAGGACGTGGAGGCGTTCTGCGTCCACTACCCCACCGACGCCCAGGCCGGCCGTGAGTGGCAAGGCGATCAGCGACTCCCGGCCGAAGACGAGATCAGACTGGTGTCGATCGAGGAGGTGTGGGGGCGGTGACCGCCGGCTCGGGACACCCCGCTGGGGCAAGCGGGACGCGCAGTTCATGGTGTGTGCTACCCCACCGGGGCACCGCGCGGGTGCGGGGTAGCATCGAATCCAGTCCAGTCACCGGTTTGTCGACGGGAGTACCTCGTGAGCAGCACCACCCCACCCCAAGCAGGCAGCACCACCATGTTCAGCACCACCTGGTGCGGCTACTGCAGGCGACTGAAGTCGCAGATGGACCGGGAGGGGATCCCCTACACCGAGGTCAACATCGAGAACGATGAGGACGCGGCCGCGTTCGTGATGACGGCCAACGAGGGCAACCAGACCGTACCCACGTTGCTGTTCCCGGACGGATCCACGGCCACCAACCCCTCCCTGGCCGAGGTCAAGGAACGGATCGCCTGAGCCCGGCACAACCGGCGACTGCGCCGGGCGTTAGCGCCGTAGGTCCAGGCGCATCAGCACGCGCGGGAAGCCACTCAGCACCGAATCGGTGCCGGCGGTTCTGGTGAACCCGGCGGCCTCGAACGCGGCCCGGGTGCCCGCGTAGGCCATGGACTGGTCGACTTTGGCGCCCTTGTTGTCCAGCGGGTAGGCCTCGATCACCGGGGCATCGTTCGCGCGGGCGAAGTCCACCGCGCCGGCGATCAGGTGGTGGACGATCCCCTGCTTACGGTGACCGGGACGCACCCGCAGGCACCACAGGGACCACACATCCACCGCATCGACCGCATCGAGGTGCGGGATCTTGCGGCTGCGGGCGAAACTCGTGTTCCGGCGCGGAGCCACTGCGGCCCAGCCCACCACGTCCGCGCCGTCATAGGCGAGGACGCCGGGCGGCGGATCCTGGGCGACGAGGTCTCGGACCAGGTCGACGCGGTCCTGGCCCCGTAGCGCCCGCTCTGCGGCGGTGAGTCTGCGATGACTCAGGCACCAGCACACCTCGGCGCCGGGACGTCTGGGGCCAACCATCGTGGCCACGTCCTCGAAACGGGTGGCGGCTCGCACCTCGACAGCCATTGCCCGATTCTATCGCCCAGGGCCCAGCGACAGCCAGGCCGAACCCGAGCGCGCGAACCCGCTCGCACCGGCACCGGGCGATGCGTGTATCGCCCGGCCCCGGATCCGCAAGGGACGCCCGGAGCCGCCTACGTCGGCAGCGGCCCGCCGTACCACTGGGCGATGAGGTGGTGGGCGATGGAGGTGGCCCGCGGCAACACCACGTCGCCATCGGTCACGGCCCGGGCGAGTGCGGTTCGGCTGAGGAACATGGCCTCGGTGACCTCCACGCCGTCGGGCGTCACCTCGGTGGTCCGGGCCCGCCCGCTCATGCCCACCATCAGCGAGGCCGGGAAGGGCCACGGTTGCGAAGCCTGATAGGTCACCTCACCGACGAGCACACCGGTCTCCTCAGCGACCTCGCGGCGCACGGCGGCTTCCAGGGACTCCCCCGGCTCGACGAACCCGGCCGGTACTGAGAACCGTGTGGGCGGCCACGCGGCACCGTGGGCCAGGAGCAACCGGTCGTCGTCATCGGTGATCGCCATGATCACCGCGGGGTCGGTGCGGGGGAAGTGCTGGGATCCGTCCACGCTGCACCGGCGCACCCACCCGGCCTCGCCCACCGCGGTGGGCCCGCCGCAACGAGGGCAGTACCGGTGGGTGCTGTGCCAGTTCGCCAGCGCCACCGCCTCGGTGGCGAGTCCGGCATCGCGGGCGGGGAGTCGCCAACCCACGTCCCGCAGGTGGGAGCGGCGGGCGCCCGGCGCGCCCTGCGGGTCATCGGTGCGGCGGGAGATCTCCTCGGCCCAGTCGCTCACGCCGGTGGCTTCGGGGTGGACCTGGGCCAGGTAGGCGTGCTCGGTGTCGCGCCCCAGGTAGAGGAGCACATCCTCGGTGCCGACGCCGGTGGTGGGTACCGGGGTTGCCCCACCCGGGGCGGCCGGGCCCCCGGCACCGGCCGCGCCGCCGGCACCATCGGGTGCCTCAGGTGCGTCAGCGCCACCGGTGCCGAGCGGGGCGGTGAACATCAGCGCGTCATCGGATCCGGTGAGCACATCGCCACCGATGAGGTGCAGGACCCGGGTGGAGGGCAGGTCCAACAGGCGGGCGATCAACCCCTCCCGGACGCGGCCGAGGCCGTCGCGGTCCACTCCGGAGCGAGAGAGGGGCAGGTCGTCTGAGCGCACCCCTCCACGGTAGACGGCCCCGCCGGCTCGCGCCGCCATAGCGGGACACACCGGGCGCCTCACAGGGCCGGCGCCCGCCGGTGGGCATACCGTGGGGAGGGTGTCGACCAGTCCCCGTTCGCCGCTCGCGTTGGCGGCCCTGGCCACCGTAGCCATCCCCGGCCTGGACGTGGTGGCCACCCGGCCCCCGCACCACACCGGGGCCGGCTTCGACGTCGCCTCCCTGATGGACGCCCAGGGCCGGCGCTGGACGGTGCGCGCGCCCCGGAGCACGGTCGCCGGTGCCGCGCTGGAGGCCGAGGTCGACCTCCTGGCCGTGCTGGCCCAGGCAGTGGACAACGAGTTGCTGCCCTTCGAGATGCCCCGCCCGGCAGGGTTCGCGGCCCTGCCGGAGGGGGGCCGTGCGATGGTCTACCGGGAACTGCGCGGCCGCCCGCTGCAGGTACAGGCGGTTTCGGCGGCCCTGGCCCGGCGGCTCGGGCAGACCCTCGCCCGGATCCACGACCTGGACACTGCTGTGGTGGCCGACGCCGGTCTGCCGGTCTACGACGCCGAGTCCTACCGCACCCGGAGGCTGGCCGAACTCGATGAGGCCGCGCGCACCGGGCACGTCCCGACCGATCTGCTGCGCCGGTGGGAGCGCGCGCTGGAGGATGTCCGGTTGTGGAAGTTCATCGCCACACCGGTGCACGGGGACCTCGCCGGAGAGCACATCCTGGTAGACGATGACGAGGTGACGGCGATCCTGGACTGGGCCGACGCCCGGGTAGCCGACCCGGCCGACGACCTGGCCTGGTTGATCGCGGCCGCGGCGCCGGAGACCGGCGATGCGATCCTGGCCGCCTACACCCAGGCACGCGGGGACCGGACCGATGAGTTCCTGGCGGCGCGGACGCTGCTGGCCAGCGAACTGGCACTGCCCCGTTGGCTGATGCACGGGGTGCGCACCCGGGACAACTCCGTCATCGACGACGCCATCGACATGCTCACCGATCTGGACCGTGCGGTCGCCGACGCCGACCCGATCGGTCAGGTGCCGGTGGTCAGCACCGACTGGGTGACCGGACCGGTGCCGCTGCGCACCGACGGCGCCGGTGCCGAGGACGACCTCGACGGCGGCACGGACGGTACGGGTGGCGACCTCGATGACACCCGCGACACCGCGGAGGCCGCGGGTGCCGCTGCAGAAGCCGGTGCCGACGATCCGCGGTTCGCCGCCTATGCGCACGCGGAGGACATGGACTACGGGACCGCCGGGATCGACGAGCCGACGGTCGAAGGTGGCATCCCGGTCAGGAACGACGACGGCGGCCACGACCGCAGCAGGCGCGACGACGGCACCGGGGTCCTCGCAGACGCGCCGGAGACCGCCGACGTCCCCGCGCCGGACCCGATCGAGCCGGACTATGATCGCACCGATCCCGACCGCGGCGGCGACGACGCCCCCACGGGCCAGTTCCCCTTGCGCTGAGGACCCTGTGCTGCCCTCGGGCTGAGCACGGCCGCGCCCATCAGGCGGGGGGCTGGAGCAGATCCTCCAGTTCGGCCTCGGTGAGTTCGGCGGCGTCGACGGTACGGTTCTGGGCGACGTAGTGCAGCGATGCCTGCACGGTCTCGATCGGAACCTGGTGCAGACGCGCCCACGCGAGGCGGTACAGGCCCAACTGCACCTGGGTGGCGTGGCGCGCGGCGTCATCGTGCGGTGGGGCGCCCGTCTTCCAGTCCACCACGTGCACCCCGTCGGTGGTGGGGAAGACGGCGTCGATGCGGCAGCGCACCGCCACCTCCCGGATCAGGATCTCGATGTCGACCTCTACCGCCACCGGTGTCCGGGTGGACCAGTCGGAGTCCAGGAACGCCTGGCGCAGTGCTGCCAGTTCCTGATCGGGCCCTTCCTCCTCCGCCCCTGGCAGCAACTCCCAGTCCAGCAGTGTGCGCGCCCCGAAGTACTGCTCCACCCAGGCGTGGAACTGGGTGCCGCGCCGGGCGGACCCGCTGGGGCGGCGCGGCACCGGGCGGCGGCGGTGGCGCCAGAACTGCGGCGCGTCCCGGGCCAGTTCCACCATCGCCGAGGCCGACAGGTGCTCGGGCATCGTGACCTGGGCCGGGTCGACGGCGTCCCGCTCGGCGAGCAGCAGTTCGGCGTCGGCCCACCATCGGCCGGCCTGGGAGGTGGTGGGCACGGACTGCTCCCGCTGATCAGCGCCGTCCCAGATCTGTTCCCACGCGGTGGCCACCGCGTGGGCGGGTCGGGGCCAGGTCGCGACCTGGTCGGCGTCGGTGCGCGGGTTCTCTGGGTGCGCGCTTGCCGTGGGCCAGTTCGGGCCGGGATCGGCGAGACCGTCCTGGACCAGTGGCTTCAGGAACGGCGAGGGGACCGAGACCCTCTTGCGGGTGCCCCAGAAGCAGGAGGTCAGGATCAGCACGTGTCTGGCCCTGGTCATCGCGACGTAGGCCAGCCGCCTCTCCTCGTCGAGCAGCCGCTCGCCCTCCTCGTGGCAGAACTGCGTGCGCGCCTGCCGTAGCTCTTCGATGGTGCCGGCGCCCTGGATCGGTAGGTCCGGCAACCAGTCGTGGTCCCCGCGCAAGCCGTAGGGCAGGGCGCGGACGTTGGTCAGCCACCCGGGGTTCAGGTAGTGAGCGTCCTTGTTCGGGGCCAGCGTGGGGAAGTCACCGGTGTTCAGGCCCGCCACCACCACGGTGTCCCACTCCAAGCCCTTGGAGGCGTGCACGGTCATGATCTGGATGGCCGTGGGGTCGGGTTCGGCGACCATGAGGCCCAGTCCCCGTTCCTCCTCCTCCACCGCATCCAGGTAGGACAGGAAGGCGCCCAGGCCGGGTTCCTCCGTGCCCCCGGTGAAGGAGGCCGCCGCGGTGGTGAAGGCGTCGAGGTTGCGCCGGGCGTGTGCGACGGAACCGGGTACGTGCGCGATCACCTCGATGTCCAGGCCCAGGATCTGCTCGGTGGTGGTGACCAGTTCGGCCATGTCCAGGTGGGTGAGCGCCCGGATCCGCCGGATCTGCCCGGACAACCGGCGCAGCCGCTCCCGAGCCTTCCCGCTCAGGGTACGGCCGTGGCGATCGGTCCAGGTGCCCCGGGGCAACCGGTCGACCGCCTCGACCAGACTCGAGCGCTCGTCGGCTTCCAGAACTTGATCGGCCTGCGGCTGCGCCGCCTGCCCGGACTCCTCGGGCCGGCCCCGGGTCTGGGCGGCGGCCCACTCCCACAGCACGGCCAGGTCCGCCGCACCCAACTGCACACTGGGGCCGGTGAGCAGGCGCATCATCGCATCGCCGCGGGACGGGTCGTGCGCCACAATGAGGGCCGCACGGATGTCGGCTACCTCCGCAGTGGCCAGCAGCCCTCCCAGGCCCACCACCTGGCAGGGCAGCCCGGCGGCCAGCAGCGCCTCCTCGATCAGGGGGAACTGGGAGCGCTTCCGGCACAGCACGGCCGCCGTCGCCGGGGCCTCGGGGTCATCGGACCAGTGCCGGGTGAGGACCTGCGCGATCCGGGCGGCCTCCTCCTCCACCGTCTCGGTGCAGTGGGCCAGCACAGTGCCGCGACCTGCTGCCGGGGAGGGGCGCAACGGCGGTACCATGGTGGCCGCGGCGCCGCTGCGCAGTGGTTCGGCGATCCGGTTGGCCACCGACAGGATCGCGGTGTCGTTGCGCCATGCGGTGCTCAACGGGGTGACCGCGGCCGGTTGCCCGTCGCCGGCCCGGAAGTGCTCGGGAAAGGACAGCAGGGTTCCGGCCGCTGCCCCGCGCCACCCGTAGATCGCCTGGTTCGGATCCCCCACCGCGGTGACCGGGTGGCCGCCACCGAACAGGGCGGTGAGCAACTGCACCTGTGCCACCGAGGTGTCCTGGTACTCATCCAGGAGCACCACGGGGTACCGAGTGCGCTCCAGTGCCCCGACCTTGGGGACGGCCCGGGCGATCCGCGCCGCCATCCGCACCTGGTCGCCGAAGTCCACGACGCCCTCACGCTCCTTGCGTGCGCCGAACTCGGCCACCAGTTCCATCAGTCGGGCGCGCAGGTCCAGCGATGCGGCGATGTCGCTGACCTCCCTGACCATCTTGCCCGAGACCGCGAGCAGGTCCTGGGCCTGGGCCCGCAGTTCCTTCGCCGTCTCCGCCGGCTCCAGCCCGTGCTCGGCCAGCTCGGCAGCCAGGGAGGTGACGGCGTCCACCACCGTGCTGCCCGCGTAGCCGGTCTCCAGGTCCCGCGGCCAGGTACGCACGATCTGTTCGGCCAGTTGGAACCGTCCCGCGTCGCTGATCAGCCGGACGTCGGGGTCCAGTCCCATGCGCAGGGCGTGGTCGGTGAGCAGGCTGGCCGCGTAGGAGTTGTACGTGGCGATCCGTGGCTGATCCTCCAGGCTCACGCCCGGGCCCACACCGGCTTCTGATAGTTCGTGCAGCCGGCTGCGGATCCGCTGCGATAGTTCCGCGGCGGCCTTGCGGGTGAACGTCAGCCCGAGCACCGAGCCCGGTGGCACCAGCCGGTTGGCGACCAGGTAGACCACCCGAGCAGCCATGGTCTCGGTCTTGCCGGAGCCGGCTCCGGCGACTACCAGCAGGGGTTCCAGGGGTGCCTCGATGATGCGGGCCTGCTCGGCGGTGGGCGGATGGTGGCCGAGCAGTCGGGCGATCCGGGCAGCACTGTGCGTCACCGGCACCGCACCGGCCGAGGCGACCTGCGCCGTCGTCATCGGACCGGCTCCACCCGGGCGCCGGAGGGGAAGGCGGGGCAGGAGGAGCGCACCGGGCAGCGCGGGCAGTGTTCGTTCGGCCGGGCCTCGAACGTGCCCGAACGCAAGATCCTGCCCGCATCGGCCAGCAGGTGATGCGCCCACCGCGGGTCCTCGGCCTCGGCCAGTGGGGGCTGGTAGCGGACGGTGGCGGCCTTGGCCTTGGTCCCGGGATAGACCAGCGCTGCACCCGCGCTGCCCACATCGCCGAACGCGCCCGCCTCGGTGGCGACCTGGTAGGCGCCCAGTTGGGGGTTCGTGCGGGCCTTCGCCACCGACTCCGCGGTAGCGCCGGTCTTCAGGTCCACGATTCTGACCTGACCCTGGCCCACATGCTCCACGCGGTCCACCCGGCCGCGGAGCCGTACCTGGTCGAGTTCTGCGGTGAAGGCCACTTCGACGTCCACCGGGCCGGGCCGGGTGGCCATGTACTCGCACAGCCGGGTGATCATCGAATCCGCACGGGCACGCTGCGCCGTGGCCATCCAACCCTCCGCCAGGCCGAGGTCGGGCCAGCGACGCTCCAGCATCTGCCGCATGCCGGCCTCATCGCCGTCGGGGTGGGCGGCCGCGATCTCGTGGATGAGGTTGCCGAGTTGCTGAGCGTCGGAGACTCCGGGTTCACCGCCGTTACGGGTCAACACCCACCGCAGCGGGCAGGTGGTGATCTGCTCCACTGCCGAAGGTCCGATGGTGGGCACCTGGTCCTGCGCCAGGAGGGGGGCTTCGGTGGTGGGGGCGAACAGGGCTCCCCACCGGCTCGGGTCGGCTTCGGTGACACCGTGCTCGGCCAGATGGGACAGTACGGCCGCGGCCTCGGAGGCCTGCGCAACCTCGGCGGGTGTCGGGGCCGGCTTCTCGGAGCCGACCCCTGAGGTGCCGGCGAGCACCGGGCGCAGCGCGGCCCGCAGTTGCCCCACCAACCCGCGCAGGTCCAGCGGGGGCGGCACCGCCGTCGTCTCGTGATCGGTGCCCGGTGTGAGCAGGTCCAGGAACATCGAGGGCCGCTCGTCCTCGTCCAGGATCGCCGTCACGTACAACAGCCGCCGGGCGCGCGAACAGGCCGAGATGAACGCCCGCAACTCGCCATCGGCGACGTCGCGGCGGGCCCGGCGCATCCGGGTGGCCTCATCCTCCCCGCGCACTTCACGTGCTGCGGCCAGGTCGGCCAAGTCCGCCGAGCCGAGCAGGGTGTCGCGGATCCGCAGATCCGGCCAGACGTCCTCCTGCACACCGACCACCGCCACCACCTCCCACTGCCCGCCGGCGGCCCCGGCGGCGGTGTGCACCGCCACCGCCTCGGCCTGGTGGCCGCGGGCGGCGAGGGTGTCCGCGGGGAAGTCCTGGGCCATCAGATGCTCCACGAACGCGCCCGGGGAGGAGTAGGCGGTGCGGTCCATGAACTGCTCAGCCGCTCGGAACAGTGCCAGCACCGCGTCCAGGTCCGCGTCAGCCCGGTCCGCGCCGACGCCACCGGACAGCGCCTGCTGCTGCCAGATGCCCGCCAGCCCGGTGGCCTCCCATGCCGCCCAGAGCACCGTCTCCGCGGTTGCCTCGGGATCGGTCACGGCATCCCGGGCAGCGCTCAGCACCCGGGCCACCCCGGCGGGACCGCGACGATACCGGGCGGGCAGTTCGCCCGCGGAGTCAGGATCGGACAGCACATCCAGAAGCGCCTCGGCGGAACTGCGGGTTCCCCCCTCCTGGCGTTCCCGGGCGCGCAGGTACCGCCGCAACCCCCGCAGCGTCACCGGGTCCAGGCCCCCGATCGGGCTGCTCAGCAAGTCGATGGCGGTGGGCAGGTCCAGTTCCCCGGCCAGTGCGGTGCGGAGTACCGCCAACAGCGGGCGGACCGCGGGTTCCTCACGCAGCGGCCGGTCCGCGGGCGCCACCGCCAGCGGCACTCCTGCGGCACGCAAACCCCGCCGGATCGACCCCAGTTGGGCACTGGAGCGTGCCACCACCGCCATCTGTGACCACGGCACCCGGTGATGCAGCCGCGCAACCCGCAACTGGCGGGCCACGAATGCGACCTCCTGCGCCGGACTGCCCAACACGGCTGTGCGCAACCCGCGCGGTGGGTGGTCTGCGTGATCGTCCTGCCCCGGAGCCTCCCGGCGGACGCCGGCCGCTAGTACCGGTAGCGCGCGCGTGAGTCGGCGCACGGAGTCCCGCACCGACTGACCGTGGCGCCACACCCGGTCGAGCACATGCTCGGTCGCACCCCAGGCCGCGTCCGCGGCGAATGCGGCCGAGTCCGCGCCGCCGGGTCGGGGCGGCGGTGCGGCCGCAGTGGACAGGAGCGCCGGCACGCCACCGCGGAAGGACTGCACCGCGGCATCGGCGTCACCGAGGACGACCAGGCCGGCGCCGTCGTCACCCAGCGCCCCCAGAAGTCGGGCCGTGGCCAGGGTCGCGTCCTGGTAGTCGTCGTGGACCACCAGGGACCACCTCGGCCGGTCCACCCCGGGCAGGTCCCGATCCCAGGTGAGCAGGGCACTGACGGCTTCGTCGACGATCCCGGCCGCGTCATACCGCGCGCCACGGTCCGGGGTGATCTGACCCAGGGCCATCACCTGGGTGTACTCGGTGAGGACCTGTCCGGCGCCCACCCATTCCAGCCGGTCGCGGGAGCGGCCCAGCTCACTCAGTTCGGCGCCACTGAGGCCCGCCTCGGCGGCGCGCATCAGCACGTCGCGCAGTTCGTTACGGAAGGCCTGCAGTCCCCAGGTCTGCGGGCCCACACCCTCGGGCCAGGTCGCCGGGCGGCCCTCCCCCTGGGCGTGCCCGGCGAGCAGTTCGGCGAGCACCTGGTCCTGTTCCGGTCCGGAGATCAGCGTGGGTGCCGGCTCGCCCAGGTGACTGGCGCGCAGCCGCAGGATCGCGAACGCCAGGGCCGCCGGAGTGCGTACCACCGCCTCATCGAGCGTGCGGCCGATCCGGCGGGTGACCTCGGTGCGAAGGTCCGCGGCGCCGGTGCGGGTGGGCACCAGCAGGATGGGTCGCTCCCCCGCCAACGCTGCGGTGACCGTCAGAGCCACCGCCAGGTGCGTCTTGCCCGAGCCCGGCGCACCGTGCACGACGTGCCGCCCGCCGTCGGCCACCGCCCGGGCGACACGGCGCTGGGAGACGTCCAGGCTCGGCACGCCGGAGCCGACGGCGGCACGAGTGAACACCGGGGAGGACATGGCCCCATCCCATCATCTCGATCCGACATCGCCGGACCGGCCGCGGGCAGATCAGTCCGGGACGATCCACCCGTTGGGTTCGCACCCGTCCAGGGTGATCGACTGCTGCACCATCACCGGCGCCGGCTCGCCCGGCGCGGGGCACTGCGCGTGACCGTGACCGAGTAGGTGCCCCACCTCGTGGTTGACCAGGTAGTGCCGGTACTCGGTCCGGTTTTCCCCGGCTTCGCTGAAGGTCTCGGCACCCTCGGCCCAGCGCAACGCGTTCAGCACCGCCCCGTCCGGGGTTGCGCAGGAGTACTCGCCGCCGGTGGGCAACGGGTCGCACAGGTCATCGACCGTGTCGGGGGTGGCGAGCCGCACAAGTAGGTCCGCCTCGGTCCCGGCGCCGGCGTGGGCGAAGGCGACGTCCATCTGCGCCGACCAGCCGCGCTCGTCGTTCAGGGTGGTCACCACGAAGTCGGCGAACCGCTCGAGGTCGATGGCCAGGTCACGCTCCACCTCGATGTCGACCGTCAGCACATCGACGGACTCCTCGACGGCGTCCTCCGGAACCTCCTCGGCGATCCGGGCGGCATCGAACTCGCCGGATCCGGACTGGGGTACCACCCGGCTGAGCAGCCCGGCCGAGGCGTCGCCGGGACGCAGCCGATCCTCGAGGGCGGGCAACCTGGGCCCGTACACCCCATCGGGTCCCCCCGGATCGCCGCTCGGGGTCGGCCAGGGGTCGGGTTCGTCGACCAGTGCGGCCCCGATCGACTGCGACTGGGCACCGAGCAGCACTGCGCCCAGCAGGGCGCAGAGGACGATGATCGCTCGACGCATGACCTCCATACTGGCAAACCTTCGTCGAAGTCTCGACCCCGGGGTGTGCTCGGACACCTTCGGCGCACCCCCTCCCGTGGTCGCCACCGTCACCGTGCTGCGGTCACCGCCGGGCCCGGTGGCGCCTACGATGGGGGAAGTTCAGGCCGACCCGCACAGAAGGAGGACACGTGGAGATCACGATCGGAGTCAGGAACGTGGCACGAGAGTTGACCCTGGACGTGTCGGAGGATGCCGAGGAAGTGGCCGAATCCGTGCACAAGGCCCTCACAAAGGCCGAGAGCGACCCGGGCGCGGCCCTGGACCTGACCACCAGCAAGGGCCGCCGGGTGATCGTGCCGGTGGCCGCGCTCGGTTTCGTGGAGTTCGGCGGCGACGAGCAGCGCAAGGTGGGCTTCGGCACCCTCTGAGACGGTCGACGACAGTGACCGCACGGTGCCGCTGACCGATCCCTGCGAGCGCGCCGGTGCTTGAGCAGTTAGGTTCAAGTCGTGACAGGCAAGAACGCGAACTTCCGATACCGCAACACCTCCGTGTTGTCGGTGACCCATATCGAAGCACCGGTGCGGATACCCTCCGCCCGCTTCGAGCAACACCTGGCGACCACCCGTAAGCGGTTGCGACTTCCGGACAACATGCTGGAGCGGATCTCCGGCGTGACCGAGCGGCGCTGGTGGGAGGAGGGAACCAGATTCGACGACCCGGCGATCGAAGCGGGCGCCAAGGCGATCGCTGAAGCCGGTGTCGACCCGGCCGGGGTGGGATTGCTCGTGAACACCTCGGTGACCCGCACGCAGTTGGAGCCCTCGGTCGCGGTACGGGTGCATCACGAGTTGTCGCTGCCGTCCTCGGCGATGAACTTCGACATCGCCAACGCCTGCCTCGGTTTCGTCAACGGCATGATGCTCGCGGCGACCATGATCGACGCCGGCCAGATCGACTACGCCGTCATCGTCAACAGCGAGGACACCCGCGCCACCCAGGAGCGGACCCTGGCCCGGCTCGGGCGGCCGGAGGCCACCCGGGAGGACTACCGCCGCGAGTTCGCCTCCCTCACCCTGGGCTCCGGAGCGGCGGCGGCGGTTCTTGGCCGTACCGACCTGCATCCGAACGGCCATCGCATCGTCGGTGGAGTCAGCCGCGCCGCCACCGAGCACCATGGCCTGTGCGTGGGCAACCTGGAAGGGATGTTCACCGACACCAAGGGCCTGCTCGAGGGTGGACTGCCGCTGGTGGTGGCCGCCTGGGAGGAGGCCAACAACGGGGCCGGTTTCCAGTGGGACGGGATGGACCGGTACATCACCCACCAGATCTCCACCCCGTACACGCAGGCGATCATCGACGCCATCGAGCTGCCGGCCGAGCGGGTGCCGATCACGTTCAACCACTGGGGGAACGTCGGACCGGCCTCGCTACCGATGACCCTGGCCGCGCAGGCCGCCGACCTCGCTCCCGGTGACCGGGTGCTGTGCATGGGTGTGGGATCCGGCCTGAACACCGCCATGCTCGAGCTGCGGTGGTGAGCATCTCGGACCTGCGCGGTATCGCCCCGGGGTGGAGCAGGCACATCACCGTGCCCGGCACCGCAGCAACCTCGCCGGTGACCTGGCACGTGCTGGACAACATCGCCGACCTGGGCGGACCCGCGCGCGGCACGCTGCTGGCCGTGCACGGGAACCCGACGTGGTCCTACCTGTGGCGCGAACTGCTCACCTCGGGAGCCGGCGCCGGGTGGCGCGTGGTGGCGGTGGACCAGCTGGGGATGGGTTGGTCCCAGCGCGATGGGCGCATGCGCCGACTGGCCGACCGGGTGAGTGAACTCGGTGCCCTCACCGACCACCTGGGACTGGCCGGACCGGTGGTGACGGTCGGTCACGACTGGGGCGGGGTGGTCTCCCTCGGCTGGGCGACCCGGCACCCCGATCTGCTGGCCGGGGTCGTCCTGACGAACACCGCCATCCATCACGACCACGAGGCGAGCACGATCCCCGCCCTGCTGCGCCTGGCGGGCCACCCGGCCATTCATCGTTGGGCCACCCGCGGCACCCGCACCTTCCTGCGCGCCACCCTTGCCCTGGCCCAGCGCACGCTCCCCGAGGAGGTCACCGGTGCCTACCTCGCGCCCTACGCCAACGCCCGGGACCGGCACGCGATCGCCGACTTCGTCGCAGACATCCCGGCGGACCCCCGCCATCCCTCCCACGACGCGTTGACCACGATCGCCGCCGGAACCGCAGCGCTCACCGTCCCGGCGCTGCTGCTGTGGGGGCCGCGAGATCCGGTCTTCGCCGAGCGGTACCTGCGCGACCTGCGCGCCCGGCTGCCCCAGGCCGACGTGCACCGGTTCGAAGGGGCCGGGCATCTGCTGCCCGAGGACGCCGATGTGGCCGGCACCGTGGTTCGCTGGCTCGCCGAACGCCTACCCGCCACCAGCACCGGCCCCACCGAGACCGGTACCGGCGCCCCCACGCGCCACACGGCGGCCGGGAACAACGCCGCCGCGGACGGCAGCGCTGACGCCGCCCCGCCCCGGCTCCGCCGCCTCACCGCGGTCCTGGACGAACGGGGCCAGGACGCCGAGCCCGCGGTCCTGGCCCTGTCCCGGGCCGGTACCGAGACGGTGACCTGGCAGGAGTTGGCGACCAGGGTGCGCCACCTGGCGCTGGGACTGGCCGACCTCGGGGTGCGCCCCGGTCAGCGGGTGAGCCTGCTCATCACTCCGGGTGTGGACCTGACCACCGCACTGTTCGCGTGCCTGCGTCTGGGAGCCGTCGCCGTGCTCGCCGACCAGGGCCTGGGCCTGCGCGGTATCAGCCGCGCCCTGCGCGGCGCCGGCCCGCAGTGGCTCATCGGAGTCGACCGCGCCCTGACCGGCGCACGGCTGCTGGGGTGGCCCGGCCGGCGGGTCGCCACCGGGCACACCACACCACGGCACCGAGCCCTCGGTGCCCGCACCGGCCTGGCCGACCTGATCGCCCGCGGGGCGGGCATCGAGCAGCACGGAGGCACGCTGCCCGCTGAGCCGGACCCGGAGGATGATGCGGCGATCCTGTTCACCTCCGGATCCACCGGACCGGCCAAGGGCGTGACCTACACCCACCGCCGGCTGGCGGCCATGCGCGATGCGCTCGCCACCACCTATGACCTGGGGCCGGGCTCGGCGTTCGTGGTCGGATTCGCCCCCTTCGCCCTGATCGGTACCGCGCTCGGTTCCGCGGCGATCACCCCGGACATGGACGTGGTCGCCCCGGCCACGCTCACCGCCGCCGCGCTGGCCGACGCCGTCGCCGCCAGCGACGCGACCGCGGTCTTCACCTCCCCGGCCGCCTTGACGAACGTGCTCCGCACCGCTGCCGACCTCACCGAAACGCACCGCAGTGCCCTGGCCGGGGTGGAACTGTTCTTGTCCGCCGGTGCGCCGATCGCCCCCGAGTTGCTCGCGCAGGTCGGTCGCATCATGCCCAATGCCTCGGCCCACACCCCCTACGGCATGACGGAGGTGCTCCCCCTCACCGACATCGACCTGACCGGTCTGCAAGCCGCTGCCGAGGACGAGGCGGCCGGCGTCACCGGTGCCGGTGGCGGCAGCTGTGTGGGCCACCCCGTCCCGGGGGCGCTGGCCCGGATCATTCCCTTGGACGACGACGGCGCCGCCACCGGCGATGCCACCACCGCACCGGGCATCACCGGTGAGGTGCTGGTCACCGCAGCCCACCTGAAGCGCACCTACGACCAGTTGTGGGCCACCCAGGCCGCCGGCGCCGACCATGCCGGCTGGCACCGCACCGGGGATGTCGGGCACCTGGACGCACGCGGCCGGCTATGGATCGAGGGTCGCCTGGCCCACATCATTCGTACTGCCGGGGGCGTGGTGACCCCGGTGGCCATCGAGCACGCCGCGCAGCAGATCCGGGGGGTGCAACGGGCGGCCGCCGTCGGTGTCGGTCCCGCGGGCACCCAGCACGTCGTCGTCGTCCTGGAGACCGATCCGCAGATCGATCGGCACGCCGGCGCCGCCCCCGCCCTGGCCACCCCGGGCCTGACGCGGGTTGTGCGCCAGGCGGTGCGCGCCCGATGCGGCCTGACCGTGGCCGCTGTGCTGCGGGTACCGGAACTGCCCACCGACGTGCGGCACAACGCCAAGGTCGACCGCGCCCGGCTGGCTCAGTGGGCCGAGCGCGCGCTGGCCGGCGGAAGGATGCAGGCGCCGTGACCGCCCGTATGCGGGTGCTGGTCACCGGTGCCAGCGGCATGCTCGGTCGTCGCACCGCCGAGCACCTGGTGGCGGCCGGCCACCAGGTGCGCACCTTCCAGCGGCGACCGGCCGGGGTCGCCGGTGCCACGGACATCCGGGGTTCGCTCACCGGCTCCGGTGCGCATACCGCGCTCACCCGTGCCGTCCAGGGATGCGACGCCGTCGTGCACCTCGCCGCGAAGGTCTCGGTCAGCGGACCACGCGCCGAGTACGAACAGGTGAACATCGAGGGCACTCGCGCACTCCTGCATGCCGCCCGACAGGCCGGCGTGCACCGCTTCGTGCAGGTGTCCACGCCGTCCGTGGCCCACACCGGGGATCCGCTCATCGGGGTGGCAGCCGGAGCCGCCGAGCCGGAGCGCGCCCGGGGTCACTACGCGCGCACGAAGGCGGCCGCCGAACAGCTGGCGCTCGCGGCGGACCAGCCGGGCTTCGCCGTGGTGGCGCTGCGGCCGCATCTGGTGTGGGGGCCCGGTGACACCCAACTGGTCGCCCGGATCGTGGCGCGGGCCCGGGCCCGGCGGCTACCCCTGCTGGACCATGGTGCGGCGCTGATCGACTCCCTGTACGTCGACAACGCCGCAGACGCACTGGTGGCGGCGCTGGAGCGCGCCGAACACGCCCACGGGCAGGCGTTGGTGGTGACCAACGCCGAACCACGACCGGTGGGTGACCTGCTCGCCGGTATCTGCCGTGCGGCCGGGGCGCCGGTGCCGACGTGGCGGGTACCCGCCGCCCTGGCCCGGATGGCCGGGGGTGTGGTCGAGGCCCTCTGGGCGGTGCGTCCCGGACCCGATGAGCCGCCGATGACCCGTTTCCTGGCCGAACAACTCTCCACCGCGCACTGGTTCGACCAACGCCACACCCAGCAGGTGCTCAACTGGCGGCCCGGGGTCAGCATCGATGAGGGTCTGGACCGGCTGGCCGCGCACGAACTCCCGGGCTGAACGGGGACGAACCCCCGCGACGCCACCGGCCTGCCGGCGGTGGGATTGGTCACGTTGCAGACGGTGTCCGCACCTTCGCGATACAGTGTGGATGTACCAGGTTGCCCGGTCGTAACGACAGTTCGGTACACGCACCTGCACGCCGGCCCCGTTGCCGGCACGTTCATTTCGCGATCGGCTGCCCCTTACGGTGACGACCGCCGCGCGCGTGAACGGCTCATGACGTCGCCATGACGCGAACAGGTGAACCCTGATGCAGAACGAAACCCTCACCGAGGCGGGCGCTCAGAGCCCCGCTGTCGATGACGCCGCCCTGGCCGAGGTGGTCGATGAGACCATCGAGGCCCCCGCGGCACCCGAAACCCCCGCCGAGGCGGCCAAGTCCTTCGCCGACTTCGGCGTCTCCGAACCGATCGTGGGCGCCCTGGCCGACGTGGGCATCACCCACCCCTTCCCGATCCAGTCCCTCACCCTGCCGGTGGCCCTGGCCGGGCACGACATCATCGGCCAGGCCAAGACCGGTACCGGCAAGACCCTCGGTTTCGGTATCCCGCTGCTGGAGGCCGTGGTGGGCCCCGACGAGGAGGGTTGGGACGCGCTGGCGGACCCGGGCAAGCCCCAGGCCGTGGTGATCGCCCCGACCCGTGAACTGGCGGTGCAGGTCGCCGGCGACCTGGTGACCGCCTCCCGGCGCCGCACCGTGCGCATCACCCAGGTCTACGGCGGCCGGGCGTACGAGCCCCAGATCGAGGCCCTGACCAGGGGCACCGAGGTGATCGTGGGCACCCCGGGCCGGATGATCGACCTGCTCAAGCAGGGTCACCTGGACCTGTCCCGGGTGCGCACGCTGGTGCTGGACGAGGCCGACGAGATGCTCGACCTGGGCTTCCTGCCCGATGTGGAGACGCTGTTGTCGCGCACGGCGGCCAGCCGCCACACGATGCTGTTCTCGGCCACCATGCCCGGGCCCGTGGTCACCATGGCCCGCCGGTACATGAACCGGCCCACGCACATCCGCGCCCAGGACCCCGACGACGACGGCGTCACCCTGAAGGCGATCAGCCAGTTCATCTACCGCGCCCACGCGATGGACAAGGTGGAGGTCCTGGCCCGGATCCTGCAGGCCAGGGGCCGCGGGCTGACACTGGTCTTCGCCCGCACCAAACGCACCGCCGCCCGAGTGGCCGACGACCTGGCCGAGCGCGGGTTCGCCTCCGGCGCGATCCACGGCGACCTGGGCCAGGGAGCCCGGGAGCAGGCGCTCCGGGCCTTCCGGAACGGCAAGATCGACGTGCTGGTCGCCACCGACGTGGCCGCCCGCGGCATCGACGTGGACGACATCACGCACGTGGTCAACTACCAGTGCCCCGAGGACGAACGGATCTACCTGCACCGGATCGGCCGCACCGGGCGGGCCGGCAACACCGGCATCGCGGTGACCTTCGTCGACTGGGACGACCTGCCGCGCTGGTCCCTGATCGACAAGGGACTGGAACTGAACCGCGGCGAGCCCATCGAGACGTACTCCTCCTCTCCGCACCTGTACTCCGACCTGGACATCCCCGAAGGCACCCGGGGCCGACTCCCTCGAGGTGAGCGGACCCGCGCCGGACTGGACGCCGAGCAGCTCGAGGACATCGGCGAGACCGGCACCCGGACCACCTCCGGTGGTGGCGGTGGTGGCGGACGACGGCGTGACGGCGGCGGCCGCGACCGTCAGGGGGGCCGGGGGGACGGCTCCCGTCAGGGCGGACGACGGCGTGAGGGCGGTGGCCGCAGCGGCTCATCCGGCCAAGGGTCCGGCGGGCGGAGCAACGGCGCGGGAACGCGCTCGGAGCAGCCCGGCACCGGCGAGGGACAGCGTCGCCGGCGGCGCCGTCGTCGTCGGGACAACTCCTCCGGCTCCGCCGGTTCGGGGTCGGCACAGTCCTGACGCGGCAGGCCTCGACGACCGCGTCAGGACCCCCACGGGTCATCGGGGGTGACTCCGTCAGTCGACATGCCTGGACGTAGTCCGGCGAGCCCCTCATCCCATACGCGTTCCTGGATCGACCCGGGGCAGGCCAATCGCAGGTGGAGGAGATCTGTGGTCACGTCACCGCTGTAGTGGACCCGGGAACCAGCGCGCGAGGCAATCCTCACCTCGCCACCGTCATCGTTGTGCCCGTCGGCGACCATGAACGGCAGAAGAGTGTCGTACTCCTCGCTCACCCCACCGGAGATGATGAACTCCTCCTCACGGATTTCGTCGGCCTGGAGACCCTCGGACTCCATGACCTGGTCGAGTTCGTTCGCCGTGACCGCACGCGCGTCCTCCAGAGGTTCGGCGATCTGCGCGCCGTAGCCGGCGACACTGCACCCGTCGTCGTGACATCGGGGAGTCACCGACTCGGGCCCGACGCATCATCGTCCAGCCACACGCCGCCACAAGGCCGGGCAGTTCCCGGAGCGGAACGGGTACCTCGACCGTGGGGACTGGTATTCCAGTGATGAGGCGGACTCCTGGGAAAGCCCGGGACCGGGGCGAGCGGGTGAGTCAGGTGTCCGAGGGCCGGATGATGCGGCCGCGCGCCTCGGCCTCGATCGCCTCCAGCACCTCCGGGCTCGTGGTGTGCTCCCCGAGCCGGTTGTGCTTGCCGGTGCCGTGGTAGTCGCTGGCGCCGGTGACCAGCAGGTCCAGTTCCCGGGCCAGGCCGCGCAGATGAGCCCGGTCGGCCTCGGTGTGGTCGCGGTGGTCCACCTCCAGGGCGGCCATTCCGGCATCGGCCAGGTCGGCGATCACGGCATCGCCGATCGTGCGGCCCCGGGCGGCGGCGCGGGGGTGGGCCAGGATCGGCACCCCGCCGGCGGCGCGGACCCGGCCGATGGCGGCCCGTGCCTCTTGGGCGTAATGGCCCACGTAGTAGGGCCCGCCGGTGGCTACGATGTTCTCGAACGCGGCCGACCGGTCCGGCACGTGGCCGCGGGCGACCAGGGCATCAGCGATGTGCGGTCGACCGATCGTGGCGTCCGGACCGGCTTGGTCCTGCACATCGGCCCAGGTCAGCGGGTAGTCCTCGGCGATGCGCCGCACCATCTCCCGGGCGCGGGCGTCCCGGGAGGTGCGGGCATGCTCCATCTCACCGGAGAGAGCGGCGTCGTCGTCGGCGTGCAACAGGCTGAGCAGGTGCACGCTGACACCGGCGACCATGCACGACAGTTCCGCCCCCGGTACCAGCGCAACCCCGGTTCGAGCGACCTGGTCGGCCGCTTCATCCCATCCGGCGGTGGTGTCGTGATCGGTCAGGGCGACCACGTCCAGTCCTCCGGCTGCGGCTTTAACCATGAGCACGGCCGGGGAGTCGGTGCCATCGGAGTGATGGCTGTGGGTATGAAGGTCGATGCGCACCCGGCCAGGCTAGCCGCGCAGGCACCCTGAGCTCAGCCCATGGCGAGTGCACCCGGCCAGGTGGGGGCCGGGCGGGACCTGACCGTTCACCTGTTCTCGATGAGACGGGTGAGCGCGGCCGCCTGCTCCGGTCTGCCCATCAGCGCATAGGCCAGGGCCCAGTCGTGCGGCCGGGCCATCGTCAGGCCCCGCCAGGTGGCCCCGGGCGTGGCCGGGATCCGGACCGGGCCGGTGGCGGTGTTGATCGCGAACCGCACGATCAAGTCGATGCTCACACCGTTGACCTCGAAGCAGTAGGCGGCCGCGCTGCTGAAGACATCGCTCGGGCCGAGCCTGCGGTACCGGTGACCCAGGTCCGCCAGCGCCCGTTGCGCCGGCTCCGGCGCCATGTCGGTGATCAGGTCCCAGTCACGCACCCGATCGGTCAACCCGAGGGAGGCCAGCAGGGCAGAACCCCCGACGACGGTGCGAACCCCGGCAGCAGCGAGACTCCGTTGCAAGGCTGCCGCGGTGCGAACGGATGAGTGTGGGACCGCACCGGATCGGCCATCGGGTGTCACGGTGCCCATCGGCACCACCGCCTCACTCGGCTCATCCGGTTCGCGCCCCGGTTGCACCACCGGGGAAGGGGAAGGTTACCGGTGGTGCGGATGCTGCCGCCCACCCCCGCACCGTGCGTGAGACGATGGCAGGCATGACGAGCACCTCTTCCACCACCGATCAGAACGCCCCGGAAACCGAGCAGACCGGCAAGCAGGACGTGTCCAGCCGCGGCTCGAACCGTTCGCAGCGGCCCACCTCCGCCGCCTTCCGGGACTTCATCGCCTCCGGCTGGGCCCCGCGCGAGGAACAGCCCCCGGCCCGCGAGCAGGTGGCCGACTACACCCCGGCCCGTCGGGCCGCCCTGAGCGCGGCCTTCCCCGGCGAACGGCTGGTGATCCCGGCCGGGGACCTCAAGGTGCGCTCCAATGACACCGACTACCGGTTCCGCCCGCACAGCGCCTTCGCGCACCTGACCGGCCTGGGCACCGACGAGGAGCCGGGGGCGGTGCTGGTGCTCGAACCGCAGGACGAGGGCGCCCACGAGGCCACGCTGTACTTCCGCCCCCAGGGCGGGCGGGACTCGGAGGAGTTCTACGCCGACGCCCGCTACGGGGAGTTCTGGATCGGGCGCCGCCCCGGTCTGGCCGACATCGAGGCTCGCACCGGTCTGGCGTGTGCGCACGTGGACTCCCTGGACGATGCGATCGGTAAGGACGCCGGCCAGATCACCATCCGGGTGGTGCCCGGTGCGGACGCCGCGGTGCAAGCGCGGGTGCAGGAACTGCGCACCCAGATGAGCACCGAGGAGGCCCAGCAGGCCGATGAGGCCCTGGCCGAGGTGCTCAGCGAGTTGCGTCTGACCAAGGACGACTGGGAGATCGAGCAGATGCGCCAGGCCGTGGACGCCTCGATCGACGCCTTCGGCGAGGTGGCACGGTCCCTGCCCCGCGCCGTCGGGCATCCCCGCGGTGAGCGGGTGATCGAGGGCGCCTTCTTCGCCCGCGCCCGTGAGCACGGCAACGGGATCGGCTATGACACCATCTCCGCCGCCGGGAACCATGCCACCACCCTGCATTGGATCCGCAACGACGGACAGGTGCGCGCCGGGGAGCTGGTGCTGGTGGACGCCGGGGTCGAGGTCGACTCCCTGTACACCGCCGACATCACCCGCACCCTGCCGGTGGACGGGACCTTCACCGACATCCAGCGCAAGGTGTACACCGCGGTGCTGGATGCCGCCGACCACGCCTTCGCCAGCGCTCGCCCGGGGCTGAGGTTCCGCGATGTGCACGCCGCCGCCATGGAGGTGCTCGCCACCCGCCTGCAGGAGTGGGGCCTGCTGCCGGTGGACGCCGCCACCAGCCTGAGCCCCGAGGGCCAGCAGCACCGCCGGTGGATGCCGCATGGCACCTCCCACCACCTGGGCCTGGATGTGCACGACTGCGCCCAGGCCCGCCGGGAGATGTACCTGGACGCCGAACTCAGGCCCGGGATGATCTTCACCATCGAACCTGGCCTGTACTTCAAGACCGACGACCTCACCGTCCCGGAGGAGTACCGCGGGATCGGGGTGCGGATCGAGGATGACATCCTGGTCACCGCCGACGGCGTGGAGAACCTCTCCGCGGCGCTGCCTCGCGAGCCCGACGACGTCGAGGCCTGGATGGCCGCACTGCGCGGCTGAAGGCGCCGCGGCTGCGTGCGGTCCGGCTGCGTGCGTCCCGGCCGCGTGCGGCGCGCGCGGCAAAGTCCGCGGGGCCTGCGTGCTCGGCACGGCCGGGAGAATCTGCTGGCGCCCGGCCGGCCACAGGCGCGATAGTGGCCTCCCATGGGCTGGTTCTGGATCGCGGCGGTGCTGGGCACCGTGCACGGCGGATGGAGTGTGTACTGGGCGCTCGGCGGTACGTGGATGCTGGCCAGCGTGGGCCAGTGGGCCGTGGACGCCGCCGCGGAGCCGTCCGTGCAGGTCACGCTGGGACTGTGGGCGGTGGCAGCGGTCAAACTGATCGCGGCCTGGGTACCGCTGCTGGCCCAGCGCGGCGTGCTGCCCGGGCTTGGTCTGTGGCGGTTCCTGGCCTGGGCCGGCGGTGCCGCCCTGGTGGTCTACGGCCTCCTGAACGTCATCGTCTCCGGCGCGGTCCTGGCCGGGTGGGTCGTCCCGCAGGGTGTGGTGAACATCGAGGCCCAGCAGGGCCACGCCTACCTGTGGGGTCCGCTGTTCGTGCTCTGGGGGCTCGCGTTGCTCATCGGGCTGCGGCGCAGCCGGCGGGCGCGCCCCTGAGTCCCGCCTGGACTCCGGCTCATCCTCAGCGCTGGCCCGGGGGTCCCTCCCCCTGCCCCTCCCCCGCGGGCTGCGTCGGCTGCCCACCCGCGGCAGGCTGCTGAACTGTGGGCGCCTGTTCTGGGTTGGAGGGCTGCTGAGGGGCGGGCGGCTGCTCCGCAGGCGCACTGGGCCGGCGGAACGCGGCGGTGCGGTCCGCCTCGGGGGCCGCCGGGGTGGCATGCGGGGTGAGCCCCGGGCTCACGTTGCCGCCGTTGAGCTCGCGCAGCAGCCGACGGGCCTGACCGGCACTCTCGGGCAGGCACAGCAACGCGAACGAGGAGGCCACCACCTGGGAGGAGGAGGTGAAATCACGCTTACCGCCGGTCAGGGCGTAGGCGATCACACCGAACATCATCCCGAACCCGGCACCGATGAGCAGCGCGAACAACAGCGTGTTCAGCAGGTTCCCACCCCCGATGAGCGCCAGCACCAACCCGACGAACAACCCGAACCAGGCACCCGAGGCCGCCCCGGACAGTGCCGCGCGGGGGTAGTTCAACCGTCCGGTGATGCGCTCGACCATCTTCAGGTCGGTACCCACGATGGTCACGGCCTTGACCGCGAACTCCTTGTCGGACAGGAAGTCCACCGCCCGCTGTGCCTCGGCGTAGGTGTCATAACTGGCGATCTGCTCACCGCGCGGTTGCGCGTTGGGAGCGGTGCGGGCGTTCGAGAAGGCGGCCATCCCCCCATTGTTCCCCAGCCTCGCCACCGTGACCAACTACTCTTGCGGCGTGAGCCGCGCCCCGAGCCGCATCTTCGTCGCCCGCCTGGCCGGCACCTCCGTGTTCGACCCGATGGGCGACAAGGTCGGGCGGGTACACGACGTCGTCGTCATCATCCGGTTGAAGGGACCACCGCGGGCGGTGGGCATGGTGATCGAGGTGCGTGGCCGCCGTCGGGTGTTCCTGCCCTTCACCCGGGTGACCGCGATCGACTCCGGCGCGGTGATCACCACCGGGCTGGTGAACATGCGCCGGTTCGAACAACGCAGTGCCGAGACGCTGGTGATGGGCGAACTGCTGGACCGGCGGCTGCGGTTGCGGGACGGCTCCGGCACCGTCACCGTTCAGGACGTGGCCCTGGCACAGCGCAAGCGGGAGTGGCTGGCCACCCAGTTGTTCGTGCGCCGGACCGCTACCGGGATGTTCAGGCGCGGGGAGACGCTGCTGGTGGACGTCGGCGACGTCACCGGTCTGGCCGGCACCGGCAACGCCCAGGGCGCGGCGGCACTGCTGGCCACCATGGATGACCTGAAGGCCGCCGACCTGGCCGATGTGCTCTCGGGGCTACCCGATACCCGACGCCTGCAGGTAGCCGCCGAGTTGCCCGATGAGCGGCTGGCCGACGTGTTGGCGGAACTGGGCACCGACGACCGGGTCTCGATCGTGACCGCCCTGCCCACCGACCGGGCCGCCCGGGTGCTGGAGTCCATGCAACCCGATGACGCCACCGACCTGTACAACGAGTTGCCCGGCGCGCTGGCCGGGTTGCTCCTGGGTCGGATGGACCCGGAGGAGGCCGCGGACATCCGCCGGCTGCTCGCCTACGACGAGCACACCGCCGGCGGCCTGATGACGACCGAACCGATCATCCTGCCGCCCGAGGCCAGTGCCGCCACCGCCCTGGCGCACGCCCGCAATCAGGACGTCACCCCGGCGCTGGCGGCGATGATCTTCGTGGTGCGCCCGCCGTTGGAGACCCCGACCGGCAAACTGCTGGGCGTGGTGCACCTGCAGCGGCTGCTGCGCGAACCGCCGCACCAGGCGATCGGCACCATTCTGGACACCGACATCGAGGCGCTGGGAGCCGATGACAAGCACGGCACCGTGATGCGCCTGATGGCCACCTACAACCTGACCGCGCTGCCGGTGACCGACGACGAAGGTCACCTGCTGGGCGCTGTCAGCGTCGACGACGTCCTCGACAAGACCCTCCCGGAGGATTGGCGCGACGTGGACGAAGCCGTGATCGATGCCGCCATGGAGGCGACCCGATATGACAGTTGACCGCTTGGACACCCCTCGTACCACCCGACGGCGGCTGCTGCCGCGCCGGAGCGCCGACCGGGACGCCTTCGGGCGCATCGCCGAGGCGATCGCCAAGTTCATCGGCACCCCCCGGTTCCTGCTCTACCTGACGGTGTTCTGCGCGGCCTGGCTGTTGTGGAACACCCTGATGCCCGAGGCCGCACAGTTCGACCCACGGGCCCTGAACTTCACGCTGCTCACGCTGATGCTGTCGATCCAGGCCTCCTACTCCGCGCCCTTGATCCTGCTCGCCCAGGATCGTCAGGCCGACCGCGACCGGGTCAGTTTCGAACACGACCGCCAGCGCGCCGAGCGCAACCTCGCCGACACCGAGTACCTCACCCGGGAGGTGGCCTCGCTCCGGATGGCGATGAGTCAGGTTGCCACGCGCGACTTCCTGCGCGGGGAACTGCGCACGCTGCTGGAGGAATTGCAGGCCGACCGTGGCACTACCGTGGCCGCGAACCCCGGTTGTGCTGCGTGCGGTCACGGGCAAGCCCCTGGGAGTGACTCATAATGATTGCAGCAGGCACCTAACCTGCATCTTGTGTCACACTGGTGCCGTCGACCACTCAGGAGGAGCACCGATGACCAGTCACGACCGCCCGGGGGCACTCGGCGCGCAGATGGAAGCCGAGCTTCGCAGCCAACCGCAGATGTGGCGTCGGGCCGGCGAACTCGCCGCAGCCGCCCCGCTGCCGGAGCACGGCGAGAAGGTCGCCATCATCGGGTGCGGTACCTCCTGGTTCATGGCCCAGTCCTACGCCGCGCTCCGGGAAGCCTCCGGCGCCGGGTTGACCGATGCCTGGCAGGCCACCGAGGCACCGTTGCACCGTGACTACGACGTGGTGATCGGGCTGTCCCGGTCCGGCACCACCACCGAGGTGATCGAGGCGCTGGAGCCGGTGCGCGGCCGCGCCCGCACGCTGAGCATCGTGGCCGACCCGTCCACCCCGCTGCCCTCGATGACCGATGACGTCATCGACCTGGGCTTCGCCGACGAGCAGTCCGTGGTGCAGACCCGCTTCGCCACCACCGCGCTGAGCCTGCTGCGGGCGAGCCTGGGCGTGGACCTGTCATCCTCGATCACCGACTGCGGCAAAGCCCTGGACGCACCGCTGCCGGACGCCGGCCTCAGCGCTGAGCAGATCACCTTCCTGGGATCGGGCTGGACGATCGGACTGGCCCACGAGGCTGCGCTGAAGAACCGCGAGGCCTCCCAAGCCTGGACCGAGTCCTACCCGGCGATGGACTACCGGCACGGCCCGGTGGCGATCGCCGGACCGAACCGTCTGACCTGGAACTTCGGCGCAGCACCGCAGGGTCTGCGCGAGCAGGTTGAGGGAACCGGTGCCACGTTCCTGGCCGATGAGTCGCTCGACCCCCTCGCCGACCTGGTGTTGGCGCAACGGGTGGCCCTGGAGCGGGCCCGCCTGTTGAACCTGGACGCGGACCAGCCCCGGGGCCTGACCCGTTCGGTCATTCTCGACGACTGACCGAGCACGCCATGACCACAGCGGAGGCTCCCATCGGCCCGGTTGCCGTGATCGATGTGGGTGGGACCGACACCAAGACCGGCCTGGTGCGTCCGGACGGGTCCCTCACCGACACCGAGACCGTCCCTACCCCGCATCGTCCGGACATCGTCGCGGGCGTGCTGGATCTGGGCGCCCGGCATGTCCAACGGATGCACACCCGCCATCCCGATCTGGTCGGGTCCGCCCTGGTGGTGCCCGGGATCGTCGACGACGAGGCCCAGGTGGCGGTGCTCGCTTCCAACATGGGTTGGGACCGGGTTCCGTTCGCGGCGATGCTGGCCGAGCGCACCGGCCTGCCCGCCGCCCTGGGCCACGACGTGGCCACCGCAGGTCTTGCCGAGGTCACCTACGGAGCCGCGATCGGGGCGCGCGACGCCGCCGTGATCGTGGTGGGCACCGGGATCGCCGCAGCGCTGTTCTCCGGGGGGCACGCCATCCGTGGTGGCGGGTTCGCCGGCGAGATCGGTCACTCCCCGGTCGTGCCCGATGGCGAGGCGTGTGTGTGCGGCGGACGAGGCTGCCTTGAGGCGATCGCCTCGGCCGGAGCGATCGCCCGCCGCTACACCGCTCGCTCGGGCACCGCGGTGCCCGGCGCCCGGGAGGTCCTTGCCGCAGCCCGCAGTGGCGATGCCACCGCCCGGGCGGTCTGGTCCGAGGCCACCGACGCCCTGGCCCTGGCGGTCGCCCAGGTGGCGGCGGTGCTGGCACCGCAGGTGGTGGTGATCGGCGGCGGGCTCTCCCGCGCCGGTGACGCACTGCTGAGCCCGGTCCGCCGCCGCCTGGAAGCGATCCTGACCGTGCAACGCCGCCCCGGCCTGCGCCTGAGCACCCTGGGCACCAGCGCGGGCCTGGTCGGCGCCGGTGTCCTGGCCCGCCGCGCCGCCGGGGCCGTACCCCGGCCCCAGGCCGTCGGTCCCTCGGCGCCCGAGGGGACGACCGAGGTGCGCCGATGATCCTCACCCTGACGCTGAACCCGGCGATCGACCTGACCTACACCCTGCCGACGCTGACCCTGGGGACCAGCCACCGGGTACCCCAAGGCCAGCAACGGGCCGGCGGTAAAGGGGTGAACGTGGCCCGGGTACTGACCGAGCAGGGCTACCGCACCCGGGCCATGGCCCCGGTCGGCGGGACCACCGGCGCAGAGTTCCGCGCCGACCTGGACCGGGCGGGAATCGACCACCAACTTCTCCCGGTGCAGGAACCAACCCGGCGCACCATCACCCTGGTCACTCCCGAACACACCACCCCCTTGAACGAGGCCGGGCACAGCCCCACGGCTGCGGAACTCGATGAACTCCTGCAGGCCACCGCCACGGCCCTGACGGGGGCGCGGGTGCTGGTGTGCTCCGGCTCGGTCCCCGCCGGGGCCCCGGCCGACCTCATCCCGCGCGTGATCGCCCTGGCCCGGGCTGCCGCAGTACCGGTGATCGTGGACACCTCCGGCCCGGCGCTGCTGGCTGCCGTCGAGGCCGGCGCCGACGTGCTCAAACCGAACCAGGACGAACTGCGCGAGATCGCCGGCCCGGCAGAGCCACCGGTCGCGGCACGGTCGCTGGCCGAGCGCAGCGGTGCGGCTGTGTTCGCATCCCTGGGCGCCGGGGGGATGCTCGCGGCCACCGCAGCGGGCCCGATCTGGCATGCCCGGTTGCCACAGCCCCTGTCGGGCAACCCCACCGGAGCCGGGGACGCCGCGGTCGCCGCCATCGCCGTCGGGCTGGCCCGGCACGGGTCGGCGCTGGAGGGGGCCTCCCTTCCACAGACTCTGCGCACCGCGACCGCTTGGTCCGCGGCCGCCGTGCTGACCCCTACCGCCGGCAGCATCGCCGACCCGGCGCCGCTGACCGAGCAGATCATCATCGACCGGGTCGCCGGGCCTGCGAATTCTGAGGAGAGCAGATGAGCCTGGTCTCGACCAGAGAACTACTCGATCACGCCGTCGCGCAGGGCACCGCCGTGCCCGCGCTGAACGTGATCCACCTGGAATCGGCCGAGGCGATCGCCGCGGCCGCCGAACGGGCCGGTCACGGTGCGGTGCTGCAGATCTCCCAGAACTGCGTGAAGTACCACGGTGCGTTGGCTTCCATCGCCGCGGCCGCCCGGGCGGTGGCCCGGACCTGCGGTGCGCCGCTGTCGCTGCATCTGGACCATGCCGAGGACGTGGACCTGGTCCACCAGGCGCTGGACCTGGGCTTCTCCTCGGTGATGTATGACGGCGCGGCGCTGCCCTACGCCCAGAACGTGGCCACCACCGCACAGGTGGTCCGGGCCGCCGGAGCCGCCGGGGCGCTCGTGGAGGCCGAGCTCGGTGAGGTGGGAGGCAAGGACGGCGCGCACGCTCCCGGAGTGCGCACCGACCCGGACGAAGCAGGCCGGTTCGTGGCCGAGACCGGCGTGGACGCGCTGGCGGTGGCAGTGGGCAGTTCACACGCGATGACCAGCAAGACAGCCAGCATCGACACCGCCCTGGTGGCGGCGCTGGCCGAGGCGGTGCCGGTGCCCCTGGTGCTGCACGGATCCTCCGGAGTGCCCGACGCGGACATCACCGCCGCGATCGGAGCAGGAATGCGCAAGATCAACGTCTCCACCCAACTGGTGCGGGCCTTCACCGGTGCCGTCCGCGGGTGCCTGGATGCCGATCCGGCGCTGGTGGACTCCCGCGCCTACCTCGGTGCCGGCCGGGTGGCGATGACCACCGAGGCCGCCGCCGTCATCGCGCTCATCGCCGGCCGGGTATGAACCGCGACGAACGCCTCGGGGCGATCCTGGACCTGCTCGGCCAGGCCGAGCGGGTGCAGGTGGAGGAGATCGTGGAGGCCTTCGGGGTCTCCCCCGCCACCGCACGCCGGGACCTGGATGCCCTGGCCGAGCGCCAATTGGTCAACCGCACCCGAGGCGGGGCCACGGCGCACACCGTGGCCTACGACCTGCCGCTGCGGTACAAGCGCGAACAGCACGCCGGCGCGAAGGCGCAGATCGCAGCGGCGGTGATGGACCTGATACCGGTCGGGGCGCGGGTGGGCCTGACCGGTGGCTCCACCTGCACCGCGATCGCCTCGGAGTTGGGCCAGCGCGCCGATCTGAGCGCCACCGACACCGCACCGGCGTTGACGGTGGTCACCAACGCGGTGAACATCGCTGCCCAACTGCTGATCCGCCCCCACCTGCGGGTGGTCATCACCGGCGGGGTGGTGCAGCCGCGTTCCTACGAACTCATCGGCCCCTACACCGACCTGATGCTCAACCAGGTGAACCTGGACCTGGCGTTCGTGGGAATCAACGGTCTGCAGCCCGGCCTGGGCGCGATGGTCCATGACGACACCGAGGCCCAGGTGAACGGCCTGATGGCCCGGAGAGCCGATCAGGCCTGGTTGGTGGCCGACTCCTCCAAGGTGGGGGTGCGGGCGTTCGCCACCGTCGACGCCCTGTCGGACTTCACCGGGCTGGTCACCGACCGCACCATCAGGGAGGAGGACCGGCGGGCCCTGCTGGACGCCGGTTTGAAGGTGCTCGTGGCCGGTTGAGGAGGCTGCTGGGAACCGCCCGTTGAGCTGGCTGAGGGGTCGGCCCGGGTGCCGCGGTGGTCTGGCTCACGGGATGTGATTCGCGCCGATTCCGAACGTACACTCGGGGTATGGCCACTGAGCAGGAAGTCCGCACCGCACTGGGGTCCGTGCTGGACCCCGAGATCCGCCGTCCGATCACCGAGTTGGACATGGTCCGCTCGATCGAGGTGGACGCCGGGACCGGTGCGGTCACGGTGCTGGTGGCCCTGACCATCGCGGGCTGCCCGATGCGCGAGACGATCACCAAGGACGTGCGCGCGGCGGTGGAGAAACTGGACGGGGTGCCCAGTTGCACCGTGGAGATGACGGTCATGACCGACGAGGAGCGCACCGATCTGCGCACCAAGTTGCGTGGCGGCAAGGCCGAACCGGTGATCCCGTTCTCCCAACCGGACTCCCTGACCCGGGTCTACGCCGTGGCCTCCGGTAAGGGTGGGGTGGGCAAGTCCTCGGTGACGGCCAACCTCGCCGCGGCGATGTCCGCCCAGGGTCTGAAGGTCGGCGTGATCGACGCGGACGTGTACGGCTTCTCCATCCCCCGCATGCTCGGGGTGGAGACCGGTCCCACCAAGGTCGACGATATGATCCTTCCTCCCTTGTCCGGGGAGATCAAAGTGATCTCGATCGGGATGTTCACCCAGCCGGGCAAGGCGGTGGTCTGGCGCGGGCCGATGCTGCACCGGGCGCTGCAGCAATTCCTCGCGGACGTGTTCTGGGGAGACCTGGACGTATTGCTGCTGGACCTGCCGCCGGGAACCGGTGACATCGCGATCTCCGTGGCCCAGTTGCTTCCCGGTGCCGAACTGCTCGTGGTCACCACCCCGCAGTTGGCTGCGGCCGAGGTGGCCGAGCGCGCCGGGTCGATGGCCCAGGCCACCAACCAGCGCATCGCCGGCGTGATCGAGAACATGTCCTGGCTGGATCAGCCCGACGGTACCCGCCTGGACCTGTTCGGTTCCGGCGGTGGGGCCAAGGTCGCGCAGCGGCTGACCGAGGTGCTGGGCACCGATGTGCCGCTGCTGGGGCAGGTGCCGATCGAGGTGGCCCTGCGCGAGGGCAGCGACAACGGTGCGCCGCTGGTGGGCACCGACAGCCAGTCCCCGGCCGCGCAGGTACTGCGAGACGTGGCCTCCACCCTGGGCCAGCGCTCCCGTGGCCTGGCCGGCCGCAAGTTGGCGATCTCGCCGGTGGGCTGAGCGGCGTTCGATCGTGCCTAGGTGGCCTCGTCGTCGAACGGGGCGCCGACGGCGACCAGTTCCTGCGCGCCGGCTTCGTTCGCCTCAGTCCGCGCGACGGTTTCCTGCTCAGTCCGGGCGGCAGCAGATCCCGCCACGGCCGGCGTACCGGCACCCGGACCGGCCTTCCGCGCGCCTGCTGCGTCCGACTCGGCGGTAGCAACGGTCTCGGCGGCGGTTACCGACGCCGTCGTCACCGGTGCCTGCGCGTCGTCACCATCGGCCCGGTCCGGACCAGTGGCGTCATCGGCGGTGGCCGAGTCGGCGCCGGCGGCCTGGGCCGCGGCCGCCTCGGCAGCGGCGGCTTCCTTCCTCGCCTGTACCTCGGCGCGGCGGCGGGCTGCGTTCTCGCGCGCGATCCGACTGCTCTCACTCGGCTTACGCACGGTGGAGGCGGACCGGGTGGTGGACCTGGCGGCGCGGGCCGGGCGGCTGGTCGGCAGGATGTCATCGGACAACGCCTCCCGCACGATCCGACGGGGATCGTACTTGCGCGGATCCAACTGGGACAGGTCCAGGTCCGCAGCCTCCTCGCCGAGCTCCTCCTTGACCCGTTCGGTGGCGCCGGTGGCCATCTTCTTCAAGTTCCGCGCCAACTGGCCGAGTTGCTCGGCGTACATGGGCAGCCGTTCCGGGCCGATCACGATCACGGCAATGATGATGAGGAGGAGCAGTTCCTCACCATTGATATTCATGCGCCTCATCCTATCCCGGACAAGAGCGGGCGTCAGTCGCTCCGCTGCTCGCCCAGGGTTACCTCGAGTTCGCGTTCGACGTCGTCCTCGCGGATGGTCAACGTGATCACCTCGCCCGGGGCGTGGGCGCGGATCCGCACGATCAACTCCTCCGCGCTGGTGACCGGGTTCCCGTTCAGGGCCACGATCACATCCCCCGGTGCCAACCCGGCCGCCTCGGCCGGACCGCCGGGGCTGATCGGCTCCTGCCCCTCGGTGGTCTCGGTGTGCACCCGCACCCCCTCACCGGCATAGGTGGGATCCAACGTGGCCCCGATCACCGGGTAACTTGCCTCCCCGGTCTCGATGATCTGCTGCGCTGTGCGCGCCACCTGCGAACTCGGGATCGCAAAGCCCAGCCCGATACTGCCGCCCTGGCCGGGCTGCGCAGCGATGGCGGTGTTCACCCCGATCACCGCACCGGTCGCGTCCACCAGCGGCCCACCGGAGTTCCCCGGGTTGATCGCCGCGTCGGTCTGGATGGCATTGATGAAGGTACCGCCACCGGCACCCACCCGCACCGGACGGTTCTGGGCGCTGACGATCCCGGTGGTCACCGTGCCCTCCAGGCCCAGCGGTGCGCCGATGGCCACCACCGGATCACCCACTCGCAGCGCGTCGGAGTCCCCGATCGGCACCGCGGGGAGGTCGGTACGTTCGACGGACAGCACCGCCAGGTCATAGTCGGAGGTGGCCCCCACGATCTGCGCCGATTCCTCGGCGCCATCGGAGAAGACCACCACGACCTGGGCCTCGGGATCCTCCTGGGCCGCGGCGATGACGTGCTCGTTCGTGACGATGTGCCCCTGATCGTTGAAGACGAAGCCGCTGCCGGTGAAGCCCTCACCATTAGCGCGAACCTGGATGAACACCGTGCTCGGTAGCACCGCGTCCGCGATGTCTGCCACGGAGGCGTCGGTGAGCGGCGGAGCCGAGGTACCCTGCCCGGTTGCGGGATCGGAGGGTGTGGAACCCGGTGCGGATGAGCCGGTGGGTCCCGCCGGTAGGTACTGCGCTCCCAGCAGGCCCAGTAACAGACCCACCAGCAGGGCCATGATCATCAGGACGGCGACGATCCCACCGGCGACGCCGCGCCGCCTGCGGCCAGGATCGGCGGCGTGGGTGGCCCGCGGGCCCGGGTAGGACGCCAGGGGGGCGCTCTGCTCGGCCGGGCCGCCTCCTGGCTGCGGTGGCCCACCCACCCGCTGCTCCGGGTTGGTTCCCGGCCGCGTGGCCTCAGGTGCCGGGCCGCGGGAGTCCGATAGCCGCTGCTGGGAGCCGGCTTCCGGTGCGTCGGCATCGGGCCGAGCGGTGCCGCTGCTGTCGGGCCGCCCGGACGGCGTGGCCCACCCGTGGCCGGGTGCGGCAGCCGTGTCCTCAGCCCTTGTGGCATCCGATCCCCGGTCGGCTGTGCCGTGCACGGCGTCGGAGGTTCGCCGGCCCGGTTCCGACCTGGGGTACGGCTCGCGGTCCTGTGGGGTCATGGGCCCATTCTCTACGATCTTGGCTACGAAGCACCTCTTCAGGTGAGATTCCCATCAGATCGGGCCGGGGCGCCGCGACCTTCCGGGCGGTGCAGCGATACCATCACGAGCACCGCTACACCGATCCGGGAGGCTCATCATCGCTGCCGACAAGGCCCAGAGTTGGGCCTACACCGAGGAGTTCATCACTGAATCCGAGCCGGTGCGCCAGGCCCGGGACCGCGCGGAGGAGTTCGGTATCCAGCCCGTCCCGCCCGGTGTGGGTGCGGCGCTGCGTCTGCTGGCTGCGGCCGCCGACGCCCACGCCGTGGCCGAGGTGGGCACCGGGACAGGTGTTTCCGGCCTGTGGTTGCTGGAGGGGATGCGGCCTGGTGGCGTGCTCACCACGATCGACGTGGAGATGGAGCATCAGCGCGCCGCGAAGGAGGCCTTCGCCGCGGCCGGGGTCGGCGCCACCCGCACCCGGGCGATCTCCGGGCGGGGCCTGGACGTGCTGCCCCGGTTGGCCGATGGCGCCTACGACCTGGTCTTCATCGACGGAGAACCCTCCGAGGCGTCCGACTACGCCGAGCAGGCCATCCGGATGCTGCGCTCCGGTGGGGTGCTGGCCATCACCGGGGCGCTGTGGTACGACCGGGTCGCCGACCCGGCACGCCGGGACGAGGCCACCGTGGCGATGCGGGAGCTGGGCAAGTCCGTCCGCGATGACGAACGGTTGCTCCCCGCTCTGTTACCCAGCGGGGAGGGCCTCCTGGCCGCCGTCAAGCGCTGACGTCTGCTCGACCGGCACCACCGATGTGTACGGTGGGGGTCAGGGGAGGGTGATCGATGTGACCGGGACCGACACGGCTCGCACAGGCCACGCAGGCCGCCCCGACCGCACCGAGTTCATCACGGCCGTCCCATCGGGCCGGTCGTCCCCGAGCGGGCTGCCGGGCGCCAGCGCCATCGCCGGGATCGGCGGGGCCGTCGGCCTGGTCGCCGCGATCGTCCTGGCCCTGCTGGAGCAGCCGTGGGCTCTGGTGATCCCGGTGGCGATGGTGGGGGCGGCGATCTGCGGTCTGTTGTTGTGGGTGGTGGCCAAGGAACCGGTGCCGGCCGGCACCCGACCCGGCACCCAGTTCATCCTGGCCGCGGCCTACCTGGGCGGATCGCTGCTCGCCGGCTGGTTCACCGGCAACTGGGCATTCGCACTGCTCCTGTGCACCGTGGCGGCCATCCCGCTGACCTTCGGGATCCGCGCGCGCACGTCGTGCACGCCCAGCCGTTCACAGATCGAAGGTTCGGCGTTACCGTAGGCGTGCACGGCGCGGGCACCCGATGGAGGGATCGGCATGAGCGAGTTGTTCGTCGACGCCGCGGGCAGCGGTGAGCACGTCATCTTCGTCCACGGGTCCCTGGCCACCGGTCGCGAGGAGTGGGAAGCCCAGCAGCCCCTCGCCGAGGAGGGCTTCCGGCTACTCGTGGTGGACCGGCGCGGATACGGGCGCAGTCCCGGCGCCGAAGGGGAGGACTTCCTGCGCGACGCGCAGGACATCGCCGCGTTGATGGACACCGGTGCCCACCTGGTGGGTCACTCCTACGGAGGTCTCGCAGCGATGTTCGCGGCCGCGCTGCGGCCCGGTCAGACCCGCTCCCTGGCGCTGCTGGAACCTCCGGCGTTCACCCTGGGCCAGGACCGGCCGGCGGCTCGGGACCTGGTGGCGAAGAGTGTGGAGATCCTCGACCTGGACCTCCCGGACCGTACCTGGCTGGTGCGGTTCCTGGAGTCCGTGGGGAGCCGGCCGGAGGAGTTGCCGCCCGGGCTCCTCGACGCCGCACTACCCCTGGTGCCCTTGCTGCGGAACGCCAGGCGACCGACCGATGCCGAATTGCCGATCGCGGAGTTGTCCTCCGCCCCGTACCCCAGCCTCGTGGTCTCAGGCGGTCATCACCCAGGCTTCGAAGAGATCTGCGACGACCTCGCCGAGAAGATCGGTGCCTCGCGTTCGGTCATCGAAGGAGCCGGCCACGAGGTCCAGCTCACCGGAGCCCCGATCAACGATGCGCTGCTGGCGTTGTGGCGCAGCGCATCAGCGCGGTAGCGACTCAGTCGCGTTCGATCAGCCAGTGCAGCAGTGCCCGGGCGCTGTAGCCGGTGGGCCCTTCGGCGATCTCGTGCTCGTTCTTCGGTGACCGGCCCGGGCCGGCGATGTCCAGGTGCGCCCACGGGGTGTCACCGGCGAAGTGCTGCAGGAAGAGCGCCGCCGTGATCGCCCCTGCCGAGGTGTGCGGGTCGGTGTTGACGTGGCACAGGTCCGCCACCGGCGAGTCCAGCGCGGATCGGTACTCGGGTACCAGCGGCATCGCCCAGAGCGCCTCCCCGGTCACCTCACCGGCAGCGGTTAGTGCACTGGTCAGGTCCGCATCGGTGCTGAACAGCGCCGCGTGCTTCTTGCCCAGGCCCAGGGTGGCCGCCCCGGTCAGCGTGGCCACATCGACCAGCGCCCGCGGGTGGTACTCCGACCGCGCCCACGCCATCGCATCGGCCAACACCAGGCGGCCCTCCGCGTCGGTGTTGGCGATCTCCACCGTGGTGCCATCGACCATGGTGAGCACGTCACCGGGCCGGTAGGACCGCGCACCGACGGCGTTCTCCGCAAGTGGTAGCACCGCCACCACCGGCACCGGGACCTGCGCCCGGGCTGCGCCGAGCACGACGGCCAGGACCACCGCGGCGCCGGACATGTCCGTCTTCATCGGCACCATCGCCTCGCGCGGCTTGATCGAGAGCCCACCGGTGTCGTAGGTGATGCCCTTGCCGACCAGCACGATCGGGTCCTGGGCACCGCCCTCGGCCCGGGCTCGCCGGGGCGGGGTGTAGGTCACCGTCACCAGGCGCGGGGGGCCCGCCGCAGCCGCACCCACCGCGAGGATTCCCTCCAACCCCTGGGCGGCAAGCCACTTCTCGTCGTGTTCGGTCACCTTGACCCCGGCCACCCCCTCGGCTGCCTCCCGTGCCTGCTCGGCAACCCAGGCGGGTGTCTTGATGTTCGACGGCGTGGCGGCCAGGGTGCGCGCCAGTACGGTGGCCTCCGCGCTGGTACGGGCGCGGTCCAGATCGTCGGCGCTGACCGGGCCGGTCAGGGTGATCAGCGGGCACGGCGCCTCGGGGCCCGGCCCGGCACCGGTGAACGGGGCCCGGTAGGAGCCCAGCAGGAGCCCCTCGATGAGAGCGCGCAGCGCCGGCGCGGTGGGCTCGTCCAGTCCGCTCAGGTCCACCAAAAGGTGCTCGGCCTGCACCGCTGCCCGGGCCAGGGCCGCACCTGCCCGGCGCATCGCCGTCGTCCCCTCGTCACCGACGCCGGCCAGGACCAACCGGTCCGGCATTCCCGCCCAGGGCGCTGAACCCGAGACCAGGGCGGGCAGGGTCACGGTGGTCGCCGAACCGGCGCTCGCGCCGGCGCCCGCGCGCACCGCGAGGGCGCCCAGGTCGATGCCGTGGTCCCCGGTGGAGCCCACGGGGGCGACCGCGTCGCCGTCGGCGCGGATCAGCACCGCCAGCAGCGCCTCGGTTCCGAATTCGCGCAGCCGGGCGGCATCCAGCGGCCCGGTCTGCAGCGCGATGTGCGGGGCAGACGTCCTACGCACCGGTCAGTTCGTGACCGCGCTCAGTGCGTTCGACAGGTCCGAAGCCTCGTCCGGCTTGAGTTCCACGACCAAACGGCCGCCTCCTTCGAGCGGTACCCGCATGATGATCCCGCGACCCTCCTTGGTGACCTCGAGCGGTCCGTCACCGGTCCTGGGCTTCATGGCGGCCATGGGCGTGCTCCCTATGTGGGTTGAATGAAGTCGAACCGGAAGCGGTCTGCACCGGTCCGGTCCGGAATCGTGTGACCTCCATTCTATGCCACCGGAGGCTCTCGCGGGGTGCCCGGTGCGGATACGGATCCTGCCAGGCCCCGGACACCCGCCCGCCCGAAACCGCCCAGGCCATCACCACGACTACCGCGATGACCAGCAGGAACAGTCCCGTCATGCCGGTGACCCAGCCCATCGCGCGCTCCGCTACTCCGGCCGGCCCGCGGCCTCGGAGCCGGCCTCCCGCTGCGCCTTGGCCTCGGCGCGACGACGGTGATGGTTTGCCTCGATCACCATGTGCACCGCCTCGGCCGGGTCGTCGGTGACCTGGACCAGATCCACGTCCGCAGCGGCGATAGTGCCCTCCTTCACCAGCACCTCCCGCAACCAGTCCAGCAGCCCGGACCAGAACTCCGTGCCGATCAGCACCAACGGGAATCGCTTGACCTTGCCGGTCTGGACCAGGGTGAGTGCCTCGAACAACTCATCCAGGGTGCCGTACCCACCGGGCAGCACGATGAAGCCCTGCGCGTACTTGACGAACATGGTCTTGCGGGCGAAGAAGTAGCGGAAGTTCACGCCCAGGTCCACGTACTCGTTCATGCCTTGTTCGAAGGGGAGTTCGATGCCCAGCCCGACCGAGGTGCCCTCGGCGTTCTGAGCGCCCATGTTCGCCGCCTCCATCACCCCCGGCCCGCCTCCGGTGATCACCCCGAATCCGGCCTTGACCAGTTCCTCGGCGACCTGCACCCCGAGCTCGTAATACGGATGGTCGGCGTCGAAACGGGCAGACCCGAACACGCTGATCGCCGGGCCGAGGTTGGCCAGTGCCCCGAACCCCTCGACGAACTCGGCCTGGATCCGCATCACCCGCCAGGGGTCGGTGTGCACCCATTCGGCGTCCCGGCCGCTCCATTCCAGGAGCCGCTCATCGGTGGTCTTCTCCGGAATGTGGCGACCCCGCAGCCGGATCGGGCCCTTGAGGTAATTCCGCCGCTTCTTCGACTCGGCAGTCATTGTTCCGGCCCTCCTCTCATGTCGTTCCGGTGTAACTCAACCACGACCGCAGCGCTCGCGTGCACACTCGGATCTGCTCGGTGGGCACCGCCTCGTCATCGGCATGGGCCAACAGCGGATCGCCGGGCCCGAAATTCACCGCCGGGACGCCCAGCGCGGTGAACCGCGCCACATCGGTCCAGCCTTGTTTGGCCCGCACGCTCCCCCCGGTCTGGGCGGTCACCGCCGCCACGAACTCCGCGGCGACCGGCTGGGACAGCCCGGGCCGGGCCCCCGGGGAGGAGTCGGTGGGGTCCACCTCCAACCCGTCGAAGACCTCCCGGACGTGGGCAAGCGCCTCCGCCTGGGTGCGGGCGGGGGCGAACCTGTAGTTCACCGCGACGGTGCACTCATCGGGGATCACGTTCCCGGCTATCCCCCCGGTGATGGCCACCGCGTTCAGGCCCTCGACGTAGGTGAGCCCATCGACCTCGACGTGCTCGGGTTCATAGGAGGCCAGGCGGGTCAGCACCTGCGCGGCCTCGTGGATCGCGTTGTGCCCCATCCACGCCCTCGCGGAGTGGGCCGCGCGCCCCCTGGTCCGTACCTGCACGTGCAGCGAACCGTTGCAGCCGGCCTCGATTCCGGCGGCGGTGGGTTCGCCCAGCACGGCGAAGTCGGCGGCCAACCAGTCCGGGTGCTCGGACACCACCCTGTTCAACCCGTTGAGGTCCGCGGCCACCTCCTCGTTGTCGTAGAACACCCACGTCACATCGCGCACGGGCTCGGTCAGCGCGGCGGCCAGGTGCAGCGCCACCGCGACGCCCCCCTTCATATCCACCGTGCCCCGGCCCCGCAGCACCTCAGCGCCGCCGGACCCCCGCTCGCGCCGGGTGGGCAGGTTGGCCGCGATCGGCACGGTGTCCAGATGCCCGGCGACCACCACACGTTCGGCCCGGCCCAGCTCGGTGCGCGCCAACACGGTGTTCCCCGAGCGCAGCACGTGCAGGTGCGCGTACCGGCCCAGGGCCGCCTCGACGGCGTCGGCCAGCGGCGCCTCGGAACCGGAGACCGAGGGGATGTCGCAGAGCAACTGGGTCAGATCGACGACATCGGTGGTCACCAGGTCCGGGAGTTCCTGGGGCTGGTCCTGCCCCGCCGGTGCTGCCGGGTCGATGGGCGGGGTGGGCGACGGAGTCATTCCGCCGAGCATAATCGCCGTACCCGGAAAGGCGGCCGCACGACGTCGGGAGGCGGACCACCCGGTGTCGGGAGGGATCAGGTCTCGGTTGCGTGCAGCAACCGTGCGGCTTCGGCGATGGACCCGGACAGCGAGGGATAGACGGTGAACGCCGCCGACACCTCATCCACGGTGAGGCGGTTACTGATCGCCAGCGTGAGCGGGAAGATCAGTTCACTGGCCCGCGGAGCCACCACCACGCCGCCGAGCACCAGGCCCGAGGAACGGTGGGAGAAGACCTTGATGAAGCCCTCGGTGATGCCCAGCATCTTCGCGCGCGGGTTCCCGGCCAGGGGCAGCATGGTGATCTTGCCGTTGACCTCCCGCTCGGTGATCGCGCGCTCGGGGATCCCGACCGTAGCGATCTCCGGGGCGGTGAAGATGTTCGCCGAGACCATCTGCAGATCCAGCGGCGACACCGCATCGCCCAGGGAGTGCCACATCGCGATCCGGCCCTGCATCGCCGCCACCGAGGCCAGCGGCAGCACCCCGGTCACGTCACCGGCGGCGTAGACCCCGCGCACCGTGGTGCGGGAGACCCGGTCCACCTCGATGTGCCCGGACTCGGTGGTGGCCACCCCGGCCTGCGCCAGCCCCAGGTCCTCGCTGTTGGGCACCCCGCCCACCGCGAGCAGGCAGTGCGATCCGGTGACCACCTGGCCGTCGGTCAGTTCTACGTCCACCCCGTCGCCCGTCCGGTGCACCGCGGCGGCACGGGAGCGGGACATCACGTCCATACCACGGCGCCGGAACACCGTCTCGATCAGTTCGGCGGCATCGGCGTCCTCCCCCGGCAGCACCCGGTCGCGGCTGGAGACCAGCACCACCGGCACCCCGAGCGCGTTGTAGGCACCGGCGAACTCCGCCCCGGTGACCCCCGAGCCCACCACGATGAGCTTCTCCAGGTCGTCGGCGGCCTCGTACATCTGGGTCCAGGTCAGGATGCGCTCCCCGTCCGGCTCCGCGGTGGGAAGCACTCGCGGGCGGGCCCCGGTGGCCAGCAGGATCACATCGGCCGCGAAACGGCGTCGCCCCTGGTCGGTCTCGGCGATCACGGCACCGGGCCCGTCCAGTCGTCCGGTGCCGTCGACCAGGGTGATCCCCTCCCGTTGCAGACGGGCCCGGATATCACGGCTCTGGGCGCCGGCCAGCCGCAGCACCCGCTGGTTCACCCGGTTCAGGTCCACCTCCAGGGACCCGTCGTGGCCCCCGGTGGGTTTGATGCCCAGTTCCCGCGAACTCTCGGTCAGCGTCATCCACTCGGCGGTGGCGATCAGCGTCTTCGACGGCACCACGTCGGTGAGCACGGCCGAGCCACCCAGGCCCTGGCGCTCGATGAGGGTCACACCCGCCCCGAGCTGGGCGGCCACCAGCGCTGCCTCGTAGCCACCGGGCCCGCCCCCGATGATCACCACCCGGCTCCCCTCCCGGGTGGTGGAACGTCGGACGCCGCTGGGGGGTTCGGCCGGTGGCGGGATCTCGGAGGTCACGCGTGCCATTGTGCCTTGTCACCGGGCCCGGGCAAGTGGCGCCGGACCCCGTGCGGCCGGCACCGATCCAGTAGGTTCGTGCTGTGCACACACATGACGACGACGCCGACCCCGCCCGGACCGCGGCCGCGGCCGCCCGGGTGCTCACCGAGGCGGCGGGGGTGGACTCCTTCGACATCGCCCTGGTGCTCGGTTCGGGTTGGGGCGAGGCAGCCGACTTGATCGGACGCACCGTCGCCACCGTCCCGGCAGCCGACGTGCCCGGATTCGCTCCCTCCGGCGTGCCGGGGCACCGCGGGACGCTGCAGGCGGTGGCCATGGATACCGGGACCGGCACCAGGCACGCACTGGTGCTGGGGGCCCGCACGCACTTCTACGAGGGCAGGGGGGTGCGGGCAGTGGCCCACCCGGTGCGCACCGCCGCCGCCGCCGGGGCGTCCACCGTGGTGCTGACCAACGGGTGTGGCGGGCTGCACCGGGAGTGGGCTCCCGGCACGGCGGTGCTGATCAGCGACCACCTGAACCTGACCGCTGCCTCTCCCCTGGAGGGCGCCACGTTCGTGGACCTGACCGATCTGTACTCACCAAGGTTGCGTGCGATCGCCCATTCGGTGGACCCGGAGCTGCCCGAGGGGGTCTACGCCCAGTTCCGCGGCCCGCACTACGAGACGCCCGCCGAGGTGCAGATGGCCAAACGGATGGGCGCTGATCTGGTGGGCATGTCCACCGCCTTGGAGGCGATCGCGGCCCGGGAGGCCGGTATGGACGTGCTCGGCCTGTCCCTGGTGACGAACCTGGCCGCCGGGATCTCACCCGAGCCGCTCTCGCACGCCGAGGTGATCGAGGCCGGCCGGGAGGCCGGCCCCCGGATCAGCGCACTGCTCAGTGCGATCGTGCGTACCATCCTGTCGTGACCGCCGACGACGCCGCCCACCCCGGACCCGCGGGCGCGCCCAGCACCGGGGTGCCCGCTGCGGCGACCGCCGGCGAGGAGGAGCAGGTCGGCGCAGTCGGCGGGGCCGAGCAGGTCAGCGAGGACCTGCTCGCGCGTGTCCGGGAATGGATCGCCGATGATCCCGACCCGGGCGACGCCAGGGAACTGCGCGAACTCCTGACCCAGGTGACCGGCGCCGACCGGTCCGGTGCGCTGCGGGCGCTGCAGACGTTGCGCGAAGCCTTCGCGGGCTCGCTGCAGTTCGGCACGGCCGGGTTGCGGGGGGAACTGGGCGCGGGCCCGAACCGGATGAACCGGGCGGTGGTGATCCGAGCCGCGGCCGGGGTGATGACGTATCTGAACGAGCGCGTGCCCCACCTGCCCAAGGTGGTGGTCGGTTACGACGCCAGGCACCGTTCCGAGATCTTCGCTTCCGAGACCGCCGCCGTCGTCGCCGGTGCGGGCGGGCACGCCCTGGTTCTACCCGGACCGGTGCCCACCCCGTTGCTGGCCTTCGCGGTCCGCCACCTGGGTGCCGACGCCGGCGTGATGGTGACCGCCTCGCACAACCCACCCCGGGACAACGGGTACAAGGTCTACCTGGGCGGACGGCTCACCGATGACTCCGGCACCGGGGTACAGATCGTTCCCCCCGCCGACGCCCGGATCGCAGCCCACATCGCTGCCGTGGAGTCGGTGGCGCAGGTGCCGCGGCACCGCGACCCGGCCGCGCCCGCCCGGGGGTCGATCGAACACCTGGGCCCCGAGGTGGGCCAGGCCTACGTCGAACGGGCGCTGACCACCGTGCCGCCGGGCCCGCGGGACCTCAGGATCGTGCTCACTCCCTTGCACGGCGTCGGGGCGCCCCTGGCACTGGAGGTACTCGAGCGGGCCGGTTTCACCGACGTCACGGTCGTCGCCCGGCAGGGCCAGCCGGACCCGGACTTCCCCACGGTGGACTTCCCCAACCCGGAGGAGCCCGGCGCACTGGACCTGGCGATCGAGACCGCCGAGGACGTGGGTGCCGACCTGATCATCGCCAACGACCCCGACGCGGACCGCTGCTCCGTCGCGGTGCCGGGCGTCGGCGCGGAGGGCGGCTGGCGCCAGTTGAGCGGCGACGAGGCCGGCGTCCTGCTCGGGGAGCAGGCCGCCGCCACCGCCACAGCCGGGCCGGGTGCGGACACCGCGGTGTTGGCCTCCTCGGTGGTCTCCTCCCGGTTGCTGGCCGCGATCGCCCACTCCCACGGCCTGCCGTACCGGGCCACCCTGACCGGGTTCAAGTGGATCTCCCGGGTGCCGGACCTGGTGTTCGGGTACGAGGAGGCGATCGGGTACTGCGTGGACCCCCAGGGGGTGCGGGACAAGGACGGCATCACCGCGGCGCTGCACCTGGCGGCCCTGGCCGCACGCGCCAAGGACGCCGGTGCCACGCTCATGGACTCACTCGATGAGCTGGCCCGGCGCCACGGTCTGCACGCCACCGCGCCGCTGTCGGTGCGGGTGGCGGACCTGGCCCTGATCAGCGCGATATTGGCGAGCCTGCGCGCCGAGCCCCCGACCCATCTGGGTGGTTCCGCGGTGGTGCAGGTCCGTGATCTGAACGCCGGCGGGGACCTCCCGCCCACCGACGCGCTGATGTACCTCACTGAGGCCGGCGATCGCGTGATCGTGCGTCCCAGCGGAACCGAGCCGAAGCTCAAGTGCTACCTGGAGGTCGTCCTGCCGGTGGACGACCAGGACATCAACCGGGTGCGACACCGGGCCGCCGATCGGCTCGCGGCACTGTCCGCCGACATCGGTTCCCGGCTCCGCGCCTGAACGGCCCGGTGACCGCAGCGGCGCGGCACCGGCGCAGCTCAGAACTGGCGTACACCGTGGCCGGATGTGTCCCGGTCCCGCTAGCGTTCCGGTGATGACCGATCACACTGACGCGGGCGGCCACGAGACGCGGCGGGCCTGGGACCTGGCCTCGCGCAAGTACACCCGCGCCTACACCGAGTTCCTCGACCTGGCACGGACCACCGAGTTGGCCGCGGCCGAGGTCGAGATCCTGGCGCCGATCCTGGGCAGACCCGACCAGCTGGTGGTGCACCCACAGAGCGGGCACGGGGTGGACGACGCCGCCCTGGTGCGCCTGGGTGCGAGCAGGGTGATCGGAGTGGACTACACCCACCGGGTGGCGGTCTCGGCGCACCGGCGCGCCGCCGAGCTGGGCCTGCCGTGCCACTACGTCACCGGCAGCGTCCCGGATGTACCACTGCTGAGCGGGTGCGCGGACCTGGTCTACACCGGCAAGGGCGCACTGATCTGGTTGGCCGACATCCATGGCTGGGCCCGGGAGATGGCCCGGCTGCTGCGCCCCGGTGGGCACCTCTTCGTCTTCGAGGCCCACCCGTTGGTGCCGTTGTGGGCCTGGGACACCGACGAGGCCAGGGCCCGGCCGGATCGGTCCTACTTCGCCGGCAGTCACGTCAACGACACCTTCCCCGCACGGGGTGCCGTGGAGCACCAGCACCGGCTCTCGGAGGTGGTGATGGCGGTGTTGGGCGCCGGTTTCACCCTCGCCCACCTGGCCGAGCACCCCGAACCGTTCTGGCAGCCGGAGGGGACCGAGGCCGCGGCGTGGGACGGCCGGCTACCGAACTCCTACAGCCTGCTGGCCCAGCGCCCGCCCGCAGAAGCGCCGGCGGGGACCTAGGATGGGCGCATGACCTCAACGGCGACGACGGCGACCTCCTCCTCGGCCCGCAGCGCCGGGGAGGTGGCCACCCAGGCGCGCGTGATCACCGGAGCGGAGTCGGTGACCAACACGGCGCTGCGCCGCTACCTGCACGGCCTGCCGGGTGTGGACCAGGTGGGGGCCGATTCCCGGGCGGCGATGCTGGGTACCCGCTCCATCAAGACCACCGCGAAGGCCTGGGCGATCGACACGGTCATCTCCATGATCGACCTGACCACCCTGGAAGGCGCCGACACCCCCGGCAAGATCCGCTCTCTGGTCGCCAAGGCCAAACTGCCCGACCCCGACGATCCCACCTGCCCCCGCCCGGCCGCGGTGTGCGTCTACTCCGACCTGGTGCCCCTGGCGTTGGAGGCGATCGGGGACGCCGGGATCAATGTGGCCTCGGTAGCCACCGCGTTCCCCGCCGGCCGGGCCAGTCGGGCGATCCGCCTGGCCGACACCCGCGAGGCGGTCGGCGCGGGTGCGCAGGAGGTGGACATGGTGATCGACCGCGGCGCCTTCCTGTCCGGGGACTACCTGAAGGTGTACCAGGACATCGTCGCGGTGCGCCAGGAATGCCAGAACACCGAGGTCCCGGCGCACCTGAAGGTCATCCTGGAGACCGGGGAACTGGCGACCTACGACAACGTCCGGCGTGCCTCCTGGCTGGCCATGCTCGCCGGCGCCGACTTCATCAAGACCTCCACCGGGAAGGTGTCCCCGGCCGCCACGCTGCCGGTCACCGTGGTGATGCTGGAGGCGGTCCGGGACTTCCACGCCGCCACCGGCACACGCGTCGGCGTCAAACCCGCCGGCGGGATCCGTACCTCCAAGGATGCGATCAGGTACCTGGTGGCCGTGAACGAGGTGGCCGGGAACGACTGGCTCACCCCCGACCTGTTCCGCTTCGGCGCCTCCAGCCTCCTCAACGACATGTTGTTGCAGCGCAAGAAACTCGCCACCGGCGCCTACTCCGGCCCCGACTACGTGACGATCGACTGAAGGACCCCATGACTGCCTTCGACTACGCCCCCGCCCCCGAGTCAGCCTCGGTGGTGGACATCGCCTCCTCCTACGGGTTGTTCATCAACGGGGAGTTCACCGACGCCACGTCCGGGGAGTCCCTGAAGACCATCAACCCCGCCACCGAGGAGAATCTGGCCGAGGTGGCCGTGGCGGGTACCGAGGACGTCGAACGCGCCGTGCGGGCCGCCCGCACCGCCTACGAGCGCACCTGGGGTCCGATGCCGGGGCCGGAACGAGCCAAGTACCTGTTCCGGATCGCCCGGCTGCTGGCCGAGCGGTCCCGCGAGTTCGCGGTGCTGGAGGTCCTGGACAACGGCAAGCCGATCCGGGAGGCACGGGACATGGACATCCCGATGGCCTCGGCGTACTTCTTCTACTACGCCGGCTGGGCGGACAAGCTCGACTACGCCGGGCGCGGGGCGAACCCCCGCCCGCACGGGGTGGCCGGGCAGGTGATCCCCTGGAACTTCCCGCTGCTGATGCTGGCCTGGAAGATCGCTCCGGCCCTGGCCGCAGGCAACACGGTGGTGCTCAAACCGGCCGAGACCACCCCGTTGACGGCGCTGCTGTTCGCCGATCTGCTGCAACAGGCCGACCTGCCCCCCGGCGTCGTGAACATCATCACCGGCGCCGGTCGCACCGGGGCCGACCTGATCGCCCACCCGGACGTGGACAAGGTCGCCTTCACCGGGTCGACCAAGGTGGGCAAGCAGATCGCCCGGCAGGTGGCCGGCACCCATAAGCAAGCCACCCTGGAACTGGGCGGCAAGGCCGCGAACATCATCTTCGACGACGCCCCGGTGGACCAGGCGGTGGAGGGAATCGTCAACGGCATCTACTTCAACGCCGGGCAGGTGTGCTGCGCCGGATCGCGGCTGCTGGTCGCCGAGTCGGTGGCCGATGAGGTGATCGACCGGCTCAAGGCGCGACTGGGCACATTGCGGGTGGGCGACCCGATGGACAAGAACACCGACGTCGGCGCGGTCAATTCCGCCACCCAGCTGAGCCGGATCACCGAACTGGCCAACGCCGGTGACGCCGAGGGGGCCGTGCGCTGGAGCGCGCCGGGCGACCTGCCCGAGAAGGGGTACTGGTTCCCGCCGACGGTGTTCACCGAGGTGTCCACCGCCCACCGGATCGCTCGCGAGGAGATCTTCGGGCCGGTGCTGTCGGTGCTGACCTTCCGCACCCCGGACGAGGCGATCGCCAAGGCCAATAACACCCCCTATGGCCTGTCCGCCGGGGTGTGGACGGAGAAGGGGTCGCGGATCCTGGCGATGGCCGACGCGATCCGCTCCGGGGTGGTCTGGGCCAACACGTTCAACAAGTTCGACCCCGCCAGTCCCTTCGGTGGGTACAAGGAGTCCGGGTACGGCCGTGAGGGCGGGCGTCACGGTCTGCTCCCCTACCTGATCGAGGGAGGCACCCAGTGAGCCGGGTGGATGTGCGCAAGACCTACAAACTGTTCATCGGCGGGAAGTTCCCGCGGTCGGAGTCCGGGCGCACCTACTCGGCCAGCAGCCGCCGCGGGAAGTTCAAGGCGAACGTGGCACAGGCCTCCCGCAAGGATGCCCGCGATGCCGTCCGGGCCGCTCGGGCCGCGCAACCCGGTTGGGCCGCGGCGAGCGCGTACAACCGCGGGCAGGTGCTCTACCGGGTGGCCGAGCTGCTGGAGGAGCGCCGGGATCAGTTCGTCGCCCAGGTGCGCTCCGGTGAGGGCGTGGCGACCAAACGGGCCGAGGACCTGGTCTCCGCGGCGATCGACCGGTGGGTCTGGTACGCCGGCTGGTCGGACAAGATCGCCCAGGTGGGTGGCAACGCCAACCCGGTGGCCGGCCCCTTCTTCAACATCTCCACCCCGGAACCCACCGGGGTGGTGGCCGTGATCGCCCCGCAGCGCTCCTCGTTGCTCGGGCTGGTCTCGGTGCTGGCGCCGGTGATCGTCACCGGTAACACCGCCGTCGTGCTCTCCTCCGCCGAGCGGCCGCTGCCCGCGGTGACCCTGGCGGAGGTGCTGGCCACCTCCGACGTCCCCGGCGGGGTGGTCAACATCCTCACCGGCCACACCGCCGAGGTGGCCCCGCATCTGGCTACGCACGCCGACGTGAACGCCATCGACGTGGCCGGGGCGCTGGGTGCCGAGGGCATCACCTGGGGCGAGTTGGAGGCCGACGCCGCCGAGACCCTCAAGCGGGTGCGGCGCCCGATCACCGACGAGGAGCCGGACTTCGCCGTCGAGCAGTCCCTGTCCCAGATCATGGTCTTCACCGAGATCAAGACCGTCTGGCACCCCAAGGGTGCCTGAGCGACGCCGGCGACGGCGCCCGGCCCTCAGTGGCCGACGACGTCGCTGAAGGGCACTGCGGGCAGATCGAGTTCGCCCATCCGCCGGGCGTACAGGCGGTGCCTGCGCCGGGCCTCCCCGTGCTGACCGCTGTCCATCAGGACCGTGCACACCGCCAGGTGCGCGGTTTCGTCGTAGGGATCCCGGTCCAGCACTCGCAACAGCAGCCGCAGCGCCTGGTCCGGATCGGAACGCCTGCACAGATCCGCCAGGGTCCGGGCCACGGAGAGGTAGACCGCGCGCACCTCCTCGCGGCGATCGATCAGCCACGGGCTGTCCTGGTCGTGCTCGAGCAGGTCCCCGCCATAGTGCGCCTCGGCGGCGGTGAGCAGTTCCACCGCCCGCGTCCGGTCCCCGCTGCGGGCCGCCGCCAGGCCCTGCGTGGCCAGGAACTCGAACTGGGCCACGTCGATGTCGACCTGCTCGGGATCGATCCGCACCGTACCCGCATCGGCGATCAGGACCGGCGCGTCGTCGCGTCGCTGCTCTCCCGGGGCCAGCACGGTTCGCACCACGCTCAACGCCACCGAGAGCCGGTTCGCGACCGTCTCATAGGCCTGGTCGGGCCAGAGCGCATCGGCCAGTTCCTCCCGGGTGGCGCCCCGGTTGGCGCGCAGCGCCAACAGTTTCAGCAGGTCCCGGGCCTTGCGTGAACCCCATGCGGACATCGGCACCGGCTGCCCGGCTACCTCGATGGTGAACTGCCCGAGCAACCTGATCACGCAACCATCGGTGTCGGAGGCTCCCTGGACGGCCATCGCCGGGAATGGCCCGTGCCGCACGGCACACCCCCAGGCGGCGAGTTGGCGTTCCAGTTCCGCGGCGCGCGCACGCCAGCCGGGCACGGCTCGGCGGCGGGCAATGCCCAGTTCGATGCGGGTCGCCCAGGTGCGCGCATTCAGTTCGTTCCACAGCGCCAACGCGCCCTGCAGGCCCTCGGCGGGGTCCGGGTCGAGCAGGGCGGCCAGGGTCGCCGCCTCAGCCAGGACCGAGCGCTCATCGCGAGCGGTGGCGGTCGCCTCGGCCTCGGTGGCGCATTCACGTGCCACCTCCAGATCACCGGCAGCCAGGGCGACCCAGCCGCGAGCCAGCAGGACCGGCCCCAGGTACATCCCGTCATCGAGGTTCGCGGCCCGGCGGGCCGCCGCCGCGGCCGCCTCCGGGTCACTTCCGGCGATGCACTTGGCGAGCCCCACCAGGATCGCCACTTGGCCCTGCTGATCGTTGGAGGCCTGCGCCAGGCGCACTGCGCGCTCGTAGGAGCCGCGCGCCAGGGTCAACTCGCCCTGCTCGGCGCGGATCTGGGCGAGCAGTTGCAGGGCGTAGGACTCGTACGGGGAGCCGGCCGCGGCGAACCGGTCCCGGGCGATCTCGGCATCGACGATCGCCTCGTCCAACGTTCCCACGTGCAACTGGATCTCGGCGCGGTTGCACCGGGCGATTCCGGCGACGTACACCGAGGACTGCCCCTCGGCCAGGTCGATCGCCGCCTCGGTATCGGCCAGTGCCGCCGGGTACACGCCTCGTTCCATGTGCAGCGAGCCGCGGTTGGTCAGGATGCGGGCCTCCTGTAACGCGTCCCCGGCCCTTCGGGCGGCAGCCAGCCCCAGGTCGTAGTGCGCCCGGTTCCCCGCGCTGTCGCCGTCGCTGGCCGCGATCAGGGCGCGAGCCGTGTGGGCCAACGCCAACGACCGGTCATCACCGGTGGCGCGTGCCGCGGCGGAGGAGCGTGCGGCGAGTTCGCGGGCCCGGTCCAACTCCCCCCGGCCCCAGCGGCAGGTGGCGGACCACCCCGCAATCTCGGCTTCGACCCGGGGGTCGATGGCCTTCTCGATGTATCGGTCGTACCATTCCAGGGCATCGGCCGACTGACCGCGCTGGTGCTGGATCAGTCCCCCGACCAGGCCGAACACAGCGGGGTCACCCGGGCCTGCGTCGCCGGCCTCCTCATGCAGATTCATCGCGGCCGGCCAGTCCCCCCGGTAGGCCAGCGCGCGCGCCCCGACCAGCAGGATGTCGGCGCTGCGCAGGGCCGGCGGCACCAGGTCCACCGCGGCACACAGCAGGTCCAGATGACCGGCGAAGTACAACTCCTGGCCATGCTCGCGAAGGAGTTCTGCGATGGCCCCGCCGCGCCGGGCGGTGACCAGGACACCCAGCCCACGGACCACGTCGCCGGCCTCGACCAGACCGGTGGTCACCCGCTCGACCAGGTGGTGGTCGGAGTCGGCCATCAACCGGTAGGCGGTGACGCTGCGTGCGATCAGCGGGGACAGGGTCACCTCCGGAGCCGGTTCGCTGTACCGCAGCCGGGCCAGCCCACGACGCACCAGGGGCGTCAGTGCCTCCGTGGAGGCCTTGCCCGCACTCAGGCCGACGGCACGGCCGTACCCGGCCGCGTCGATCGGGCCGGTCAGGGCAAGGGCGGAGAGGGTGGACAGGGTCGGTTCGGGATAGGCCGGGAGCACCACGTTGACCACGTAGTTGCCCGCCGTACCCCCGGCGCCGAGGAGGTCGGACAACCGCGCCGAGCGCTCCCGGGGTGGCACCGACTCGAGGCCGTCCAGCACGATCCGGACCATCGCCGGCCAGCCCCCGGTCCCCTCGGCGATCCGCGCGGCCAGGGCGCGGTCCGGCTCCGGATCGGCATCCAACAGGTACGCCACCGCGTCGGCGTCCAGGGCCAGGTGGGCCGCGCTCAGTTCCAGCACGGTCCCGGCGCCACGGTCGCGGTCATCGACCAGGTCCAGGTCACACCGGGACAGCACGCAGATCTGGGGACGGGTGGGTCCGGAACGCACCAGGCGGCGCAGCAGGTCGTGCCCGGGGGTGCCGATCAGCACGTGGGCGTGATCGAGCACGATCGGTCCGGAGACCTCCGGTGCCCAGGACCGGGCCACCCAGTGCGCCAGGACGCCGACGTCGGTGGTGTCCGGGGGGTGCCCGCCATCGGCGCCGGATGACTCGCCGTCCTCATCTCGGTGGGCGAGCCGGGCCAGTTCGCGTGCCAGGCGGGTTGCGTCGCCGTGCTGTGCCCCAAGGGTCAGCCAGCGGGTCCCCGGCGCGCTGGCCCACCGCCCCACGACGGTGGTCTTGCCCCATCCGGGCGCCGCGGTCACCGTGATCAGGGGCCGGCTGGGGCCGCGCAGGCGCAACAACTGCTCCGCCGGCACCCGGGCGACGAGACCCTGAAGCGCGGGCGGACGATGAGCGCCCCGGGTGGGTGCCATCTCAACCCCCGACGGTTGGTTCAGCACATGTGTGGGTGAGCCTATCGGACCCGGCTGCCGGATCAGGGGTTTCGGGGCACAATCTCCACCGGCCTCGCAGGTGGCGCGGCGACCGATCCGGGCGGGGTCGCTGCCTCAGGTCCGGACGCGGGACCGATACGTGTCAGCCTCGTCGCCAGAGTCAGAGTCGGGACAGCGCCCTTCCCGAGCGAGGGTCAGGGCCCGGGCCGGCTCGGCCTTGCGGTCGGGCCAGGCAGCGAACTGCGCCGTCGGTCACACGGCGTCCCGGGCCGCCGCGAATCCGGGCAGGATCTGTTCGGCGACGATCTGCTGCATCACGTCGTGGTGGGCGAACCCGTTCCACGCCGCCGTCAGCGTCGCCGCCTCCAGGTCGGCCAGGTCCCAGCCGGCCTCGGTCACCAGCAGCGTCATCTCCTGGCTCATCGAGGTGCCTGAGACCAGCCGGTTGTCGGTGTTGATGGTCACCGCGAAGCCCAGGTCGCGAAGCGCGGTGATGGGGTGGGCGGCCACCGTCGGGGCGATCCCGGTGTGCAGGTTCGATACCGGGCAGGCCTCCAGCGGGATCTGACGGTCCCGCACCCAGTGGGCCACCCGGCCGAGGCGGGCACGCTCGGGGTCGTCGGCGTCGGCGATGTCCTCGATGACACGCACCCCGTGTCCCAACCTCAGGGTGTGGCACTGCTGGAGTGCCTGCCAGATGCTCTCCACCCCGTCGGCCTCTCCGGCGTGGATGGTGAAGGGGAAGTTGGCCTCCCGCAACGTCTGGAAGGCCCGGGCCTGGCGGGTCGGGGGGAAGCCCAGTTCGGGTCCGGCGATGTCGAACCCGAACGCGCCCCGGTCACGGTTGGCCAGGGCGAGTTCGGCGATCTCATCGGCCCGGTCCTCCTGGCGCATCGCGGTGATCAGGGTTCCCACGTGGATCCGGTGACCCGCGCGCGCGGCCTCTTCCACGCCGTCGTCCAATCCGAACTGGACCGCATCGACCACCTCCTGCAGGCTCAGGCCCTGATGCTGGTGCTGCTCGGGTGCGTACCGCTGTTCGGCGTAGACCACACCGTCGGCCGCCAGGTCCAGCACCGCCTCCTTGGCCACCCGGTGCAGCCCTTCGGGGGTCTGCATCACCGCGGTGGTGTGAGCAAAAGTCTCCAGGTAGCGCTCCAGGGACCCTGAGTTGGCCGAGGCGACGAACCACTGGGCCAGGTCCTGAGCGTTCCGGGCGGGCAGATCGTGACCGATGGCTGCGGCCAGGTCCAGCAGCGTCTGCGGGCGCAGCCCGCCATCGAGGTGGTCGTGCAGGACGACCTTGGGAAGGGCGGCTATCTGTTCCGGGCGCAGCGTCATGACACAGCAGCGTAACGGTCAACGTGACCAGGGCCATCGGGGCGGGACGATGGGGAGTTCTCTCCATGGGCGCCCGCGCGATCCTCCGTTAGCCTGGATTCGGAGTAATCGAAGGGACAGAAGCGCCGTGGCACTATTGATCGATTCGCACACCGTGTATCACGTCGCGGGTCTGGCTCAACAGGCCAACGACGATCTTCAGGACGAGATCAAGACCGCGAGTGAACTGGCCAACACCCAGAACGCTTCGCGCTGGACCATCAACACCGAGGCGATGAACTTCGCGGCCAGTTACCGCGACCGGTTGCTGGCGATCCAGGAGAAGATGGACACGCTGGCGGCGAAGGTCGATCAATTCACCTCCGGTCTGAGCGAGAGCGAGAAGGCCCTGCTGGGTGTGGACGACGACGTCGAGACCGTGATGGCTCACGCCGGGCGGGACACCGAGCAGATCCACGTCCCCGAGGCCGGCACACCGACCGGGGAGGCCTGATGGGCGCCAACGCCGACGCACTGAAGCGCTACCTGGACGTCAACGACACCAACCGGGACGGCACCTCGACCGACCGGTCGAACCTGTATGGCGGGGCCGGGAGCCTGAGCGCACTGGCCGAGGCCCTGCGCAACGCCGCCGGTGATCCCGGCATGGAAGGGGCGGCCGGTCAGGCGGCCCGGGAGTTGGCCACGGAGATCGCCTCCGGCGCAGCCGAACTCGCCGGTGAACTCGATGAGGTCGTGACCATCCTCTCCGACGCGCGGGAGGCGGTCCGGGAGGGCTCGGTGTCCTACACGATGCTGCCCAGCGAGGACCTGGATGCGTTCCAGGAGGAACAGGCGTCCCTGGTAGGCCACCCTGCCCGCGGCAACGTGGAGTTCGAGGACGCCGCCGACATGCGCGCGCACTTCCGGGAGCAGAACGCCAGGGAGCGCGAGGCGGAGGCCAGCAGGGAGATGAACCGGCTGGACGCCATGCTGCGCGACGCCACTGCGCGGATGAGCGGCAACACGGCCGGACCGACGACGCCCGGCCCGAGCGGGACCAGCGGCGCTGGCGGCACCGGAGCCGCTGCCACCCCCGGATTCTCGATGTCCGGTGGCGGGGGCGGCACCGGACCCGGTGGTTCCGGAGGCGGCGCTCCGGTGGGAACCGGTCCCGGACCCGGCGGCGGCGGTCCATCCGTGGGCACCGGGCCCGGGATCGGCGGCGGCGGTCCATCCGTGGGCACCGGCTCCGGGATCGGCGGCGGCGGGCCGGTCCAGGACCTACCGGCCGGGCCCGGCGGTACCGGGGCCGGCACAGGTCGTGAGCACTGGAACCCCGAGGCCGGCACCGGCCCGATGACCGACACCTCCGTGGATGGTCCCGGCGGAGGCACACTCGTCGGCGGCGCCGGTGCCGGGATCGGTCCCGGTGCGGGCGGCCCCGGTGTGGGCGGCCCCGGCGTGGGCGGTCCCGGAGCCGCGGTGGGCGGCGCGGTGATCGGTGCCGGCGGAGCCGGTCCGAGACTCGGCGGACCCCGTGCGGGGATGACCGGCGGGCGCGGCGGCATGATCGGGGTGGCCCCACCGGCCCACGGTGCCGCAGCACGGGGTGGTGTGGGCCCCGGTGCACGCGGAGGCGTCGGCGGCATGGTGCCCGGTTCGACCGCCCGGGGTGGTCCGGGAGCAGCCGGCCGAGGCGGTGCCGGTGGACCCGGACGCGGCGGTGCCGCGGTCGCCCCTGGCAGTTCCCGCGCGGGCGGCGCGGGTGCCGGCGGCGCCGGCCGGGGCGGCGTCGGAGGTGCGTTCGCCGGAAACGGCCAGGGCAGCAAGCGCAAACGGCGTAACCACGGCCTGGAACTGGCGGTCGATGATCTCGAGCCCGACGAGATTGCGCCGGGTCCCGGTGGCGGCGCCGGAGCCGGAACCCGAGGAGCCGTACCGCAGGTCGATACCGAGGAGTGGAACCTGGACGGCCACTGAGCCCACCGGAGGTTCGGCGCCCGGACCGGGGTGCCGCTGGCCGCTGGGCTCGGTACCGTGGCGGGCATGACTACGCCATCAGGTCCTGTGCCTACCGACCCGTCCTTCAGTGAACTGTTCCCCCCGGATGCGGCGTTGGAGCACCTCGCCGGGGATTTCACCTGGGCCGAGGGCCCCACCTATGTGGCCAACCGGGAACGGGTGGTCTTCTCCGACGTCCGGCAGAACCGCACCTGGGCATGGACCGACTACGGGGCACTGGAGGTTGAGACCGAGCCGAGCCACCACCAGAACGGGCATTGCACCGATATCGACGGGTTGCTGATCGCCTGCTCCCACGGGGAGCGGGCTCTGGTGCGGCACGAGCACGACGGATCCTGGACCACCCTGGCCGGCACTTTCGATGGCAAGCGACTGAACAGCCCCAATGACGTAGCCCTGCACCCCTTGGACGGCTCATTGTGGTTCACCGATCCCACCTATGGCATCGACAAGCCCGAGGAGGGCTACGGCGGGGAGCAGGAACTGCCCGGACGCTGGGTGTTCCGGCTCGACCGTGACGGCACGCTGACCGCCCCGATCCGGGACCGGGACAAGCCGAACGGCCTGGCCTTCGCCTCCGCGGACCTGCTGTTGCTGGCCGACACCGGCTCCGATGCCGCCACGTTCGGCTATCGCATCGACCCCGACGGCAATGCCACCTACGAACGCGAGTGGTTCCGGGTGGACCCGGGTAAGACCGACGGGCTGCGTCTGGACATCGAGGGACGGATCTGGTCCTCCGCCGCCGACGGGGTGCACGTGCTCACCCCCGACGGGGGCACCGAACTGGGCCGTATCCCCACTCCCGAAACCACCGCGAACCTGTGCTTCGGGGGCCCCTTCGGCACCCTGTTGTACATCACCGCGACCTCGAGCCTGTGGCGCATCTCCACCCGCACCCGCGGGCTGGAACTGCAGCGCTGAGCCCTGCCGGTGCCGACCGGGCCGACCCGTCCGGCACCGTGCTCATTCGGTCTCACGCCACCAGCTGCGCAGATGGCGCCGGAGTCCGTGATCGGCCGCGGCCGGGGTGGAGTCGGTGATGGTGTCGATGCTCCCGATGTCGCGCGGGAGTGCTCGCACGGCCGGATCGGTGATGGCACCTCGTAGTGCCTCGGTGAACCGGTCGGCCCAGATCACCGGGTAGGGCCGGTCGAAGAAGGACGACGGCGTGGCCCGTACCTGGTCGGTCACGCCGAGCCGGTCATGGGCTGCGGCGAGCGCGAGCAGCACGTCCACCACGGCCCGCTCCTGGTCGGTCCCCCGGGCGTCCAGCGCGGCGCGCATCAGGGTGAGCAGGTCCGCTCCGCCGGTGGTGCGGGCAAGGGCTGTGCCCAACCACTTGGCATAGGGCGGGTAGGTGCGCTGTTGCAACAACGCCAGGTGCATGCCGCAGCGCACGATGCCGGCGGCGATGACCCCGGCACCCACGTCGTCGCCGGCCTCGCGGGCCCGACCGGTGAAGGCCTCCAGCTGGGCGATGCGCTGCCACCACCCGGCCATGATGGCCAGCCAGATCTGGTCGGGGTAGAACGCCAACGCCGCACGGGTGCGGCTCACATGGCCCACGTCGTCGCGCAGCACCGGCCCGGCGGTGAACTCCAACAGGCTCTGGGAGCGAATGCTCATCCAGGTAGCGGGGTCCAGTTCGGCCAATGAGTCGATGCCGAGCAGGTCCGACAACAGGCCCGGCAGCGTGCGCACACTCACCCCGTGCGGGCGCCGGCGCCCCGCGGTGGTGTGGTGGGTGGCCGGGCCACCGAAAACCTGCTGGGCCGGCAGGTGGTCCACCGCGACCCCCGCGATCATCTCCGGCAGCACCGCCTCGACCGCGTCCAGGACCTGCTCGGCGTGGGTTCGGTGGTCCTGCTCGGACAGCACCAGCACCAGGCGTGGGCCCCAGTCGTGATCGGTGGAACGAGCGGTGTCGTAGCCGAGCACGTCCGAGCCGCGCCCGATCAGGGCGGCGGCGTACCGCAGGTGCGGAAACTCCTGCGTCAGGGCCGGTTCGACGACGTCCAGCAGGTGGGCGCTCAACCGGTGTCCGGGCACGAAGGTCATGGCGGCATTGTGGCAGTGCGGTGCAGGCTCTACCGGTGGGAGTCCACCAGCGGGATCAGCGTCCAGGCCAGGTGGGTCCAGTTCCCCAGCGCCGGGTGCGGGGTGCGCCGCGCCGCCAGCTCCTCCGGCCGCACCCGGTGGATGTACCCGGTCCCCGGGTCGAAGATGCGCAGCCGGTCCCCGGCTGTGGGAAGTGCCAGCAGCACGTGCCGCGGCACCGCGGTGCGCCACCCACGAGCCGTGTTGCCGCCGGCGTAGAGCGGGACGGGGACACCTGCGGAGGTGGCGGCCACGAGCATGTCGGTGGTGGCGCGCAGCACCGCCGGGTTGTGATCGTCCACGGCCCGGTGGGTGTAGCGCACCCCGGGTACCCGGGCGCCGCGGGCCGCGCCCCAGGGCGGGGTACCCAGCGCCCGGGGCCACGGCAGGCGGCCCGGCCCGGCGCGGGTGAGGATGCGGTGGGTGGCGCCCTGGGCAAGGGCCATCCGGGCCGCCACCGTGGGTGCGGCCAGGCCCGCGGCATCGAGTGTGGCAATCTCCGGCGGAGTTGCGGCGGGCAGACGGCCGTGCTCGAGCCAGGCGGCCAGGTGCGGGTCGATCGCGGCGTTCAGCAGCATGATGGCCGCCGCACCGCAGGTGACGCCGTCGTGCTGACGGGCCACGTGCCCGCCGATGCGCACCAACTCAGGCCCGGAGCGGTTCCCCTCATCGTGGGGGAAGAGGTTCCAGTGCGGCAGCGCCAGCGGCGCGGCGCGGGCGGTGAGCAGTCGCTGGGCGAGGTCGAGGTACCGGCCGGTGAACACCGGGCTCAGCACCGTACTCAGGGACAGCCCCGGGCGCCCGGAGTCCCGCCGGTGCGCGGTCATCGTGAGCCTCTCCTCACCCGGCGACGAGCCGGTCCAGGATCAGGGGCCGCCCGGGGGGACGGGAGCCCTCCGGGGCGATGACGGCAGCATCCTCAAGGGCTTGACGGGCACGGTCGAAACGTTCGGGGGTGTCGCTGTGCAGAGTCATCAGTGGCTCGCCGGCACGAACGACCCCGCCTGGTTTGACGTGCATCTGCACCCCGGCGCCGGCCTGGACCACATCCTCCCGACGGGCCCGGCCGGCACCCAGGCGCCAGGCGGCCACACCCACGGCGAGCGCGTCGAGTCCCACCAGCACCCCGTCGGCGGGGGCGAGGACCACGTCGGTGTGGGTGGCGGTGGGCAGCGGGGCGTCGGGATCGCCTCCCTGGGCGGTGATCATCGCGCGCCAGGTGTCCATCGCCCGCCCGTCCGTCAGGGCCGCGGCGACGTCGACGTCCTCCCGGCCCGCCGCGGAGAGCATCTCCCGGGCCAGCGCGACGGTGAGTTCGACGACGTCGGGGGGCCCACCGCCGTCGAGTACCTCCACCGCCTCGCGGACCTCCAGGGCGTTGCCCGCGGTCAGGCCCAGCGGGGTCGACATGTCGGTGAGCAGGGCCCGGGTGGTCACGCCCGCGTCGGTGCCCAGATCCACCATGGTGCGGGCCAGTTCCCGGGCGGCGTCGGCGTCCTTCATGAACGCCCCGGACCCCACCTTGACGTCCAGCACCAGGGCGCCGGTTCCCTCGGCGATCTTCTTGCTCATGATCGAGGAGGCGATCAGCGGGATCGACTCCACGGTGCCGGTCACGTCGCGCAGCGCATAGAGCTTGCGGTCGGCCGGGGCCAGGCCGGAGCCGGCCTGGCAGATCACCGCGCCCACGTGGCGCAGTTGGGCCAGCATCTCCTCGTTGCTCAGGTCCGCCCGCCAGCCGGGGATCGACTCGAGTTTGTCCAGGGTGCCACCGGTGTGCCCCAGGCCGCGGCCGGACAGCTGCGGGACCGCCACCCCGAAGGAGGCGACCAGGGGGGCCAGCGGCAGGGTGATCTTGTCCCCGACCCCGCCGGTGGAGTGCTTGTCCGTGGTGGGCACCGGCAGGACGGAGAAGTCCATCCGCTCTCCGGAGTCGATCATCGCCCGGGTCCAGGTGGCGACCTCGGCCCGGCCCATCCCGTTCAGCAGGATCGCCATGTTCAGCGCGGCCATCTGCTCCTCGGCCACCGCCCCACGGGTGTAGGCCTCGATCACCCAGCGGATCTGCTCCGCGCTGAGTGCCTCGCCGTCGCGCTTGGTGCGGATGATGTCGACGGCGTCGAAGGCTTCATTGCTCATGACCCGATGGTAATGCTCCCCCGCGCCCCGGCCCGGAAGGCCGATGGGCGGTGCTCAGGGGAGGTGGTCCGGACCGAAGGCGTCGGGCAGCACCTGGCTCATCGGCCGGATGCCGGAGGGAGTGTCCACCAGCAACCCGGCTCCGCCGTGTTCCCAGAGGAGTTGCCGACAGCGCCCGCAGGGCATCAGCAACTGCCCCTCGGCACCGGCGCAGGTGAAGGCCGCCAGGCGCCCCCCGCCGCCGGTGACCAGCGCGGAGACCAGCGAGCACTCCGCGCACAGGGTCACCCCGTAGGCGGCATTCTCCACGTTGCACCCCACCAGCACCCGGCCGTCATCGGTCCGCGCCGCGGCGCCGACCCGCAGGCCCGAGTAGGGAGCGTAGGCGCGCTGCGCCACCTCCCGGGCCGCCGCCCGCAGTTCGTGCCAGTCGATCGTGCTCATTCGGCTCAGCCTCCTTCATCGCTCGACCCTGCTCCCCGGGCTTCTCATGAGGGCGGGTACGGCTTGCCCTCCGCCGCGGGCGGGCGCACCCGGCCCACCAGTCCGGCCACGGCGAAGATGGTGGCCAGGTAGGGCAACATCGCCAGCAGTTCGGTCGGCACCGGGGAACTGATGTTCACCAGCATCCGGTTCAGGGAGTCGGCGAAGCCGAACAGCAGCGCTGCGGCCAGGGCACCGGCGGGCTTCCACCGGCCCAGGATCATCGCGGCCAGGGCGATGTAACCGCGGCCGGCGGTGATGTTCTCCAGGAACGCCAGGCCCGCTGAGACCAGCGCGGCACCACCGAAGCCGGCCACCGCGGAGCCGAACACCACGTTGCGGTACCGGGTCCGGTTCACGTTGATGCCGACGGTGTCGGCCGCTTTCGGGTGCTCGCCCACCGAGCGCATCCGCAGGCCCCAACGGCTGCGGAAGATCATGAACTGCAACCCGATCACGGTGGCGAACATGGCGTAGACGATCACGTTGTGGTTGAACAGTGCCGGGCCCACCACCGGGATGTCGGCCAGCAGCGGGATCCGGATCGGGGTCAACCGGGGCGGGTCGTTCATGGTGCTGGAGTTGTCCCGCACCACCGAGTGCAGCAGGTAGGTGGTCACCCCCAGCACCAGCACGTTCAGCACCACACCGACGATGATCTGGTCCACCCGGTACCGGATGGAGAACACCGCCAGCAGCAACCCCACCAGCGCCCCGCCGATCGGTGCGGCGATCAGGGCGTAGTAGAAGTTGCCGGCCATGCTCGCCACGATCGCGGCCATGAAGGCCCCCATCAGCAGTTGGCCCTCGATGGCGATGTTGATGATGCCGGAGCGTTCGCACAGCACTCCCGCCATCGCGCCGAACGCGAACGGGAGCGTGGCCGTGATCGTGGTGGCGAGCAGGAAGGACAGCGTGAGGCCACGGGCGTTACCGGCCACCGCCCAGGTCAGGAAGGCCGCCAGCATCACCACTCCGAAGGAGATCGGGATCGCCAGCGGAACCGTGCGGCGCGTCGAGGTGTACCAGTAGGCCAGCGCGGTCAGGGTCAGCGCGATGGCCACCAGCACCAGGACCGTCAGCCGGGAGGGCAGCACCAGAGGTGGCGGGTCGAACGGGATCCCGCCGCCGCCGAGGTTGAATCGCGACTCACGCCCGGCCGAGGTGAACAGCCCGAAGGCGAGCAGGCCTGCGATCGTCACGGCGGCCATCAGCACCGGGGTGCGCCAGGAGATCCTCCCGACCGCGGGGTCCGCCGCGGCCACTGCCGGGTCGTGGAAGTGTGTCGCGGCGCTCATACCAGGGCTCCCTCGCGGCGCCGGTTCTCACCGTGCGGCTGCGGCAACCGGAACATCGAACGCACCAGCGGCGGCGCGGCGATCATCAGCACGATGGTGGCCTGCAGGATCAGGATCAGGTCCACCGGCGTGTGCGAGTTGACCTGCATCAGGGGCAGACCTGCGCGCATCGCCCCGAACAGCAGCGAGGCCAGCAGCACCCCCACCGGCCGGGATCGTCCGAGCAGCGCCACCGTGATCGCATCGAAGCCGATGTTCCCCGCGGTGGTCTCCCGCAGGGTCCGGGTGGGACCGAGGATCTGGCTGGCACCGGCCAGCCCGGCGAGCAGGCCGGCGCTGACCATGACCATCACGAAGGTGAGGTTGACGTTGATCCCCGCGGTCCGGGCGGCGTCCATGTTCGCTCCCACCGCCCGGAACTTGAAGCCGATCGTGGAACGCTCCATCAGCCACCACGCCGCCGCCACCGCGGCCAGGGCAAGCAGGAAACCCAGGTGCAGGTTGAACCCGGAACCGAGCAACAGCGGAAATACCGAGTTCGACGACACCGGCGGTGCGATCGGGTTCGGACCCGGGGCGAAGTACTCCTGATCGAGTAGGTACCGCACCAGCCACAGGCTGATCCAGTTCAGCATGATCGTGGTGATCACTTCGTTCGCGCCGGTGCGGGCCTTGAGGAACCCGGCGATCCCGGCCCACAGCCCACCGATCACAGCGGCGGCCAGCACCGCGGCCACCAGGTGCACCACGGGCGGCATCGGCAGGGCGAAGCCGACATAGGCGGCCGCAGCGGCCCCGGCGAGCACCTGCCCCTGGGCGCCGATATTGAACATCCCGGCGCGGAAGGCGATGCCCAGCCCGAGGCCGGCGAAGATGAGCGGCGTTGCGGCCACGAACGTCTCGGTGACCGGCCGCAGCGCCCTGCTGACCGAGTCGGCCCGGTAGTCGAAGACGGCGCCACGGAACAGGGCCGTGTAGGTATCCACGATCGCGCCCCAGGCCGCGGAGAAGGTGTCGCCGGGCCGGTCGAAGAAGTACACCGCGGAACCACGAACGTCCGGGTCGGCGTACATCACCAGGACCGCGGAGACCACCAGCGCGGCCACGATGGCCAGCAGCACGGTGACCCAGCTGGCCGAGAGGATCTCCCGCAGCACCCCGCGCATCTCGCTGCCCTGCTCACCCCGGTCCGGGCCGGCCCCCGCGGGTTCGGTGCGTCCCTCAGACATCGCGCACCTGCCCCTCCTGGGTGCCGTCCCCGTTGCCGCGGTCGCCCCTGGTCGGATCAGCACTGCCGCCCTCATGCATGACGGCCTCTCCGGGATCCCGGTCGCGCGGATCATCGCCGGGCGGGCTCTGGGCGGGCTCACCGGGTCGGGAACCGATGGGCGGGTCCTCCACCGCCACCGGATCCCCGGTGACCTCCTCGACCTGGCCTGCGGTGTCGGCGACGTGCATCCGGGTGTGCTCAGCGGCGGCCCGCTCCTCGGCCTCCTGCGGTGCCACCCCGGCCATCATCAGCCCGAGGACGTCACGATCGGCGTCGCCGTCGACCACCCCGACCACACGGCCGCGGTACATCACCGCGATCCGGTCCGCCACCGCCATCACCTCATCCAGTTCGGTGGACACGATGAGCACCGGGGTGCCCGCGTCGCGTTCGGCGATGATGCGCCCGTGCACGAACTCGATCGATCCCACGTCCAGGCCGCGGGTGGGCTGGGAGGCGACCAGCACCCGCAGCGGGCGCGACATCTCCCGGGCCAGCACCACTTTCTGCTGGTTGCCACCGGACAGGGTCGCGACCGGAGCGTGGATGCTGGAGGTGCGCACGTCGAACGCCTCGACCTGACGCCGGGCGTTGTCGGTGATCGCGTCCTGGTCCATGCTCCACCCGCGCGCGAACGGGGCCTGGTCGTGCAGGTCCAGGATCAGGTTCTCCGCGATCGTGAAGGGTCCGACCAGACCGTCGGTGGAGCGGTCCTCGGGGACGTACCCCACACCGGCGCGCAGCACCTCCTGCACGCTGCGTCCCAGCAGTTCCTGCCCGTCCAGGTCGACCGAACCGCCGGTCGCCTCGCGCAGCCCCAGGATCGCCTCGACCAACTCGGACTGGCCGTTGCCCTGCACCCCGGCGATCGCCAGCACCTCTCCGCCGTGGGCCTGCAGGTTCACCGCGTCCACCACCTGGCTCCCGTCCACGTCGCGCACGGTCAGATCCTTGATGGTCAGGGTGTGCTCGGTGCGGCGGGCGGGTGCGCGATCGACCCGCAGGTTCACCTCCCGGCCCACCATCAGGGCGGCCAGGGTGGCCTCGGAGTCCGCCGGGGAGGCGTCCCCGACCACCTTGCCCCGCCGGATCACGCTGATCTGGTCCGCGATCGCCCGGACCTCCCGCAGTTTGTGGGTGATGAACACGATCGTGGTACCGGAGTCACTGAGCTGCTGCATGATCTCGATCAGTTCATCGGTCTCTTGCGGGGTCAGCACCGCGGTGGGTTCATCGAGGATGAGCACCCGGGCGTCGCGGGACAGCGCCTTGATGATCTCCACCCGCTGCTGCGCACCGACGCTCAGGTCCTCCACGCGCGCGTCGGGGTTGACCTCGAACCCGAAGCGTTCGGAGATCTCCTGCACGATGCGGCGGGCCTGGTCCAGGTCGATCACGCCCAGCGGCCCGGTGGGTTCGTGGCCGAGCACCACATTCTCGGCCACCGTGAACACCGGCACCAGCATGAAGTGCTGGTGCACCATGCCGATGCCCGCGGCCATCGCCTCGCCGGGGCCCGCGAAGGAAACCGGTTCGCCGTCGACGACGATCTCGCCGGCATCGGGGGTGTACAGGCCGTACAACACGTTCATCAACGTGGACTTGCCGGCACCGTTCTCGCCCAGCAGGGCGTGGATCTGCCCGGCCTCGAAGGTCAGATCGATCGCGTCATTGGCCACCAGCGGGCCGAAGCGTTTGGTGATCCCGCGCAGTTCGAGGCGCACCTGTGCTCCCTTCGGTCCTGCCCGCACTGTAGCGGGGCGGACGACGGCGACCCGGGCCTTTCGCAGCCCGGGTCACCGTGGTCGTCAACGTCAGCCGACCTCGACCGCGCTGGGGGAGTCCACCTGCAGTTCGCCGCTGATGATCTGCTCGCGCAACTCATCGATCTCGGACTTGAGTTCGTCGGGGACCTGGTCCTCGAAGTCGTGGTAGGGGGCGATGTCCACCCCACCGTTCTCCAGGGTGCCCACGTAGGGGGTCGGGTCGAACTCGCCGGCCGCGGCGGCCTCGATGGTGTCGAAGACGGAGTTGCCGATCATCTTCAGCACCGAGGTCAGGATGTACTGGCCGTAGGCCTCGTTGTCGGGTTGTTCGTATCCGTCGGCGTCCACCCAGATCACCATGATGCCCTCGTGCTCGTCGGCGGCGCGCAGCGAGCCCGAGCCCACCGGTCCGGCCACCGGCAGGATGACGTCGGCACCGTCGGCGATGAACTGCTGGGTGGTGTTGTAGCCGTTCTCGGGGTTCTCGAAGTCACCGGTCATGGAGCCGTTCTGGGACTCCTTGTCCCAGCCCAGCACCTCCACGTCGGTGCCGTGGGTGTCGTTGTAGCCGGCGACGCCGTCGACGAAGCCGTCCATGAAGATCGTCACCGACGGGAACGGGCGCCCACCGTAGGTGCCCACGGTCCCGGTCTCGGTCATCCCGGCGGCCAGGTAGCCGGCCAGGTACGCGGCCTCGTGGGTGTTGAACAGCACCGGCTTGGCGTTGGGCAGGTCCACCGGGTTGCCCTCGTCGTCGCTGAACGCGGAGTCGATCAGCGCGAAGTTGATGTCCTCGTTGGCCTCTGCGCCGGCCTGGATGTCGTCCTCCAGGGCGAAGCCGACACCGAAGGTCAGGTCGCAGCCCTCCTGGACCATCGCGTCAACGTTGCCCGCGTACTGGGCCGGGTCGGTGGACTCGGCGTCCTGGATCGACACACCCAGTTCCGCGGCGGCCCGGGTCAGGCCCTCGTACCCGGACTCGTTGAACGAGGCGTCGTGCCAACCGCCCTCGTCGGAGATCATGCAGGCCATGAATTCCTGGTCGACACCCTCGGCACCGGTGTCACCGGCGGGGTCCTCATTCTCCGGGGCGGCGCCGCAGGCGGCGAGGACGAGCGCGGCAGCAGCCAGGCCGGCCGTGGCGTAGATGGACTTCTTCACGATGGACTCCTGTGGGGTGGACAGGCCGGGGGCGGCATGTGGCGTCGGTGCCGTCGCCAGGGATGCGGCGACCGGCCTGATGGTAGACCCGAAACGGGGTGGCGCAGGCGGGTTCGGGTCGTACCGGGTGCGGTTGTTATCCAACTGGTACCTCCACCGGCGGGCACTGGCACCGCCACGAGGCCTGGGCCGGTTCTCAGCGTTCCCGGCCGGCGCGGGCAGCGGCCTGGGTCAGGAACCGCACCCCCACCCCGATGGCGTCCTCGTCGAAGATCACATCGGGACGGTGCAGATCGTAGGTGCGTCCGCCGGGGGTCCGGGTGCCGAGGCGGGCCATCGCCCCCTTGATCTCGGTCAGGTACCAGGCGAAGTCCTCCCCGCCCAGGGACTGCTCGGTCAGTTGCAGCGAGTCCGGCCCCAGCGCGGTGCGGGCGCTCTCGTCGAGGAATCGCACCGACTTCTCGTCGTTGTCCACCGGCGGCACCCCGCGCACGATCTGGACGTCCACCTCCACCCCGGTCGGCGCCACCACCTGCTTGGCCACATCGACCAGGAGCTCCTGGGCGTACGCCCAGGCCCCGGCGTCCAGGCAGCGCAGCGTCCCGGTGACGCTACCCACCGAGGGGATCGCGTTGGGGGCGTTGCCGGCCCGCACCGCGCCCCAGGTCAGGTTGACTCCCGAGCGCGGGTCGATGCGGCGGGTGAGCATCGCCGGTACGGCGGTGATCACGTGCCCGAGGGCCGCCACCAGATCACCGGCCAGGTGCGGGCGGGAGGTGTGTCCCCCGGTGGAGGTCAGGGTCACCGTCACGGTGTCGGAGGCGGAGGTGATCGGTCCGATCCGGGTCCCCACCTGGCCGACGTCGAACTTGGGGTCGCAGTGCAGGGCGAAGATCGCCTCGACCCCCTCGAGTCCCCCGGCGCGCATCACATCCAGGGCGCCCCCGGGCTGGACCTCCTCGGCGGGCTGGAAGATCAGGCGGACGTCGCTGTGCAGGTCACCCTGGGTGGCGAGGTCGGCCAGCACCAGCCCGGCCCCGAGCACCACGGTGGTGTGCATGTCGTGGCCGCAGGCATGGGCCACACCGCGCACAGTGGAGGCGAACCCGAGCCCGGAGACCTCTCTCAGTGGCAGCGCGTCCAGGTCGGCGCGCAGGGCCACCATGCCCCCGGAGGGACCCTCGGCCCGGGCCCTGATGTCACAGATCAGCCCGGTCCCCTCCAACCGCCGGACCGTCAACCCGGCCGCCTCCAACCGGGTGGCCACCCGGTCGGTGGTGCGGTGCTCGGCGCGGGAGAGCTCGGGGTGGGCGTGCAGATCGCGGCGGAACGCGACCAGTTCGTCGTTGAGGTCAGCCGCACGCGCGCGCACGCGCTCGGCCAGGGCCGCAGCCGCCGGGGAAGGGGAAACCACGACGTCGAGGGTACCTGCCCGGGCCGGCGCGTTCAGAGCAGGTGGTCCGCACCGGGCCGCGCCAGTGCCGCGACGGCGTCCTTGACCCGCTGCGCGTGCGCGGCCGTGGTGACCAGGATCGCATCCGGGGTGTCGACCACCACCGCATCGGGCACCCCGACCAGCACCACCGTGCGTCCGCTGCCGGGCACCACCATGCCACCGGGCGCATCCAGGGCGAGCACCCGGTCGGCGTCACCGAGCACCCGCACCGCGGCATCGGCACCGGCCGGGCCCATAACCGCCCGGATGGACGCCCAGTCCCCCACGTCGTCCCAGCCGAAACTCGCCGGAACCACTGCTACCCCGCCACGGGCGGCCACCGGTTCGGCGATCGCGTGGTCGATGCTGATCGCGGGGAGCCCGGCCCAGTGCCTCGCCAGCACCTGCTCACGCTCCGGGCCGTCCCAGGCGGCCGCGATCGCGTCCAGGCCGGCGGCCAGGTCCGGCTGGTGCCGCGCCAGGTGATCAAGCAGCACCCGCGCCGCCACCACGAACATCCCGGCGTTCCACCGGTACCGGCCGGTGGCCAGGTACGCGGTCGCGGTGTCGGCGTCGGGCTTCTCGGTGAACGCCTGTACCCGGTGCACGGGCAACCCCGCCCGCACCTGCGTCAGTTCCGCACCGGCTTCGATGTAACCGAAGGCGGTCGAGGGGCTGGAAGCCTCGACCCCGATGGTGGCCACGTACCCCGCAGCGGCAGCGGCCTCGGCGGCCCCGACCGCCTCGGCGAAGGCCTCCTCGTCGGTGATGACATGATCGGCCGCGAAGGATCCCACGATCACGTCCTCGCCGCCGTGCCGGCGCGCGAGCACCGCTGCGGCCAGGCCGATCGCGGCCATCGAGTCCCGGGGGGCGGGTTCGGTCAGGACCGCTTCGGCGGGCACCTGCGGGAGTTGCTCCCGTACCGACTGGGCGTGCCGGTCGCCGGTGACCACCGTGACCGAGCGGGCCAGCGGAGTCATCCGGTCGATGGTGGCCTGCAGCAGGCTGCGTCCGGTGCCGGTGAGGTCGTGCAGGAACTTCGGGTGGTCCCGGCGCGACAGCGGCCACAGCCGGGTGCCCGCACCACCGGCGGGAATGATCGCGTGCATGGAGCGCAGGCTAGTTCACGAGCCGCCGGTTCCGGGTCCGTTCCCGCGCCTGGAGCCCCGGTCGCTCCGATTCGACCCATTCGGGTCGGTGAGGTCGAAGGGCGCGGAGTGCTCGGCGGCAAGGTCCTCCGGGTCGGGCCCCGCCGGCTCGGGCTCCGAGCCCTTCGCGCGACGGGTCGAATCCCGCACCCAACCGATCAGGCCGCCCCAGTACGGTTCCTCCGGCTCCGGGACCGGATCCTCGACGATGGGCAGGACCCGGCCGGTGACCGGGTCATGGGCCCAGGTGAACGTGTGCGGCGCCGAGACCGTGACGTAGTTGGGAACCTCGTCGTAGTGGGTGATCATGTCCGGGGTGACCTTGAACTTCTTCGGCGGGTTGGCGGTCCAGGCCGCGACCATCAGCACGATCCGCACCTGCAGGTTGACCCACAGCAGCAACGTGATGATGGCGGCGAAACCTGCCAGCAGCGGGTTGTCCACGGCCCCTACCGCCGAGGTGCCCAGGTACCGCAGCACGCCGGCTCCGATCCCGCCGATGACGGCTCCGATGATCAGGTCCCGGCGGCGCGGGCGCGCCCCGGCCAGTCCGCGGTAGATGAAGATGAAGATCAACGTGTCGACCGCCAGGGCCACCAGCAGGCCCAGTGCGCGCAACAGGAATCCGACGCCGGGAGCATCACCCAGGCCGATCAGGTCCAGCAACCAGGTGGCCATCGTCCCGGCTGCCACTCCCAGAACGGCCGTGACCAGCACGCTCAGGGCCAGGACGGCGAACCCGCCCAGGTCACGCAGCATCGCCAGCCCCGGGTTCTCCTTGGGCCGCACCATCCCGAACATCGCCCGCACACCGCTGCGCAGCGCCGTGATCACCCCGATCGCCGTGTTCAGCAGCACCACCACCGCGATCGCCCCGGCGATCCCGCCGGCGGTGGTGAGCTGCAGTTGATCGGGCGTGACCATCCCGCCGTCGCCGGTGTCCACCATCCCGGGGAGTACCTCGTCGAGCTGGTCCAGCACCGAGTCAAGCAACGGCTCGTTGCCCCCCAGCACCGCCATGAACACGGTGAACCCGATCACCAGGGCGGCAAAGATCGAGAACAGGGCCGAGAAGGCGATCCCACCGGACAGCAGCGCCCCGTTCGCGCTGCCGTACCGGCCCAGCGCCCGCACCACCCGGGTGCGCACGGCCCACTCGAGGAATTTCTTGATCTTCGCCATACCTCCAGCATGCCCGGTCCGGACTGCCGGGGCACTCCTGTCGATGGACTGAGCGGCCGCTGCCGACCGGGTCAGGAGGACAGCACGAACGTACTCACATCCCGCCAGACGCCGTCGTCCCCGAACTCGTACAGCGAGAAGTGGGCCACCGCGAACAGGGCGTCGAATCCGGCCATGTCCGCCTCGGCACGGTCCAGGTCCTCCGCCGGCACGTCGTGGGCGATGGTCACGTGCGGGTGGTAGGGGAAGCGCAGGTCCTGGCGCAACGGGCCGGCATTGACCGCCTCGTGCAGCGCCGCGCACTCCTGGGCACCGGCGCGCAGGCTCACGAACACCACTTGACTCAGCGGGCGGAAGGACTCGGTGCCGCTCAGTTCCATCACGAACGGCCGGGACCGGTCGGCCACGTTGCTCAGGTGGTCCACCACGACGCCCATCTGGTCGGGCTCGACCACCACCGGCGGCAGCAGCGTGACGTGGGGCGGGACCGAGTAGGCGTGCGGGTCACCGGCCTCGACGCGGGCACGCGTCAGCCGTGAGTTGTACGGCTCGGGGATCGGAATCGACACCCCGATCCGCAACTGGTCCCCCACCCGTTCGGGCAATGTCACCGCGGGCACCTCTCCGGACGCTCGGGTCGGCACATCGACATCGGCACCTGCTCCCTCTCGTCCGGCCCCGGGCCTCGCCCGCCTCTGATCTGCCCGCGTTCTCCTCCCACGCTACTCTGCGGCGCCGGTGCGTGAGTACGCCGATCCTGCCGTGTTGTGCCGCGGCGGGGCTGCCGGCGCCGTGTTCGAGCTGAGAGGATGAGGTCATGAACAGTTCAGCACTCATCCAGGCCTGGACCGATGCTCACGGGCGCAGCAGGGCCGAGGAGGTCTTCGCGGCCGCCTTCGGCGCCCGCGCCGGTTCGCGGACGGCAGCAGCCGACGCGGCGGCCCACGGCGGCACAGCCGGGGGCCCGGTGGTGGTCGCCTCGGCACCCGGCCGGGTGAACCTGATCGGGGAGCACACCGACTACAACGGCGGCCTGTGCCTGCCGATCGCGCTACCGCACCGCACCTTCGTGACGGCTCGGGCCCGGGCTGATGACCGGGTCCGCCTGGTCTCGGAGAAGGAGGACCGGCTGTGGGAGGCCTCCCTGTCCCAGGTGGGCCCCGGTTCGGTCTCTGGGTGGGGCACCTACGTGGCCGGGGTGGCGTGGGCGCTGGCCCAGGAGGGGGTCCCGGTACCCGGGTTCGACCTGGCGGTGGCCTCCTGCGTCCCCTACGGCGCCGGGCTGAGTTCCTCCGCGGCGCTGGGTTGCGCCACCGTGATGGCCCTGGCGCGCCTGGTCGGGAGCGACTGGACCGGACCGGACCTACGGACCGATGCGGGCAGGGCATGGGCCGCGCGGGTGTGCGTGCGTGCCGAGAACGAGATCGCCGGCGCCCCCACCGGTGGGATGGACCAGGCGGCGGCGCTGCGGGCCACCGCCGGGCACGCGCTGCTGTTGGACACCCGGTCCGGCCAGGTGCAACAGGTGCCCTTCGACCTGGCCGCTGCGGACCTGGAACTGCTGGTCATCGACACCCGCGCCGAGCACGCCCTGGTCGATGGTCAGTACGCGCAGCGCCGGGCCTCCTGTGAGTCGGCGGCGGCGACGCTGGGGGTGCAGACGCTGCGGGAGGTCAGCGCGGCAGAACTCCCCGGAGCCCTCGCGGCGCTGCCGGATGAGACCACCCGGGCCCGGGTGCGCCACGTGGTCACCGAGATCGCCCGGGTGAAGGAGTTCGTGGGGTTGCTGGGGGCGGGCTCCTGGGCACGGGCCGGCGCGGTGATGGATGCCTCGCACGCCTCCCTGGCCACCGACTACGAGGTCTCCGCAGCCGAACTGGACACCGCGGTGCAGGCGGCCCGCGAGGCCGGTGCGCTGGGTGCGCGGATGACCGGCGGCGGGTTCGGTGGCTCGGCGATCGCGCTGATTCCTCGCGGCGGCGCCGAACGGATCGCCGCACACGTCGCCGAGGCGTTCAGCGCCGCCGGGCACCGGGATCCGGCGTTCCTGAGCGCCGAGGCCGCCGCGCCGGCGCACTGACGCCCGGGCATGGCTCAGCGGCCGTAGGTCACCGTCAGCGGCGCGTGGTCGGAGAAGCGTTCGGCGTAGGACGGGGCTCGGTCCACCCGGACCGACGTGACGCTCTCGGCCAGCTCCGGCGTGGCGTACTGGTAGTCGATGCGCCAGCCGGCGTCGTTGTTGTAGGCCTGGCCGCGCCAAGACCACCAGGTGAAGGGGCCGGGCCCGTCTCCACCGTGCCGCCGGCCCAGATCCACCCACCCCTGCTCCAACCAGGCGTCGAGGTAGGCCCGTTCGGCGGGCAGGAAGCCGGCCGACTTCAGGTTGCCCTTCCAGTTCCTGATGTCCACCTCGCGGTGGGCGATGTTGACGTCCCCGCCGACGACGACGTCGCGGCCGCCGGCGATCAACTCACCCAGGCGAGCGGTCACCTTGTCCAGGAACGCGTACTTGTCATCCATGGCGGGAGTGCCGGCGGTGCCGGAGTGCACATAGGCCGAGGCCACCGTGATCCTCCCCGGTCCCGGCACCTCCAGGTCGGCTTCGACCCAGCGGCCCACCTGGTCCTCGGTCTCGGGTGGACCCAGCCCCGAGCGCACGGCGGTGAGCGGGTACCGGGAGGCCACGGCCACCCCGTTGCGACCCTTGGCGGCACCGGCCCGGTGGATCAGGTGCCACTCGGACCCGAGGTGCTCGGTGATGATCTCATCGCTGGCCCGCACCTCCTGGAGCAGCAGGATCTGCGGATCGGCGGTGGCCAGCCAGTCGGCCATCCCGCGGCGATAGGCGGCTCGGATGCCGTTGACGTTCACGGTGGAGACTTTCAGCATCCCCCCATCCTCGCCCACCGGCACGGGTGCCCCGGCCGGCTTCAGGCGGCGGTGCCGTAGCCGCTGGCCTCCTCGACCGTGAAGACCGTGTCCGGCTCGACCACCCCGTGGTCGGGCACCTTCGTCCCGGCCGCGACCACCGCGCCATCGCGCACACGCGCTCCGCGACCGATCACCGCGCCGGCTCCGATGTGGGTGTTCGCACCGACGACGGCCTCGGCGGCCACGACCGCTCCGCGGTCCACCCAGGCACGCTGGTCCAACCGGGCGCGCTCACCCACCCGTGCGCCCGGGTCGACGTAGGCTGCCGGGCCCACCGATGCGGTCGGGTGCACCGTGGCCTTGGACGAGACCAGGCCACCTCCGTTGGGGTGGTAGGCATACCGGAGCAGGGTGCCGTCGTCGTCCTCGAATTCCTCGTACTTGCGCCGCCTGCGGGCCAATATGTCCTCCTTCAAATCTGACTACACGTCGTCATCTATTCCAACGTCGGCCCCACTCCGAAGATTCCGGATGTGTGATGTGCCACACACCCCGGGCGGGCTTGCTCCGGGTGCATCAACGACCACCGTGCCGTCGCCGTCGTGCCGGTCCGCGGGCGCGCGGCACCGGTGACCGGTCGCGCGACCGGTGTCCAGCGCCGGCAGCAGCGGCAACCACGACCGCAGACTCACTCAGCGGGCGGCCAGCGAGCCCGCGGGCGGGCCGCGCTCAGCCGGTCAGCAACTCTTCGAGCAGGTGCCCGAACACCTGCGGGGCCTCGATGTGGGGGCTGTGGCCGATGCCGGGCAGTTCCACCTCGCGGTAGGTACCGCCGTTCGCGGCGTAGGTCTCCAACACCGCGCGCATCTGACTGACCATCGGCTGCGGCGGGTAGGTGTCGGCGCCAGGCCAGCCGGGCACCACGCCCAGGGCGCCGAGCTGGCCGAAGTCCAGCGAGGAGGTGTCGGACACGATCGCGTCCGCGTCCCCGTGCACCCACAGCACCGGACCCACCTGCGGCACGTCCGCGAATGCGGAGACGTCGTAGTACTTCGGTGACAGGGCGTTGTTGATCCCCGTGGTGCCGGGCGCCACACCCGGCCAGTTCTCGCTGGTCACCGAATCGCCCGGATAGTTTCCGGCACCGATGGTGGTAGACAGCACCGAGTCCAGCAGCAGATCCTCATCGGCCAGTTCGGTGCCCGGCGCCACATACAGCGCCCGGAACACCGACAGCGGTGAGTGCGGGTGGTCGGTGCTGCGGTCCCCTGCCGCGATGGCCGCGGCGAAGTCCGGGTTGGCGGTGCCTCCCCCGGAGCCGGCGAAGTCGGGCCACACCGGTGTGCCGTCGGTGCCGGCGGTGCCGCCGAACCCGTAGGGCGATGCGGGCGCCTCCAGGAGCATCCGGGCCACCCGGCCGGGATGGTCGATCGCCAGTTGCATGATCACACCCGCCCCGGCGGAGTGGCCGACGAACGCGGCCCGCTCCACCCCGAGTGCGTCCATCACGGCGATCACGTCATCGGAGAGCTCGCCCATGCCGCGGGTCGCGTCCAGTGGTGCCACCTCGGTGTCGCCGTAGCCGCGCAGGTCAGGGGCGATGCCGCGCCAGCCCTCGGGCAGGGTGGTGAGCAACCGGTGGAAGAACGCCGAGGAGGAACAGTTCCCGTGCACCAGGATCACCGTGCCGCCTTCAGCGGATGCCTCCCCGGCCATCCGGACGTGCGTGCGCAGCCGGCCGGTGTCCACGTCGGTTTCGGTGACGGACGTGCTGGTCGGGGTGGTCATGGTCTCTCCTCGGGTCTGGCCGTGCGGGGCGCGTGCACGCCTAGGGGGTGTGCAGCAGCAGTGCCTCGCCCTGCCCGCCACCGCCGCACAGGGCGACGGCGGCGCGGGTGGCCTCCCCGGCGGCGATGCGGTGGGCGGCGTGGACGGCCAGGCGGGTGCCCGAGGCGCCGATGGGGTGGCCCAGGGCGATCCCGCCGCCGTCGGGGTTGATCACGGACACGTCCACGCCGAGGCGGGCGGCCGAGCCGATCACCACGGCGGCGAAGGCCTCGTTGATCTCCAGCAGGTCCACCTCACCGACAGCCCAGCCCTGCCGGTCCAGGGCCACCTCGAGAGCCGCGGCGGGCTGCTCCTGCAATGACGCGTCCGGGCCGGCGACCTGCCCGCAGGCCCCCACAGCGGCGAGCACATCCCAGCCCTCGGCAGCGGCCCGTTGCGCCGTGGTGACCACCACGGCCGCGGCCCCGTCGCTGATCTGGGAGGCGTTCCCGGCGGTGATGTGGCCTTCGGGGGTGAACGCCGGCCGCAGCTTCGCCAGCGATTCCTCGGTGGTGTCGGGACGGACGCCCTCATCGCGCTCCACGACCGTCTCCCCCCGGCGGGTGCGGATCGTGACCGGGGCTACCTCGGCGTCGAACCGTCCGGCCTGCCACGCGGCCTGGGCGCGCTGGTGGGAGGCGGCGGCTACCGCGTCCTGCTCGCCGGGGGTCGTGGGGAAGACGTCCCGACGGCGGTCGGTGCCCAGCCCCATCGCCTCACCGCTCCAGGGATCGGTCAGCCCGTCATAAGCCATGTGGTCGATCGCGGTGGTGGGACCGAAGGCCCAGCCCTTGCGTGATCCGGCGAGCAGGTGCGGGGCCAGACTCATCGACTCCATCCCGCCGGCCACCACCACCTGGGCCTCACCGGAGCGCACCAGCCGGGTGGCGTCGATGATGGCGCTCAAGCCGGACAGGCAGACCTTGTTCACCGTGGTGGCATGGGCTCGCCACCCCACACCGGCGGCGATCGCGGCCTGCCGGGCCGGGGCCTGCCCGGCGCCGGCCTGCAGCACCTGGCCCATGAACACCGCGTCCACGGCCTCGGCCGGCACCCGGCCACGTTCCAGGGCCGCCTTGATCGCGTGGCCACCCAGTTCGGTGGCCGGCAGCGTCGACAGCGCACCGTTCATCCGCCCCTGCGGGGTGCGCGCCGCGGCCACGATCACGATGTCACTCATGCCCGTACCTCCACCTTGGTCAGGTCACTGGCCACCGTCAGCCCGGGTTCGGTGGCTGCCTTGACCTCCTCCACACTCACTCCCGGTGCGGTTTCGACGAGCACCAGCCCATCGGCGGTGACGTCGATGACGGCCAGGTCGGTGATGATCCGGTCCACCACGCCCTTACCGGTGAGCGGCAACGAGCACTCATCGACGATCTTGGCGCTGCCGTCCTTGGCGGTGTGGGTCATCAGGATGATGACCTTGCGCGCTCCGTACACCAGGTCCATCCCCCCGCCGGGGCCCTTGACCATCTTGCCCGGGATCATCCAGTTCGCCAGGTCCCCAGCGGCCGAGACCTGCATCGCTCCCAGGATCGCCGCATCGATCTTGCCGCCGCGGATCATTCCGAAACTCATCGCCGAATCGAAGAACGCCGCCCCGGGCAGTACCGTCACCGTCTCCTTGCCGGCATTGATCAGATCCGGATCCAGTTCCTCCTCCAGCGGGTAGGGACCCACCCCCAGGATCCCGTTCTCGGACTGCAACACCAACGCCTTGTCGGCCGGCACGTAGTTCGGCACCAGCGTCGGCATCCCGATGCCCAGGTTCACGTAGGCCCCATCGGGCAGTTCCAGGGCCGCCCGGGCCGCCATCTGCTCACGAGTCAGAGCCATGGTCACCGCCCCGCTTCCTGGCGCACCGTGCGCCGTTCGATCCGCTTCTCGAAGTCGCTGCCCACATGCACCAGCCGGTGCACGTAGATGCCCGGCAGGTGGACCTCGTCCGGATCGATCTCGCCCGGCTCCACCAGCTCCTCCACCTGGGCGACACACACCCGCCCCGCCATCGCCGCCAAGGGGGAGAAGTTGCGCGAGGCCTTGTTGAACACGAGGTTGCCGTAGCGGTCCCCCTTCATCGCGTGCACCAGGGCGAAGTCGCAACTGATCGCCTCCTCCAGGACGTACTCGGCTTCCGTGCCGCCGGCACCGAAGGTGCGCACCTCCTTGGCCGGGGAGGCCTTGGCCACCGACCCATCGGGGGCGTACCGCATCGGCAATCCGCCCTCGGCGACCTGGGTGCCCACCCCGGCCCTGGTGTAGAACGCCGCGATCCCCGATCCTCCCGCTCGCAGTTTCTCCGCCAACGTGCCCTGCGGCGTCAACTCCACCTCCAGTTCACCGGAGAGGTACTGGCGCTCGAAGTCCTTGTTCTCCCCCACGTAGGAGGCGGTCATCTTCGCCAGCCGTCCGGCCCCGAGCAGCAGCCCGAGACCGTAGTCCTCCACCCCGCAGTTGTTCGACACCACCGACAACTCACTCGCCCCCTGGGCCAGCAACGCCTCGATCAGTGCCACCGGGTTACCGCTCAACCCGAACCCGCCCACCGCGATCGAGGCCCCCTCGGCGATATCGGCCACCGCGGTCGCCGGGGAGTCCACCACCTTGTCCAAGCCGGCGCTCTGCGCCGGCGACCCTGCTGTGGTCGTCGTCATCGTCGTACTCCTTCCGTCGTCATCGTCGGATCCGCCGCGGGGCGCCCGGCCAGGTGCGCGGCCACCAGCCGCGCTCCCGCGGCGGACATCACGACGGTGTAGTGGTTGACGTCGTCGGCCCATTCCATAGTAAGGCAGGGCAGACGTTCGGCCCAGGCCCGTACGTGCTCGGGACGGTACAACGGGGCGTCATCGAGCAGGCCGCGGGGGGCGTGCACGAACGTGGTGGGGGTCGCGAGATGCGCCAGGGCCCGGTGCACCAGGTCTCCGGTGACCAGTTCGCGCTGGTCGGCCGCGACCGCCTCGACGGCCGAGGTCGGACGCCAGCCGTCGCCGTCCGGCTCCAGGTCATAGTCGAAGTAGGGCGCCAGTTCGGCCACCAGTCCGGGGCTGAAGGCCGGGTGGCCGCTCCAGAAGTCCCGGTAGGCCTCCTGGTCGGGAAACGTCATCCGCAGCCGCTGCAGCGCCGGGCCCAGGACGGCCCGCATGAGCAGGTCCGGGTCGGCGTCGGCCGGGATCTCCAGCGGGAGACCGCCATCGACCAGCACCATGTCCCGCACCAGGTGCGGCTGGCGGTCCTGCAGCACCACGACCACGAAGGCGCCCATCGAATGACCCAGCGCGGTGACCTCGGTCACGCCCAGGTACCGCACCAGGGCGGTCAGGTCCGCCGCGTGCCGCACCATCCCATACGGGCCGGGCAGCGTGTTCGAGCGGCCCCGGCCGCGTAGGTCCGGGGCGATGATGCGCCTGCCGGGCAGCAGCGCGGGCAGCCGTAACCAGCCCTGGTGGGTGGCGGTGATGCCGTGGACGGCCAGCACCGGGGGTTCCTGCGTGAGGGGTGCGGGCGCCTCGGGCTCCCAGATCCCCGCGCGCAGGTACCCCCCGTCCACCGGTACGTTCACGGTGCGGTAGGTGTGCGTCCTCATCTGGCCTGCCACCCCCCGTCCAGGCCGAAGGAGGAACCGGTGGCCATGGTCGAGTGCGGGCCGGTGAGCCAGAGCACCAGGTCGGCGACGTCGTCTGGCTCGGCCAGTTGCTTGACCGCCTGCTGGGTGAGGAGCACCTTCTCCAGCACCTCCTCCGCACCGATGCCGTGCACCCGGGCCTGGTCGGCGATCTGTTTCTCCACCAGGGCGGTGCGCACGTACCCCGGGTTGACGCACACGCTGTTCACACCGTGGGCGGCACCCTCCAGGGCGGTCACCTTGCTCAACCCTTCCAGGGCGTGTTTGGCGGTGACGTAGGCGCTCTTGTACGGCGAGGCCACCAGCCCGTGTACCGAGGAGACGTTGATGATACGACCCCAACCCCGCGCGTACATGTGCGGGAGGACGGCCCGGATGAGCAGGAACGGGGCTTCGACCATGATCCGCTGGATCCGGCGGAAGTCGGCCGGGTCGAACTCCTGGATCGGGGCCACCACCTGGATCCCGGCGTTGTTGACCAGGATGTCGGCCTGCAGGGTGGCTTCGGTCAGGACGGTGGTCTCGTCCAGGTCCACGGCCCAGACCCGGCCCCCGATCTCGGCGGCCAGCGCCTCGGCGGCACGCTCGTCACGGTCGGCGACCAGCACCTGGGCACCGGCCCGCGCGAGTGCGCGGGCACAGGCCGCCCCGATCCCGGCGGCGCCCCCGGTCACCACCGCGTGCTTCCCGGTCAGGTCAGTCATCGCCCTGCCCTGCCTCTCCGGGCTCCAGCGCCCGCTCGATCAGCGTCATGATGCCGTCGAAGACATCCTCGGGAAGTTCCTCCGGAGCCTGGCCCTCGGTCCAGGTCACCCAGCGCATTCCGACCAGTTCGCCGATGCCCATCAAGGCCCATGCGGTGACTTCCGGGTCCAGGTCGGCGGCCACCTCGCCACGTTCCTGGGCGGCCGTGAGGCCGGCGACGTAACCGCGGGCGATGGTCTCGTAGTGCACGTGCAACACGTCCGGGGCGACGAACTCGGCCTGGCGCATGATCCGGTACAGCGCGGGGTTCTGGGCGGTGAAGCGGAAGAATGCGCGAAAGCCCGCACGCTCAGCGGCAATGCGGCCGGTCTCGGCGCTGGAGGCCTCGTGCATCGCCTGGCGCACCCGGGAGTTCAGGTCCCGCACCACTTCCTCGAACACCTGCTGCTTGGAGGTGAAGTACAGGTAGAAGGTGCCCTGCCCGACGTCAGCCGCTGTGGTGATCTTCACGATCGAGGCCTCGTGGTACCCGTACTCGGCGAACACCTCGGTGGCCACGGCCAGGATCCGCGTGCGGGTCCGCGATCCTCGCTCGGTACGCGGTGGGGCACTCATCGGGTCTCCTTCGGCTCAGGCATCAGGGCGCCGCGGCGGATCTTGTGCAGCGCGGTACGCGGGAACTCGGTGACGAACCGCACCGAGCGGGGAACCTTGAACGTCGCCAGTTCGGCGCGGCAATGAGCGAGCAGTTCCTCCGGTGCCGGTGGCCGGTCCGGGTCGGTGGGCACCACCACGGCATGGCCCACCTCACCCCAGCGCTCGTCGGGCACCCCGATCACGGCGGCGTCGGCCACCTGCGGATGTCTCCGCAGGACGTCCTCAACCTGCGCCGGTGCCACGTTCTCCCCGCCGGTGATGTACATGTTCGACAGCCGGTCCACCACCCGGTAGTAGCCGGCCTCGTCCCTGGTGGCCAGGTCGCCGGTGCGCAACCAGTCGCCGGTGAACGCGGCGGCGGTGGCCTCCGGGTCGTCGTGGTAGCCGGCGAACACGGCCGGGCCGCGGACCAGCAGCTCCCCGCTACCTGCGCCGGTGATCAGGTCCCCGGTACCGACCTCGGCCAGCGCCACCTCGACGTGCGGGTAGGGCTTGCCGACCGAGCCGACGCGGGTGAAGGCATCCTCGGGCGGGACCAGCAGCACGTTCGGGGCGGCTTCGCTGAGGCCGTAGCCCTGGATCACCCGCACCCCGCGATCGTGCCAGGTGCGCAGGAGCCCGACAGGCATGGGGGCACCGCCCACCACCATGTGCGTCAGGCCGGACAGGTCCGCCTCGGCGAATCCGGGAACCTCGGAGATCATGCGGTAGTGGGAGGGCACGCCCATCATGGTGCTCACCCGGTGCTGGGTGAGCACGCCGAGCACCTGCTCCGGGTCGAAGTCCGGTTCCAGCACCACGGTGGCCCCCCGCCACCAGGCCAGCAACGGTTGCACGTTCCACCCGCCCACGTGGTACTGCGGCAGCACCGCCAGGACCACGTCCTCGGTGGTCATCCCGGCCACCCCGGACAGGGACAGGTTGGTCCAGAAGCAGTTGGCGTGGGTGAGCACCACCCCGCGCGGGCTGGAGGTGCTGCCGGAGGTATAGACGATCAGGAGCGGGTCGTCGTCCCGGGGTGCACGGCCCGGTCCGGCTTGGGTGCGGGCCGGCGCCGGCGCCTCCCCCTCGTCCAGGTCCTCCAGGAACACCACCGGCGCGCTACCGGAGGCCCCGGTCGCGTCGAGATCGTCGGCGAAGGGGCGTTGCACAGCGATCAGCGCCGGGCGTGCGTGCCCGAGCAGATAGGTCAGTTCACCGGTGCCGAGCCGCCACGACAACGGCACCAGCACCAGGCCCGCCTTGGCGCAGGCGAAGAACAGCACCACGTGTGCGGTGCTGTTGCGGGTCAGCGTGGCCACCCGGTCACCACTGCGGTAACCGGCCCGCAGCAGCCGGTCGGCCAGCGCAGCGGCGCGGGCGTCGAGTTCGGCGTACGTGGTGCGCACGCCGCGCTCGTCGATGGCCACCTTCTCCGGGGTCAACCGGGCGTGATCGGCGGTCCAACGACCCAGGGTGTGACCGCCGGGCTCGAGTGCGTTCACGCGATCTCCTCCAGCCGGCGTCGTTCACGTGCCTTGCGCCGTTGCGCGGCACCCTTGCCACCGACCACCCGGGTGGCCACCCGCCGCAGCCCGCCGGCGATGCCACCCGGCAGGAAGAGCACCACCAGGATGAACAGCGTACCGAGGATGAAGGCCGGTTCGCTCATCGGGATCCGCAGCACCGTGGGCAGACCCTCGACGGCCTCGGAGGAGGCCAGCACCGACAGCCGCTGGTTGAGCATGGTGAAGGTGACCGCCCCCACGATCGCGCCCCAGCGGGACCCCACGCCGCCCAGCACCACCATGATCAGCGCCTGGATGGTGAACTCGGCCGAGGAGATCGTCGGGACCGCCTGGGACTGCAGCAGCAGGTAGGTCACCCCGATCGCGGCGGCCAGGGTGCCCGCGATGGCGAAGGTCAGCAGCCGGATCAGGTAGGGCGCCTGGCCCAGCACCCGCACCCGCATCTCGTTCTCCCGGGTGGCTTCCACCACGTGCCCGGCACGGGAGCGCTGCACCCAGGTGACCACCACGTAGACCACCACCAGCAGGATCAGCGCCAACCAGTACATGTTGCGGGTGTTCACCACGCCCACCAGCGCGTCCGGCACGTTCGCGGTGGCCAGACCGATGCCTTCCTCCCCGCCGCTGTAGCCACCCAGGTTCCGCCGGGCGATCACGTTGCCGGCCTGCGCGAAGGCCAGGGTCACCATCGCGAAGGAGACCCCCGAGACCCGCAACGACACCGCCCCCACCAGGGTGGCCAGCGCGATCGCGGCCACCAGGACCAGCACCGCGGCGATCAGCAGTGGCATGTCGGTGCGCTGCAGCACGATCGCCAGACCATAGGCGCCGGCGGCGAAGTACAGCGCGTGCCCGAAACTGAGCATCCCGGCGACCCCGTAGACCAGGTGGTAGGTCAGCGCCAGGGCGCCGTAGATCATGCACAGGGCGAGCAGGTGCATGGTGCCGGGGGTGTAGGTGGCGCCGGGCAGCACCCCGGGGACGGAGACATCCAGCAGCGGCAGGCACGCCACGGCCACCACCATCGCCAGGCCCACGAGCAGTGGGGCCCGGCGGCTGGGTCGGCGTACCTGGTCGGCGCCGGGTTCGGCCGGGTCGGCGGCAGCGGTGGCCTCGGTGTGGTCCCGGGTGTCGGTACTCATGCTCGTTTCACTCCCAGCAGGCCGGAGGGGCGCAGCAACAGGACGACGGCGAGGGCCAGCACCGCGATCAGGTCACCCACGCTCCAGTAGTAGTTGGCGAACTGCTGCGGCACCGCCACCAGGATCGCGGCGATCGCGGCACCGCCGAGTGAGCCGAGCCCACCGATGACGGTGACGATGAAGGCGAAGATCAGCAGCGTCTGGCCCATGTGTGCCGAGACGTACCCGAAGTACTGCGAGGCCAGCACCCCGCCGAGGCCGGCGGCGGCGCCGCCGATGGCGAAGACGAGGGTGAAGGAGCGGCGTACGTCGATCCCCAGCGCGGTCACCATGGACCTGTTCTCCACGCCCGCGCGGATGATCAGGCCGTACCGGGTGTGTCGCAGGAACAGCACCAGGCCCAGCAGCAGCGCCGCGGCGACGGCGATCGTGATGAACACGGTGTTGGGGACCCTGGCCCCCATGATCGAGGTGGTCTGGCCGAACCAGCTGGGCCCGGAGATGAACACCGGGTCGGTGCCCCAGACACCTTCGAACAAGGCCACCCCCACCAGACCCAGGCCCACGGTGATGAGGACCTGCTCGATGTGCCGGTTGTACAGCGGGCGGATCAGGAACAACTCGGTGAGCGCGGCGATCACGGCGCCGGCGACCGCCCCGGCCAGCAGGGCCAGGCCGAAGCCGCCCCAGGTGCCGGGGTCCAACCGTTTGGCGACCTCCCAGCCGACGAACGCACCCAGCGACAGGAACACCCCGTGGGCGAAGTTCAGCACGTGCATCAGGCCGTAGATCAGTGACAGCCCGGAGGCGATCAGGAAGTACAGCGCGCCCAGTCCCAAGCCGGTCACGAGCAGCAGCACCACGGTGCTCATGTCTGCACCTCCGTGGTCGGGTGGGTGGCCACGCCGAGGAAGCGCTGGACGGCGTCCTCATCGGCCAGCAGGTCGGCCGCCTTGCCGGTGTGCACCACCACGCCTGCGTCGATGACCACGACCTCGTCGGCGAGGCGTTCGATCACCGGCAGGTTCTGTTCCACCAGCAGGATCGGGGCGGTGCGGGCGGCTTCCTCCAGCGCCTGCGCCACCTGGTCCACGATCCGTGGCGCCAGACCCTTGGTGGGCTCATCCACCAGCAGCAGCCGGTTGCGGTTGATCAGGGCCCGGGACAGGGACAGCATCTGCTGCTGCCCCCCGGACAGCGTCCCGGCGCGCTGGTCGGCCCGCGGGACCAGGTCGGGGAAGAGGGCCTCGACCAGATCGTGGCGGGGGTCGGCGTCGCGGACCGCCAGGCGCAGGTTCTCCGCCACGGTCAACCCGGCGAACACCTCCCGGTCCTCGGGCACGTACCCGATGCCGCGGCGGACGATCTTGTGGGTGTGTTCGGAGTCGATGCGCTCACCAGCGAACGTGACCCGGCCGGACCGGGTGATCAAGCCCATGATCGCCTTCAGCGTGGAGGTCTTGCCCACGCCGTTCCGGCCGAGCACCGCGGTCACCCCGGCCTCCGGCACGCTCAACGACACATCCTCGACGACCTGCTGGCCACCGACGGCGGCGGACAGGTGCTCGACCTGCAGCAGCGCGCTCATGCCGCCGTCCCCAGGTAGGCACTCTGCACGGCCGGGTCGTCCATGATCGCCTCCGGGGAGTCCAGTGCCAGGATGGCGCCCTGGTGCAGCACGGCCACCCGCTGGACCAGGTCCATCACGACGTCGATGTGGTGCTCGACCATCAGCACGGTGCAGTTGTGGTCACGGTGCATGCCACGGATCACCTCGGACAGTCCGGGCACATCGGCGCGGGATACCCCGGCCATCGGCTCGTCGAGCAGGATCACGCGGGGGTTCATCGCCAGCAGCACCGCGATCTCGAGCTTGCGCTTGTCCCCGTGGCTGAGACCGCCGGCCTGCACGTCCACCAGATCGCTCAGGCCGACCTCGGCCAGGTGGTCACGGGCGATGGTGGTGGCCTCGTCGCGCCAGCGCGGGAAGCGCAACACCGACAGGTTGCCACCGAGTTCCCGCTGGGCCGCCAGCCGCACGTTCTCCAGCACGCTCAGTCCCGGGAACAGGTTGGAGGTCTGGAAGGTGCGGCCCAGCCCGGCCCGGGCCCGGAGGTGGATCGCTGCGGTGGTGATGTCGCGGCCGGCGAGTTCGATCCTGCCGGCGGTGGGCCGGTGGATGCCCGAGATCATGTTGAACAGCGTGGTCTTGCCTGCCCCGTTGGGGCCGATCACGCCGAGCATCTCCCCGGCGGGGACAGTGAGGTTCACGTCGGTGAGAATCCTGATACCACCGACGGCGAAACTCAGGTTCTGCACGCTCAACGCAACTGGGGTGGGAGCCATGGGGGGCCTTCCTGGGTAGGGCCGGTCCGCGCCTGGCGCGGACCGGCCCGGGTCAGCGCAGGGTCAGTTCGCCTCGGGCGGCTCGACGTCCGCGCCGTCGACGGTGGAGACCAGCTCCGGAACCCAGTTGCCCTCGTCGTCCTGGGCCAGCCGGGCCTGGTACATCGGCTGGATCAGGGCGTGGTCGGAGGCCCGGATGGTGTAGTCACCCTTGGGCCCTTCGAAGCTCCACCCCTCCAGCGCCGCGATCATCGCGTCGACGTCATCGCCGCCGCCGGCGGTGCTGATCGCGTGCACGACCATCTGGGCTGCGGTGAACCCGTCCGGGGTGAACAGGTCCGGGGTGCCACCGGCCTCCTCGACGTGGGCGACAAGGAAGTCGTTGATCGCGTTGTCCGGGGCGCCGGGGAAGTAGTGGTTCAGGAAGTCGATCTGGTCCGATGCCTCGCCGTAGGCGTTGAACGTGGAGGCATCGCCCAGTCCGGTGACCACGGTGATGTCGTCCAGCACGCCCTGCTGGCTCAGGGACTGCCACATCGCACCGGATGTGGCGCCGGCCCAGGCCACGAAGACCATGTCCGGACCGGCATCGAGAACCTGCGCGGCGAACGGGGTGAACTCGGTGACGTCCTCGGGGATCATCACCGAGGAGACCTCGGCGCCCTGGGCGCCCAGGATGCCGTCGACGGCGGCGAAGTTGCCCTGACCGAAGGCGTTGTCCTGGCCGAAGACGAGGATCTCCGAGCCCTCGACGTCGATGAAGGAGCCGGCGGTGGCCACGTCCTGCAGGGACTGGCGCCCGGAGCGGAAGGTGTAGTCGTTGATCCCGGTGACCGCGTCCGCGGCGGCCGGACCGGAGATGTAGAGCACTTCGTTCTGCTCGGCCTGCTCGGCGAGCGCCAGCGCCACACCGGAGACGGCGGTGCCGGTCATGATCGTGTAGCCCTGGCCGATGACGTCGCGAGCGGCGGTGATGGCGCGGTCGGTGTCGCCGCCGTCGTCGAGGATCTCCACGACGATCTCCATGCCGTCGATCTCCCCGGTGCCGTCGGTGGCGTAGTCCAAGCCGGCGTGGAAGCCCTCGATGAAGGTGTCACCGTAGGCGGCCAGGGGGCCGGTGGTGGAGGTGATCAGGGCGACCTCGACCGGATCGCCGCCGCCCGCCGCGTCCTCGGCCGAGGCGGGATCGGCTTCGCCCTGGTCGCCGTCGGTGTCGCCGTCATCACTTCCGCCGCCACCACCGTCGGCACTGGGGGCGCAGGCGCCGACGGCCAGGAGGGCCGCCAGGCCCATCGTGGCCACGAGGGTCTTGGTTCGTACACGCACGGGGGACCGCCTCTTCGTTGAGTGCCGTGCCGGGCGCCTGGCCCGGACATGACAGGTGATTCAGGTTTCATGAATCATGAACTGCATCCGCCGTCCCTGTCAAGCCGTGCACGCCGTCGACCCGCACCGGAGGCGGTACTCGAGGGCGCGGAAGAAGGGCCGGCAAGGCGGCATCCGAGCGTGACCGCGGACCTCGGGTCCGGCGGTGCGATGGGCTGGCGCGGGGGCTATGACATCAACCAGAAAGTGATCGCGAGCGCCGCGATCACCGATCCCGCTGCGCCGAGCACCCAGCCGAGGGCAGCGCCGGAGGGCGCCGGGGGGCCCGAGCCCAGGGTCTCGACCACCCGGGCCTGGGACAGCGCCGCGCGGTAGCGTGCGTAGGCCCCGAAGCCCACCAGCACCACCGTCGGCACTAACCACGGCGTCACACCGGCGGCGGCCAACTGGATGCCGATCACCACCAGCCCGATCACCCCGGCGGCCAGGAGGTGGATGACGGCGCTGCGGTGGGTAGTTCTCCCCTGGTGTCTCACCCTCCTAGCATGGTCCACTCGGACCGAGCCCAACAAGGAGGAGACGCGCGTGACTGAGTTGTACGTCGACCCGGAGGCGCTCCGGAAGTTCGGTAGGTCGATCGATGGCTATGCCGATGACGCCGGAACCGCCAAGACCTACCACGGAACCTGGTGCACCCTGACCGGCGGCCACGGGATCTTCCAGAACTTCACCTCCCTCGCCGCGGAGGTGCGGAGCGCCGTCGATGACGCCCTGGACCACATGCAGGATGTCCTGCGGTCCTCGGGGGCGGAGTTGGAGGCCTCGGCCGACTACTACGCCGAGACCGACGACGACGTCGCCGCCGAGATGGACGGGAAGTACCCCAGATGAGCGGCCCGGCCGACGCGCTCGTCACGCCGAGTGACGAGCCGATCATCCCGGATCTGGCCGAACTGGTGATCAGCTCGATGGGCACGATCCTCAGTCCCAGCGGCTGGATCCGCACCGTGGTGAACTGGGTCTTCGACTGGGACCCGCTGGCGGAGGTGTCCAAGACCTTCAGTGGCGACTGGAACTCCGTGGCCCAGGCCGCCCGGGCGTACGAGAACCTGGCGAGTTTCTCCAGCGAGGCCGGCGCCCATATCGGTGCCGACACCCGCAAGGTCCAAGCCGATTGGGAAGGTCAGGCCGCCGAGGCCGCCGCCGGCTACATGAACGACACCTTGATCCCGGCGCTGACCGAGCTCGCTGCGTCGCTGAACAACTCCGCCGGGGACTTCCGCGCCGTCGCCGTGGGGATGCACCGCACCTCCGAAGCGGCGATCTCGGCGTTCACCGCGGTGACCGACTGGATCATCTACACCGCCGCGGTCGCCGCCGCCGCGGCCGCGTCCTCCTGGACGGGAGTGGGCGCGGTCATCGGCGGCGGGGCCACCGCGGCCGCGGTGGCCAAGACGATCCAAACCGTCAGCACCGCGGCCGACGCTCTCTCCGCCGGGCAGGCCGTGATCAACGTCTTCGCGGGTGTGGTCCCCGGGTACTTGGGCGCCATCCACGGATTCAGGGACACCGAACTCCCCGCTGGCTACAACCACGCATTGGTGACCTCATGAGCAATCAGACCCCCGAACCCGATCAGCCGATGCTGTCCTCGATCCCGGTCGGCAGCCCCGCGCACAAGAAACTCGCCGAGGCGATGCGGATCCTACGCGACCAGGCACCCGATGCTCAGTCCGCCGCGTTCTACGACGACATCCTCGCCGGACGGCGTTCGGCCCGGGACCTGGCCGAGTCCGAGGATTTCGCCCGGGTCGCGCAGCAGGGCCTGGCCAGACACCAAGAAGAACTGGACAGCCTGGATGAGACCGAGCGGGCCCGCCTCCAGGAGCAGGCACGGGCCGAGGCCGAGCGCCTGGACCGCCGGCCGGGTACCTGAGCATCTCAGCGGGGGTCACCGCCCGGCCCACGTCGGCTCAGCGTGAGGGGAGTCCCCGTTCCGCGGCCTCGACGGTGTTGCGCAGCAGCATCGCGATCGTCGTGGGGCCCACTCCCCCGACCCGCGGGGTGATCGCCCCGGCCACCTGCTCACACCGTTCGTCCACGTCCGGTAGCAGTTTGCGTCCCGAGTAGCGCACCCCGCCGCCGATCACGGTGGCGCCGGGGCTGATGTGCTCCGGTTGCAGGATCCCCGGTACCCCGGCCGCGGCGATGACCACCTCGGCCCGTCGGGTATAGCGGTGCCAGTCGCTCACCCCGGTGTGCACCACGGTGACGGCCGCGTTGGCGGTGGGCCGCTTCTGGGACAGCAGCAGCGCGAGCGGCCGCCCCAGCGTGGTACCCCGGCCCAGGATGCACACCTCACGGCCGGCAACGGGAATCTCATAGTGTGCCAGCAGCGTCTCGATGCCCGCCGGGGTGCACGGGACCGGACCGGGCATGCCCAGGGCCAGGCGACCCATGTTCACCGGGTGCAGCCCGTCCACATCCTTGTCCGGATCCATGGTGAGCATCGCCGCGTCGAAGTCGATCTGCGGCGGGGTGGGGTGCTGGACCAGGATGCCGTGCACCTCCTCGGCGGCGTTGAAGTCGGCGATCGCGGACTCCAGGTCGGCCTGGGTGGCGTCCTCGGGCAGATGGGTGTGCGGGGACGTCATGCCGAGTTCGGCTGCCTTGTCCTGCTTCATCCGGATGTACCCGGCCGAGGCCGGGTCACCTCCCACCAGGATGGTGGCCAGCCCGGGGCGCCGGCCGGCCCCGGTGAGGGCGGTGATCCGTGGGGCCAGTTCGGCGATCACCGCATCGGCCACGGGGCGGCCCGGGAGCATGCGGGCGGGCGACGTTTCACCGACAGGTGCTGCCTCAGTCATCGGCTGCTCACTGCTCCAGGCCGGGGTAGAGCGGGAAGGCGGCGGTCAGTGCCTGCACGCGGGCCTTGGCGGCGTCGATGTCGGCACCCTTGCCGGCGGCCAGCACCCCGGCGATAATGTCGGCGACCTCGGTGAACTCGGCCTCGCCGAACCCGCGTGCAGCCAGTGCCGGGGTGCCGATGCGGAGCCCGGAGGTGACCATCGGGGGCCGGGGGTCGAATGGCACCGCGTTGCGGTTGACGGTGATGCCGGCAGCGTGCAGCAGGTCCTCGGCCTGCTGACCGTCCAGTTCGGAGTGGCGCAGATCCACCAGGACCAGGTGCACGTCGGTGCCCCCGGTGAGCACCGAGACCCCGGCGTCGGTGACGTCCTCGGCGCCCAGCCGCTCGGCCAGGGCCTGCGCACCGGCGATGGTGCGCTGCTGGCGCGCGGCGAACTCGGCGGTGCCGGCCACCTTCATCGCCACCGCCTTGGCGGCCACCACATGCATCAGGGGCCCGCCCTGCTGGCCGGGGAAGACGGCGGAGTTGAGCTTCTTGCCGAACCGCTCGGCGTCGTTGGCCAGGATCATCCCCGAGCGCGGCCCGCCCAGCGTCTTGTGCACCGTGGTGGAGACCACGTCGGAGTGCGGCACCGGGTTGGGATGCAGCCCCGCCGCGACCAGGCCGGCGAAGTGGGCCATGTCGGTCCACAGGTAGGCACCGACCTCATCGGCGATCTCGCGGAAGGCCGCGAAGTCCAGGTGGCGGGGGTAGGCGGACCATCCGGCGATGATGACCTTGGGCTGGGCCTCGATGGCCTTGGCGCGCAGCGCGTCGTAGTCGACCTGGTGGGTCGTTTCGTCCACACCGTAGGCCGCCACGTTGTACAACCGGCCGGAGAAGTTGAGCTTCATGCCGTGGGTCAGGTGCCCGCCGTGGGCCAGTTCCATGCCCAGGATGGTGTCCCCGGGGCGGATCAGGGCGTGCAGGACGGCCGCGTTGGCGCTGGCCCCGGAGTGTGGTTGAACGTTGGCGTAGGTGCCTCCGAAGACGCTCAGCGCACGTTCGATGGCCAACGACTCGGCGATGTCCACCTGCTCACAGCCGCCGTAGTAGCGCCGGCCCGGGTAGCCCTCGGCGTACTTGTTCGTCAGCACGCTGCCCTGGGCCTGCAGCACCGCACGCGGGACGAAGTTCTCGCTGGCGATCATCTCGAGGGTGTCCCGCTGGCGGGTCAGTTCTCCCTCCAGAACGGCAGCGATCTGCGGATCGAGGTCCGCCAGTGACTGCTCGTTGATCGGGACGTCGGAATGTGGGGACTGGCTCATCGGTTCCTCCGGTTCGGCAACGCATCAACAAGGGTAGGTGGTGGACCTCGGCCCAGGCGGGCGACCTGCAGTCCTGTTGCCGTCGCTCCCCGGTGGTGACTCCACCTCGGCGCCAGTCGCGACGGCACTACCCTAACAACCGCAGATCGGCCCGGCCGCCACCGGTAGTCCCCCGGCTGGGTCAGCCCTGCGCCACTTCGCCCGGGGCACGGCCGTGGGACTGCGGGTCGCCATCGGACTCCCGGCCGCCGTCGTCGGGCCCCGGGTCGCCGTCGTCGGCCTCCGGGTCACCGTCGTCGCCCTCCTCGGCCACCTCCACGTCACCGAGGATCTTGCGCAGGTAGGCATAGGTGAGGTCGCCGGCGTTCTGGTCGTACTGGTGCTCATAGCCGGCCTTGGCGTACAGGGACAGGTTCTGCTTGGAGTCCTGGCCGGTGAACACCCACACCTCATTGGTGCCCTCGGGCAGGTAGGCCAGCACCGCCATCAGCAACCGGGTGCCGATGCCCCGGCCCTGCAGGTCCGGCACCACCGCCAGGCGTCCCAGCAGGGCACGGTCCTCCTCCAGGCCCACCCGGATCGAACCGACCATGCGTGTGCCCGACCAACCGGCCAGGGTTACCACGTCCGGGCGTTGCAGGTCGGCGCGCAACTCCTCCAGGGTCTGGGTCAGCGCAGGAATGTGCGCGTCGCCGTAGAGTTGGGCCTCGGTCACGAACGCGGCCCGGCGCACCGTGAGCAACTCCCCGGCGTGGGCATCGTCGACGACGTCGATCCGCAACTGGTCATCCATACCCCCATCTTGGCATCCGCGGGCGCGCCCGTTGCGCCAACGGCACCGGTGGGGCGCATCCGGGTGCCGGGACCGATGACGCCGGGCGCCGGCCGCTGGGCCCTGCCGGTACCCTCGTGGGCGTGACGATCGAGACTTCCTCCCCGGTGCACTGGGTGCTGACGCTGTCCTGCCCCGACCGCTCCGGAATCGTGCACGCGGTGGCCGGGGCGCTGGCCGCGCACGGCGGCAACATCACCGAGTCCCAGCAGTTCGGCGATCCCGACTCCGGACTGTTCTTCATGCGCGTGCAGGTGGAGGCGAGCACACCCCGGGGAGAGTTGCACCGGGCGATCGGCGAGATAGCCGAGCGGTTCTCGATGACGTGGCATCTGGATGTGGCCGGACGGGCGCTGCGCACCCTGGTGCTGGGCTCGACCACCGAGCACTGTGTGGGCGACCTGCTGTTCCGGCAGCGCTCCCAGCGCCTGCCGGTGGACATCCTCGGGGTGGTCTCCAACCACACCACCCTGGCGCCGCTGGCACAGTTCTACCAGGTGCCCTTCCACCACATCCCGGTCACCAAGGAGACCAAGGACGCCGCCGAGCACCGGCTGCTGCGCCTGGTGCGTGACCTGGACGTGGAACTGGTGGTGCTGGCCCGGTACATGCAGATCCTCTCGCCCTGGCTGTGCGCGGAGCTGGCCGGGCGGGTCATCAACATCCACCACTCGTTCCTGCCCAGTTTCAAGGGCGCCCGCCCCTACGCCCAGGCCCATGACCGGGGCGTCAAACTCATCGGCGCCACCGCCCACTACGCCACCGCCTCCCTCGACGAGGGTCCGATCATCGAACAGGACGTCGAGCGCGTCACCCACGCCGACACGGTCGCCGACCTGATCTCGATGGGCCAGGACGTCGAGCGGCGCGTGCTGGCCAGGGCGGTGCGCTGGCACGCCGAACACCGGGTGCTGCTGGACGGTCACCGCACCGTGGTGTTCCGCTGACACCTGCGCGCGGGTCGGGCTCAGCGGTTCTTGTAGCCCTTGGGGTCGGTCGGGTTCTGCATCGGCACTGTGGAGGAGTGACCGGTCTGCAGGCCGCCGGAGGCATCGCCGCCACCGCCGGGCTGGGTGAGGTGCCCGCCGGGGTTGTACCCGGTGGACACGGTGCCCAACTGCTGTCGCTTCGCACGTGCACGCGCCATCCGCACCGCGCCCTGGATCATCAGGATCAGACCGAACACGACCGGGACCCACAGCAGGCGGAACTCCTCACCGGGCGTGGCACTGAAGTAGCTGTAACCGGTCACCCCGACGCCGACGAGCACCAGCACCAGACCCAGCAGTACCGTCTTGCCACCACCCTGCGGGCCCACCGGAGGCGCCGCATTGGGGTTGCCGCCCGGGGTGGACGAACCGGAATGGGTGGACACCGTCGGGCCGTTCTGACCGTAGGTGGCACCGGCGCGCACCCCGCTCGGCGTGGAGGCACCGGCGGTGTACGGCGACCCGCCCGCGGATCCGCCCGGACCCGGCGAGGCGCTCGAGGGTGAGGCCGGCGCCCCGGCGGAGGACTGGCTCACGCCGTCGGCGGCCGACCGCGGCTCGCGGTTGGAGACGTGGAAGTCCGGACCGCTGGGCGCCCCGGGGATGTGTGCCTCACCGGAAGGGGACACGCTGCCGTAGGAGGCAGCGGTGTCGCTGGTCTCGAACAGGGAGGATCCGGACGACAGGGCCGAACTGCCGAACAGGCTCGAGCCGACGTCGTCTGCCTTCTCCAGCCAGAAGTCCCAACCCTGCGGCGGCTCGGGCCAACTCGGGTCGGGTTTCCATCCCGGCGGCGGCGTCCAGCCCGCTTCGGGCTTGGGCCAGCCGGGTGGGGGGTTGAAGACGCGCGCCATGAACCCGACGATAGTTCACCCGGGCCCGGCCCGAAAGGCGAGGAGGCCGGCGGAACCGCCCACCGGCGACCCGTTCGACTCAGGGGCGCCCGCCCGGTGGGGTGATGTGCCGGTCATCCGCCCCGACCCGGCTCAGCGTCACCAGCCCCACCGGCAGGTAGACCGCAGCCAGCAACACCAGTCCCGCACCGACCCAGACCAGCGTCATCTCCTCGACCACCACCCAGCCCAGCACCACCAGGGTGAAGCCGATGACCTCCAGGATCACCGTGGTGATGAACAGGTTGCGTCGGCGCCGTCCGGCGAGGGCAGCGAACTGATCCGGGTGGGGACGATCGGTGTGACTGGTCATGGCCGAGAGGTTAGTGCGCGTTGCTCAGATCAGTCCGAGGCCGGCCACCGCGTCGCGCTCCCCGGTGAGCTCGGCCACCGAGGCATCGATCCGGGTGCGGGAGAACTCGTTGATCTCCAGGCCCTGCACGATCTCCCATCGACCATCGGTGCTGCGCACCGGGAAGGAGGAGATCAGCCCCTCCGGCACCCCGTAGGACCCGTCGGAGGGGATCGCCGCCGAGGTCCAGGAGTCCGTTCCGGTGCCGTTCACCCAGTCGTGCACGTGGTCGATCGCGGCGTTGGCGGCCGAAGCGGCGCTGGAGGCACCGCGGGCGTCGATGATGGCCGCTCCGCGCTTGGCCACGGTGGGGATGAAGGTGTTCGCGAGCCAGTCCTCGTCGTCGATCACCTCGGGGGCGGGGCGCCCCCCGATGCGCGCGTGGAAGATGTCGGGGTACTGGGTGGCGGAGTGGTTGCCCCAGATGGTCAGGTTCTCGATCTCCGCTACGGCAGCCCCGGTGCGGGTGGCGATCTGGGAGACCGCCCGGTTGTGGTCCAGGCGGGTCATCGCGGTGAAGCGTTCCGCGGGCACGTCCGGGGCGTGCGCCTGGGCGATCAGGGCGTTGGTGTTGGCGGGGTTGCCTACCACCAGCACGCGCACGTCGTCCGCGGCACCGGCGTTGATGGCCTGACCCTGGGGCTTGAAGATGCCGCCGTTGGCCTCCAGCAGGTCGCCGCGCTCCATGCCCGCACCGCGGGGCCGGGCGCCGACCAGCAGTGCCACGTTCACGCCGTCGAACGCCGCGGTGGCCTCGTCGAAGATGTCGACCCCGCGCAGCAAGCCGAAGGCGCAGTCCTCCAGTTCCATCGCGGTGCCCTCGGCGGCCTTGACCGCCTGCGGGATCTCCAGCAACCGCAGCCGGACCGGCACGTCGGGTCCGAGCAGCTGACCGGAGGCGATCCGGAACAGCAGGGCGTACCCGATCTGACCGGCGGCTCCGGTGACGGTGACGTTGACCGGCGCGGTGGTGGGTGCTTCAGACATCGGTGCTCCTTCGAGGTCGGGTTGCCCCGGGACTGCCTGGTCGCAGCCGGGCGCTGCGCGGGCCCCGGGTCGGTGCCGTCGGCCCGGGTGCGCTCCGGGGATGTGGTGCGGTGCTCCCTAGTTATATAGTGCACGACCGCTGAGGGCAGAATCGACCGGTCGTCGCACCGGGGACCGGCGAGACGGTCAGGACCGGGCGAACCGGAGCGTGACGACCTGGAACGGGCGCAGGTCCAACTCGACCCGCCCGTCGGGGTTCACCACGACCCCGCGGTCCCGGCCGGGCCGCTCCAACAGGTCGGTGGCGAGCGCGCCGGTGGCCTCGAACCCGGGCGTCACCGTGGCCCTGGCCCGCCCGCCCCGGGACTCGTACAGCCGCACGATCACGTCCCCGCTGCCATCGCGGGCCAACTTGACCGCCTCGACGACGACCGCCGGATCGCTCACCTGCACCAGCGGGTCCACCGCCCCGGAACCGGTCACCGTGCGCTCGGGCAGGTTGATCCGGTACCCCTCGGTGACCGCGTCGGCGATCTCCGCGCCCACCACCAGGGACGAACGCAGCGTGTGCCTGCCCTGGTCGGCGTCGGGGTCGGGGAACATCGGGGCGCGCAGCAGGCTCTGGCGCACCGTGGTGGTGGTGCCGCCATCGGCGCGGGTGGTCCGGGTGATGTCGTGGCCGTAGGTGGAGTCGTTGCCGACGGCGAAGCCGTACCCCGGCTCACCCACGTGCACCCAGCGGTGCGCCACCGTCTCGAACCGGGCATGGTCCCAGGAGGTGTTCGCCGCGGTCGGGCGGTGGATGTGACCGAACTGGATCTCACTGGCTGCCTGTTCGGCGCGCACATCCAGGGGGAAGGCCAGTTTCAGCAGGGTGTGCCGTTCGTGCCAGTCCACCTCGGTGGTCAGTTCCACCCGGTGGGCGCCGTCGGGCAGCAGGTAGCGCTGCACGATGCGGGAGTCGCCGAACCGCCGCTGCACCTGCACCCCCGCGCCGCCGGACGTCTCGGTGATCTCCTGCACCGAGGTCGCCTCGGTCAGGTCGCGGACGTTGCGCCGGTAGTGCTCATCGATGTCCCACGCGTCCCACTGGTTCGGGATGTCCCGATGAACCTGCAGCAGGCCGGCTACCTGCCCCGGCGGCAGTGCCTGGCGGCCGGTGCGCAGGTCCAGGACGGACGTGATCAGCCCGCGCCCGTCGATACCGACCCGCAGCCGCCCGTTGTCCAGCACCACACCGGTACCGTCCCGGACCAGGTCGGTCACGCCGTCGTCGGCTGTTCCGGCAGCCGCGCCCGCGCCGAGGGCGGGCACTGCCCGACGTGGGAACGGACCGGCGTTGAACGTCACCTCCTCGGTGCCCGCACCGGCCAGCGCCGCCAGCGCGGTGGCGATGATCTGTTCCAGTTCGGCGATCGTCTCGGTGTAGCGCTGCTCGGCCTCGCGGTGCACCCAGGCGATGGAGGTGCCGGGCAGGATGTCGTGGAACTGGTGCAGCAGCACCAGGCGCCACAGCCGCTGCAGGTCCTGGGCGGGGTAGGCCGCTCCGGTGCGCACGGTGGCGGTGGCGGCCCACAGCTCGGCCTCGCGCAGCAGGTGCTCCGTGCGCCGGTTGCCCGCCTTGGTGCGGTGCTGGGAGGTGTAGGTTCCGCGGTGGTACTCCAGGTAGAGCTCCCCGGACCACACCGGCGGGTGGGTGTACTCGGCCCGGGCGGCGGCGAAGAACCTCGCCGGTGAGGACAGCACCACCGTGGGTGAACCCTCCAGGTCCGCGGTGCGCCGGGCGGCGGCGATCATCTCCCGGGTGGGTCCGCCCCCGCCGTCGCCGTGGCCGAAGGGCACCAGCGAGGTGTTCGCCCGGCCCTTCTCGGTGTACTGGCGCTGGGCACGGGCCAGTTCCCGGGCGGACAGGTCGGAGTTGTAGGTATCCACCGGAGTGAGGTGGGTGAAGATGCGGCTGCCGTCGATACCCTCCCAGTCGAAGGTGTGGTGCGGCATCGCGTTGGTGTCGTTCCAGGACATCTTCTGGGTGAAGAAGGCGTCCTTGCCCGCGGCGGCTGCGATCTGCGGCAGGGCACCGGTGTAGCCGAAGGAGTCCGGTAGCCAGACATCGGTCGTCTCCACCCCGAAGGTGTCCAGGAAGTAGCCGCTGCCCTCGAGGAACTGGCGGGCCATTGCCTCCCCGCCGGGCATGTTGGTGTCGGACTCCACCCACATCCCGCCGGCCGGGATGAACCGGCCCTCGCGCACCTTCTCGGCGATCCGGGCGAACAGCTCGGGGTAGTACTGCTCGATCCAGGCGTACTGCTGGGCCGAGGAGCAGGCGAAGGTGAAGTCGGGGTCGGTCTCCATCAGCGCCAGCACGTTGGCGAACGTGCGCGCGCACTTGCGCACCGTCTCGCGCACCGGCCACAGCCAGGCCGAGTCGATGTGGGCATGCCCGACGGCGTGGACGCAGTGGGCGGAGGCGTGGGCCGGGGCGGCCCGCACCTTGGCCAGGGCCGCCCGGCCCGCCTGTGCGGTGCCGGGCAGGTCGGCCGGGTCGATCGCGTCGAGCATGTCCTCCAGCGCCGCCACGATCTGGCCGCGGCGGGGGACCTGGGCGCTGAGTTCTTCGACCAGCCCGCCCAGTGCGGTTACGTCCTGGACCAGTTCCCACACCGGCACATCGAGCAGGGCGACGTCCACGGTGCGCAGCGTGTAGAGCTCGCTGGGGTCGGCGGTGGACTTCTCACCCATCGTGGTGCGCTTGGTGAAGGAGCCCTGGGGGACGTCGGGGTTCGCGGCGGCCTCGATGTAGACCTCGATCCGGTCCCCCGCGGCCGCCGGCAGTACCACGTACTGGTTGCGCGGTTCCAGCGCCTTGAGGATCTCCCCCTCGGCGGAGTAGACGATCGCCTCGGCCTGGAACCCCGGGTTGGCCCCGGAGAAGCCCAGGTCCACCACCAGTTCCGGGCGCACCTGCCCAGCACCGATCTCGCCGGACCACTCCGGCGGGACCGTGCCGGTGACGTGGAACCACACCGTGCCCCACGGCTTGCCCCACGGGGTGCCGGTCGGGTGCGGCCGGTACCGGCCCTGGATGGCCTGGCTGAACGGCACCGGTTCGTCCGGCACCTCCCAGGAGGTGACCTCCAGCGCGGCGCGGTGGCGGTACTGCGCCGCCAACAGCCACTCGTCCACGAATCGCCGCAGGCGCCCCAGGGTGCGGTCGGTGGTGTCGTGCATGCCTTCACTCCTCGCGAGGGGTGCCTCGCCGTCGTCGGATGGTTCGTCTGCTGCGTGGCCGGCGCAGACCGGGCTGACCGGTGACCTGACAACCCTGACAGCCGCCGCGGGCGCTCACAACCACCTTTCCACCTGCTGGCCGACCCCGGTGGCGTGGCCACCGTGGTCGGGGTGAGAGGATCAACTGCGACCTCAATTCCGCTCGAGAGGAAACCATGAGCGAACAGCCCACCACTGGCCCGGCCGCCGCCCCGGCGGCGTACCCGCTGATGACGCGGGTGGCCGGGGAAGCCGCCGGGACGTTCATCCTGGTGTTCATCGGACTGGGGGCGCTGCTGTACAGCGGCACCCTGCGGGAGGTGGACCCGCTGATCAACGCACTGGCCTTCGGGGTCGCGTTCGCGGCCGCCATCGCGCTGTTCGCCAGGGTCTCCGGCGGCCACATCAACCCGGCGATCTCCCTGGGCGCGGCGGTCAAGGGGCAGTTGGGCTGGGGTGATCTGCCGGCGTACTGGCTGGGCCAGCTCGTCGGTGCGATCGCCGCCGCGGCGGTGCTGTTCGCCACGTTGCCGGCCGGTTTGGCGACCCAGGTGGGCGCCAGTGACCAGGCCTTGTTCAGCCAGGCCGCGAACACCTTCGGCGACCAGTCCTACCTCGCCCAGATCTCCGGCGGGCAGATGAGCTTCGGCCTGGTCCAGGTGCTGCTGCTGGAGGCGGTGGGTGCCGCGGTGCTGACCGCGGTGGTGCTGGCGACCTCCCACCGCGGCCGCACGCACGTGGCCCCGGTGGCCGCCGGACTGACCCTGACCGGGCTGATCCTGGCCCTGGACCCGGTGACCGGGGGTGGTCTGAACCCGGCCCGCTCCACCGCTGCGGCGATCTTCGCCGAGCCGGCCGTACTGGGGCAGTTGTGGCTGTTCTGGCTCGCTCCGATGATCGGCGGCGGGGTGGCCGGACTGGCCTACCTGCTGTTCGCCCCGACCCCGGAGATGGCACTGGTGGAGGAGGACGACTGGGCCGGGGACGACGACTGGGCCGGGGCCGAGGAGGTTCCCGACGCTGAGGAGGTCTCCGGTGCCGCGGCGCTGCCGGACCTGGACGCCGGGGAGCGCACCACCATGGAGTTCGACCCCGATGACGCCGAGCCGGTCGCCCAGGTGGACGTCGACGAGGACGAGTTCGGCGACGCCGGCGCCGATCCGGGCCGACGGGGCTGAGCCGGCTCGGGTGCACCCGGCTAGAGGTTGTCCGCTGTCAGCGCCATCAGCGCGATACCGGCGGCGCCCAGCCACAGGAAGGCCACATCGAAGAGCCGTGAGCGCGCGCTGATCCCGAGCGGGCCCGGCGCCGGGAGCGCCAGACGGATCGCACCGAGCACTCCCAGGTGCACGGCGAACGCCACCCCTGCCACCCGCGCCCCGACCATCAGCGCCAGCAGCACCGCCACCACGACCCCGCCGAGGGCCCACCACAACGCCCACGTCCGGGGCGGCGGGGGCCGGTGGATCTCCGGCGCGGGATTGCGGCTCATGGCGGCACCGAGACTACCGTTGTGTGCGTGAACACCAGCACGCCACCAGCGCATGTCGTGGTCGTCGGCGCCGGCCTCGCCGGCCTGCGCACCTGCGCGGCGCTCCGAGAACGTGGCTACCAGGGCCGGATCAGCGTGGTCGGGGCCGAGGACGTGGGCCCATACGACCGGCCACCGCTGTCCAAGGAACTGTTCAGCCGGCCCGAGCCGGCGTGGCTGCACGAGGAACTGGGCCAGGACCTGCACGACCTGGCCCAGGAGGTGTACCTGGGCGAGCACGCCGTGGAGTTGCGCCCCGGCGGACGCCGCCACCGGCTCAGCCTGGCCAGTGGCGCCGAGCTGGACGCAGATGCGGTGGTGCTGGCGTGCGGTTCGGTGCCGCTGAACCCCTGGCCGCGGGCCTCAACGCTGCACACCGCCGCCGACGCGGTCGGTCTCCGGGCCAGACTGGCCGCGACCGGGCAGCACCTGCTCATCATCGGCGCCGGCTGGATCGGGGCCGAAGTGGCCGGTGTGGCCGCCGCTGCCGGCGGCCGGGTCACGGTGGTGGAGGCCGCCGCCCAGCCCCTGTCGCGACAGTTGCCCGCCGAACTCGGCGAACGCACCCGCCCCTGGTACGCCGAGGCCGGGGTGGAGCTGCGCACCGGGACATCGGTGGCGACCGTCCGGTCCGACGGCGTGGAACTGGGGGACGGGGAGCGCATCGGTGCCGATGTGGTGCTGGCAGCCGTGGGGGTGGTGCCGGCCACCGGGTGGCTGACCGGCGCGGTGCCGCTGGGCGGCAGGGGGCACGTGCTGACCGACGCGAACGGCCGCACCGAGGTGCCCGGGGTGTGGGCGGTGGGTGACTGTGCCTGGCGGGAGGACCCGTTGTTCGGGCAGGTCCCCGGTGGGCACTGGTCCGCCGCGCTGCACGACCCGGACCGGCTCGGTGCGGCGATGCTCGGGCTCGACGTACCCGAGCAACGCCCGGCCCCGTTCATCTACTCCACCCAACTGGGCCACCACCTGAGCGTGTTCGGGCGGGTCCACGGCGATCTGGTCATCCGCGAGTACGGCGAGCTCCCGATGGCGCAGACCGGACCCTGGACGGCGTTGGTCACAGAGGGCCCCAAGCTGGTCGGGGCGGTGATCGCCGACATGCCCCGGGATGTGTCCGCCGCGCGCAGACTCCTCGGCACCGGCACCCTTCCCGACCTGGACCTGGCTGCTGCCGAGGACCCCGCGGTGCGCCTGCGCGCCGCTGTGCTGGGATGATCCACCGGCACCCGAATCAGTGCGCGAAGTGGCGGGTGCCGGTCAGGTACAGGGTGACACCGGCCTCCCGGGCGGCGGCGATGACCTCGTCATCGCGCACCGACCCGCCGGGCTGGACGACGGCGCGCACGCCCGCGTCCAGCAGCACCTGCAACCCGTCGGCGAACGGGAAGAACGCATCGGAGGCAGCCACCGCCCCACGTGCCCGCTCGTGCTCACCGGTGTTGGCCCGTTCCACCGCCAACCGGCAGGAGTCCACGCGGTTCACCTGGCCCATACCGATCCCGACCGCGGCCCCTGCATCGGCGAGCAGGATGGCGTTGGACTTCACCGCCCGCACCGCCCGCCAGGCGAATTCCAGGTCCGCCAGCGTGTCCTCATCCGCCGGCTCACCTGCGGCAAGGGTCCAGTTCGGGGCGGAGTCGCCGTCGGCGTCGATCGCATCGGCGCTCTGCATCAGCATGCCCCCGTAGATCTTGCGCAACTCGGTGCCGCCCTCGGCCCCGGTGCCCGGGACGGTGAGCAGGCGCACGTTCTTCTTCCGGGTCAGGATCTCGCGCGCCTCGGCGCTGAAGGACGGGGCGAGGATGACCTCGGTGAACACCTCCGCGACCTGGGCCGCCATCGCCGCGTCCACCTCGCGGTTCGCGGCGATGACTCCCCCGAAGGCCGAGACCGGGTCGGTGGCGTGGGCCTTGGCGTGGGCGGCGGCAATGCCCTCGGCCACCGCGATCCCGCACGGGTTGGCGTGCTTGATGATCGCCACGGTGGCCACGTCCCCGTGGTCGTGCGCGGCGCGCCAGGCGGCATCGGCGTCGACGTAGTTGTTGTAGCTCATCTCCTTGCCGTGCAACTGCTCCGCGCCGGCAAGCCCGCTCGGTCCGAAGCCGTCGGTGTACAGCGCGGCTCGCTGGTGCGGGTTCTCTCCGTAGCGCAGCACCGAGGCACGCTCCCAGGTGGCCCCGACCCACCCCGGAAAGCCCGATCCGTCGTCGTCGGGTGCGAGCACGTTGCCGATCCAGGAGGCCACGTGCACGTCGTAGGTGGCGGTGTGCCGGAACGCCTGGGCGGCCAGGTGCCGTCGTTGCGCGAGGGTGAAGCCCTGCCCTTCGGCGGCGGCGACCACGTCCGCATATCTGGACGGGTCCACCACCACCGCCACGCTCGGGTGGTTCTTCGCGGCCGCGCGCACCATCGCCGGGCCGCCGATGTCGATCTGCTCCACGGCCTCATCGGGGCCGGCGCCGGAGGCCACCGTCTGGGTGAACGGGTAGAGGTTGACCACCACCAGGTCGAACGGGGCAACGCCCAGGTCCTCGAGCTGGTCCACGTGGTCGGGCTTGCGCCGGTCGGCCAGGATGCCGGCGTGCACCCTCGGGTGCAGGGTCTTGACCCGGCCTTCCAGGCACTCCGGGAACCCGGTGATCTCCTCCACCGGGGTCACCGGAACTCCGGCCCCGGCGATCACCCCGGCGGTGGAACCGGTGGAAACCAGTTCCACGCCGGCATGATGCAGCGCGCGGGCGAGGTCGGCCAGCCCGGTCTTGTCGTAGACGGAGATGAGGGCGCGGCGCAGGCGGATCTGGTCGGTCATGGTTCGGCGGGCTCCTGGGTTGGGTGGTGTCTCATCGCCCCGGCACCCAGGCGAGCGGTGCACGAGGAGTTCTCCAGGCGGCCGCTCCCCGGTGGTGCTCCACCTCAGGCGCCAGTCACGGCCACCGCCCAGCCTAGCGTGCGGGACCGCCCGCCCGGTGGCACCTCAGGCCGAGCCGAGGCGGACGCGGCGCCCCTGCACGCGCCACCCTTCCCGGACCATCCGTCCCAGGGTGTGCACCAACTGCTCCCGCTCGGCCACCTTGATCCGTTCGGTGAGTGCCTCCAGGTCGTCGTCGTCGAGCACCGGCACGGCCACCTGGGCGATGATCGCGCCGGTGTCCATGCCGTCGTCGACCACGAAGAGGGTGGCACCGGCGAGTTTCACCCCGTACTCCAGCGCCTCCTTGGGCCCGTGGATGCCCGGGAACGCCGGCAGCAGGGAGTTGTGGGTGTTCAGGTACCGGCCGGAGAATTCGGCCAGGAACCTCGGGCCCACCAGTTTGAGGAAGCCGGCCGCGATCACCAGGTCCGGTTCGTGCGCGGCGACCTGATCGGTCAGGGCCGCATCCCAGTCGGCACGCTCGGGATAGCCGCCCACGCGCTCCACGAAGGTGGGCACGCCCGCGGCTTCGGCCAGTGCCAGGCCCGCGGCGCTGGGCCGGTCCGCCCCCACCGCCACCACCTCGGCCCCGTAGCCGGGATCGTCGCACGCTCGCAGGAGGGCGGCCAGATTCGATCCCCCGCCGGAGATCAGGACGACGAGGCGCGCTGGGGTGGTCACGAGAGCCGACTTTAGTGGCAGGGCAGCGATCTGGGACAATAGCGGCGCCGTACCTGCAGCCGTCGAAACCATCGCATCCACAGAACTGGGAAGGGGTCATGGGTGTCGAACCCGTATGCGCCACCGGATCCGGCATCCCGCCCACCGGAGCAGCGCGAACACACCGGCCCTGATGAGCCCAGCCCGGCCGACGGCGGACCGGGCCCCGGGAAGGCACCCGGCCGGCAGGGTCGGGCCGGGCGGCCCGAACGCCCCAAGCCCACGCCGGAGCAGTTGGCCTCGGTCTCCCGCTCGGTGCTGCACTTCGGGTTGTTCATGCTGGCGGCGGTGCTGACCATGCAGGTGGATCTGCCCTGGCACCTGATGTCGTTGGCGTTCGCGATCGGCGCCGTGGTCGTCGGGGTCAGGGCCCTGGTTCGGGTGCTCAAGGAGCAGATCCGCGGCGGGATCGTGGTCCTGCTCGTGTTCGGCCTGATGCTCAGCGGCATGCTGGTGGTCACCACCCTGAGCAGCCTGGCCGTGTGGAACGAGCAGATGGAGCGTCAGGAGTGCCTGCGCTCGGCGATCACCGTCTCCGCCCAGGACCGGTGTGAGCGGATCTACCAGGAGGCGATCGAGGACCGGTTCGGCACCATCCCGGGCGGCTGAGCGGGCTCGACTCACTCCTGCAGGTTCACCGTCAGGGAGTCGAACGCTCCCAGCACCGTCGGATCCGGTCGCGAGCCGGCCGGAACGCCGTACTCGTAGCGCTGGCGCCAGGCCCCCTCGAGTCGGTGGTTGGTGTGCTCCAGCCACAGGCTGAGGGCCGCCACGGTGGACATGCCCCGGCGGGGTCGACCGTCCGGCAATACCTGCTCGTCGGTATCGAAGAACCGCAGATCCCCGGTGGCCATCACGGGCTTGCGGATGATCCGGCCGTCGTCGTCCCGATGGATCGCCGTGCCGCGGCCGTCATCGGTGACCGAGACCGAGCCGTCCGGGTGGATCCGCACCTCGCACCGCCCGGGGCGCCCCAGGGCCTGCGCCTCCTCGCGGCGTAGCCGAGCACCTCGAGGATGAGGTGCTGGAGGCGCCAGGCTACGAACCGCCGGTGCGGTCGGCAAGGTCCGCGACCAGATCGGCCAACGGCGCGCCGAACATGACCGGGTCATTGTGCCCGGCACCGTCCAGGACCAGGGTGTCCACCACCGGCTCGGCACCGGCGACCCGGGCGCTCTGCTCGGCCGGGACCACCTCGTCGGCCTGGCTGTACATCACCGCCACCGGAGCCCGAACGCGCCCCAGGTGACCCACGACGTCGTAGTCCTCCCGCAACAGCGCTCCCACCGGCAGGAACGGATAGTGCGCCCGGGCCACGTCGGCCAGGTGCGTCAGCGGGGAGCGCAGCACCAACCCGGCCGGCGGCACCTCCGCGGCCAACCGTGCGGCCACCCCGGTCCCCAGCGACTCCCCCACGTAGATCGTGCGATCGGGGCCGTACCCCAGCTCCGTCAGGGCCTGCTGGGCGGAGCGTGCGTCGGCGGCCAGGCCCTCCTCGCTGGGACGGCCCGGGTTGGCGCCGAAGCCGCGGTAGTCCACCAGCAGCACCGCGAAGCCACGCTGGGCCAGTTCCTCGCCGATCTGGGTGCGCCCGGCGCGGTTGCCGCCGTTGCCCGGCAGGTACAGCACCGCCATCTGCCGGTCCGCCTCGGGCTGTGCGGGCACGAACCAGGCGCCCAGGTCCAGGCCGTCGGCGGTGCGGTGCCGCACATCCTGACCTGCCGGCAGCACCTGATGTGCCGCCGGCACCGTGCCTTCGTCGGGAAAGTAGATCAGTGAACGCTGCCAGGACCAGATCAGGCTGAGTAACCCCAGGGCCACCACCCCCGACCCCAGCACGGCGCGCACCAAGGTCCGCGCGCCGGTGCGCCGCGCCGGGTCGGGTTGCGGTTCAGGCATCGGCCACGGGGACTCCCAGGGCGCGCAGTTCGGCGGGGCTGCGCGCACTGAACAGCAAGTCCCGGTGCTCGGCACTGGGGCGCAGGTGCTCCCGGGGGTGCAATGCCTCGGCGCCGACGGCGTAGCAGCCCAGCCCGTGCGGGGTGAGCAGCGCCTCCAATTCCCGGCCGTCGGCCTCGGTGAGCACCTCGCAGAGGATGTCGGGAGCGTGTGCGGCGAGGAACCGCTGCCCGTGCCGCAGCAGCGTCTCCTCCCCACCCTCCACATCGATCTTGATCAGCACCGGGCCGGCCACCTGGTCGGTGAAGTCGTCCAATGCCACGAACTCCACCTGCACCCCGTCGTCGAAGGCCATCTCGGAGGAGTAGAAGGAGGGCAGCGCCGACCCGTGGTCACCGGCCGGTACCAGCATGCCCATCCGTGGATCGCCCACCCCCTCGGTGTGCACCTGGGTGCGTTCGGCCACATCGTTGCGCGCGACGTTGCGGGCCAGGGCCTGGGCCACCGCCGGGACGATCTCGAAGGCGTGCGCGCGCAACGCCGGGTTGGCCGCGGTGAGCGCCATGGTGAACACCCCGGTGTAGGCACCGATGTCGAAGAACGTCCGGGCGTGCTTGCCCAGGGTCACCATCACATCGAGCGCGAAGGCATCGGCCGGTTCGGGACGGCGGCCCTGCCCCCAGTACATCTCCTTGGCGATCTCACAACGGTCCGGGCCCACGAGGACGTACTCACCGCCGTCGACCTGTCCGCGCACCTCCCGCACCCGCCACGGCGCCGGCAACCGGCCCACCCGCACCCCCGGCACCCGAGGGGCCACCGTGCGCATGATCAGGTGCAGACCGGGAAGGCTGAGCGCACGTTTGATGTGGCGTTTCAGCCCGAACCAGCTCTGCCGTCGGGCGCGGGCGCTGCTCCGGAAGTCGGGCACGGACACCTCCAGATCGTGCGGGTTGGCGACGTCGACCTGCTCGCCAGCGTAAACGGCTCACGGCCGTGCCACGAGTCGAGCCGGCAGCGTCGGCGCACAGACACGCCCGACCAGATCGGTTCGCTGGCGTGAGGTCCGGGCAGTCAGGGGCGGCGACCGTCCCAGGAGCGGTCCTCGGCGTAGCCCATCAGCCACGGTGCGATGAAACTCGCCAGGGATGAAGCGAAGCCACCAACGGCGAAGAACGTCGAACCGGCGGTCCATTCCTCGGTGAAGCACGCCTGGGCGATGTTGCCCTCGATCTCCACGTCGGTGGGACAGACCACCTGGGCATGCAGTCCGATGAGGATCATCAACGTCGCGGCCAGCACGAACACACCCGGCGCCCAGGACCAACGCGAGCGGCGATACATCAGCACCGAGGCCACTACCGCGCTCGCCGCGACCAGCCAGATCGACACCCAGGGCCCTGGGCGGGCGTGATCGTAGGGTCCGGTGAACCAGGGCATGAGTGCACTGATCACCAGGGCCACCACGCCGACCCCGGCTATCACCTCCGGGGTTCGGGCCCACCACGGCACCTCGGGCTGGTTCGCGGCACGCATCGCGCAGTAGTGTGCCAGCGCGGTTTGCCAGGCGCCAATCGCTGGGCGATAGGGTGGCCGGGCGGTGGCGATTCCTCGTCACCGATCCATCCCATCGATGCCATCCCATCGACGCGCCGGAAGGGGACTGCGGCGTGCCAGCAGAACCGCGTCGCCGGTTCCCGATCCTGGCCTACCCGGCCTTCGTGCGGCTGTGGATCGCCGACGCCGTATCCAGCCTGGGCCTGTTCGTGGTGAACCTGGGCATGCAGTTCCTGATGATCCACCACCTGGGTGCCGACCAGGCCGACATCGGGATCGTACGGTCGGCCCAGTGGCTGCCCACCCTGATCTTCGGGTTGCTCGCCGGGGTGTGGCTGGACCGGATGCGGCGCCGGCCGGTGCTGGTGGCCGCCGACACCCTGGCCGCGGTGGTGCTGGGCACGATCGCCGGCCTGGCCTTCACCGATCTGCTGACCGTGCCCTTGCTGGCCGCCCTGGTGTTCGTGCTGGGGTTCACGACGATGTTCTTCCGCGCCGCCCAGCAGAGTTACCTGCCGGCCCTGGTGCCCACCCGGGTCCTGCCGCGCGCGTGGGCCCGCATCGAGCAGACCATGACGGCGGCCGAGTCGGTGGGTCCGATCCTGGCCGGTGCACTCATCCGCCTGACCTCCGCGCCGGTGGCGATCGTGGTGGCCGCGGCCACGCACGCCGCCTCGGCACTGCTGCTGGCCGGCATCCAACACCCGGAGACCGCACCGGAGGCGGCCGGCCGCCGGCACCTGATCACCGACCTGCGCGAAGGGGCCTCCTGGGTCTACCGGCATCGCACGCTGGCGCCGTACGCGATCGGGCTGCACCTGTGGTTCTTCTTCAACTCCCTGGTCATGACGCTGTACGTCTTCTACGCCAACCAGGAACTGGGTCTGGACTCCTTCGCCGTCGGCCTCACCCTGGGCTTTGCCGGCGTCACGGGAGTGGTCGGCGCCGGACTGGCGCCGTGGGCCGGGATGCGCTTCGGCATCGGGCGGGTGTGCGTGTTCAGCGACTGGCTCAGCCCGCTGGCCTACCTGGTCGTGCTGCTGGCCCCGGCCGGCCCGACGGCGGTGGTGGTGCTCAGCGCGGCATTCGCCCTGCACGGGGTGGGGATGGGCCTGAAGGGGCCGTTGGAGGGCAGTTACCGCAACGCCGTCACCGCCGCCCGGCTGCGAGGCCGGATGAACGCCACCATCCGCACCTTCAACTGGGGCATGCTGGCGTTCTCGGCCCCGCTGGCCGGGTTCCTGGCCGTGTGGTGGGGCAATCGCGCCACCATCGCCCTGGCCGTCGGCGGGCTGGTGGTGGCGGCGTGCGTGGTCACCTTCTCGCCCTTCCGCACCGCCCGGATGCCCGACGACGACGCCCCGGCGGTAGCCCCACCGTCGTGAGTCGCCGGTTCGGTCGCCCCTACTCGGCCGCGTCCTGCATCGCGACGGCGATCCCCAACCGCTGCAGGCTCTGCCGGGTGGAGGCCAGTTGGCCCTCGTCGACGCCGGCGGCCTGACGCAGGGCCAGCACCTCGGCGAACTCGGCCTCGGCATCTCGCAGCCTGCCCTGGTGGAACCACACCTTGGCCCGGTGCTGACGAATGACGGCGCTGCGCACGGGATCGTCACCGGCACGGGCAAGAAGGTCGGTGTAGATCGCCTCGGCCGCGTCGAGCTGACCCTGATCACGCAGGACGTCGGCCCGCAGCGCCTGGTACCGGACCGAGTCCGGGTCCTTGGTGTGCAGTTCGTCCAGTTCCTGGAGGGCGTCGTCGAAGCGCTCCTCACTCAGGGCGATGATGACCTCCGCAGCCGGGTCGTCCCCGGCAGCGGCGCGGAAGGCTGCCAGGTCGGTCACCTCCCCGCGCAGATCGCTACCGCGGATGCGGTACCCGCCACCCAGGTCAAGATCTGCCACATCCACCGTCGATGAAACGTTGACCATGAAGCCCTCCCGTGTCGATGCTCAGGACCCTATGACACCCGCGCACGCAAAGGAAGCGTAATGGATGAGTATTTTCTTGCCAGTCGTGGCAGTGGGGAGGTGAACCTGGGAACCGCCTCAGTCCTTCACCGAGCCTGCCTCCGCGCTCGCTTGCGCGCCCACCTGCGCGCGGACCCACCGCACCAGGCGCACCAGTGCGCGATGCGTGCCGGGGTGCAGGCCGATCACGGCCACGGTAGCCCCGGAACCCACCTGCCACGCCACCGCCAGGGCCATCCGGAACGGCTCCGGACCGGTGACGGCCATCGCACCCGGGCCGACCCCACCGGAGGTCAACCAGCCCAGCCCGCCCACCAGCGCTGCCGTTGCGAGCACGGCGAGCACCGCACCGGCCAACGGCTGCCACAGCGGCGCCTGGCGTTGCCCACGCAGCAGCCACCAGCCGACCAGCAGACCGACCACCACCCCGGCCCCCGCCGTCAGCGGCAGACTCCCGGCCAGGCTGTCCGGTTCCGGTAGCGCCCCCAGCACCGGGATCACCGGCAGTGGGCCCGACTCGATCCCGGAGGTGGAGAACAGCGTGCCGGCACCGACGGTGAAGCCGGGCCCGAGCAGGAACGCCAGCGCCCACACGATCAGCACCGGGAGCAGCAGCACCTGGGCGAGCACGATCACCACCGTGCTGACCGGGTCCGCCTGCAGGCTGCGCTGGATCTGGACGATCTGGTCGAACCCGAGCGCCACCGCCACGATCAGCAGCGCGGTGGCCACGGCCAGCAGCGCCGCCGTGGCCCGCCAGGTCGCCCGGCCTGCCAGCCGCAGCCACTGCGGAAGGCGCCACCGTGCCAGGGCTCCGGGCGCCCGTGGGTAGCGTCCCCGCATCCCCCACACCGAACCGACGACGGCGACCCCACCCGCCCCGATCAGCCCGAACGGCGCCCCCGGCGGGGTGGCCAGCGCCAGCAGCAGCGCTCCCAGGGCGACGTAGGTGCAGATCGCCACCAGTACCGGCGCCCAGTTGACCAGCCGGGCCCGGCGGACAGCGGCCGAGACCAGGAAGGTGTACAACACCGTCAGTCCCAGCGGGGTCACCGAGATCACCGCATCGGCACCGTGCAGTGAGGCCCCGTGCGCCAGGAACCAGCCGGCGGTGCCCATCTGGGCGGCCTCGACCCAGCCCGCCGATCCCAGTGCCGGGGAGGCCGCGGTGGCGATGTAGGTCGCGATCGCCGGCACCACCAGCACCAACCAGCCCAGCATCAGTGCTTCGGCACCGGCGAGCAGTCCCCGCAGCCACTGGGCGGGCAGTCGGATGGCTCGGCCGGATTGGCCGTGGTCCCCGACGTGCTCGATCAACCGCGGCTGATAGGACGGTGGTCTGGCGGTGGTGGTCATGACAAGACCCATCGTCGCCTGCCCGGGGCGCTCACGGGCCGAGCGGCAACGGCGTGTCTGCACCGCTCCGCCGGCGGGCGGTGGGCCTCAGGAGAGGCCGATCACCAGTTCGGCCGGTCTGGTGCCGGGCACGTCGGTGATCAGTTCCACCACGCCGGGCTGCTGGTCCTGCGGAACCGGCACGGTGACCTCGAAGGTGCCGTCGGTGCCGGCGTCCACCGTCGTCAGGGTCACGGACCCGGCGGAGTCGACCATCTGGATGGCGACGTCGAGGTAGGGCACGGCCGGTTCGGCGAGGCGGAGTACCTCCCGGTCCGAGGCCGAGGCCCCCGGACATCCGTCCAGGAAGTTCTCCCCCATCACCAGGACCTCCTCGCCGGCGGTGGCGCTGGCCGGGCTGACACTGAGCACGGGCGCGGCGCAGGCGGCGGTCTCCTCGTCCGCCTCCGCACTCGCACACCCGGCGAGCAGGCCGGTCCCGACGAAGGCGGCAGCGATCAGACGTGCCGAAGTGCCTGACACCACAACGCCCCCTCACGGGTCACCGAACATACCGACAGGATCAGATTAGGCTCACCGTCGGGGCGGCGCCACACGACGCCGCCTGGGCGCAGCGGGGCCGCCCCCGGTTCCGCGGTGGGCGCCTCAGGAGGCGCGGGACACCAGCAGCTCGCGCACCAGCGCGGCGGTCTCCGAGGGGGTCTTGCCGACCTTGACCCCGGCGGCCTCCAGGGCGTCCTTCTTCGCCTCGGCGGTGCCGGAGGACCCGGACACGATGGCGCCGGCGTGTCCCATCGTCTTGCCCTCCGGGGCGGTGAACCCGGCCACGTAGCCCACCACGGGCTTGGTCACGTTGGCCTTGATGAACTCGGCGGCACGCTCCTCGGCGTCCCCGCCGATCTCACCGATCATCACCATGACCGAGGTCTCCGGGTCCTCCTCGAACGCGGCCAGCGCGTCGATGTGCGTGGTCCCGATCACCGGGTCACCGCCGATCCCGATCGCGGAGGAGAAACCGAAGTCGCGCAGCTCGTACATCATCTGGTAGGTCAGCGTCCCGGACTTGGACACCAGCCCGATCGGGCCGGCGCCGGCGATGTTGGCCGGGATGATGCCGACGTTGGACTTGCCGGGGCTGATCAGGCCGGGGCAGTTCGGGCCGATCAGGCGCACGCCCTTGGCTGTGGCGTAGTTGTAGAACTCCGTGGTGTCCGCCACCGGCACACCCTCGGTGATGATGACCACCAGCGGCACCCCGGCGTCCACGGCCTCCACGACCGCGGCCTTGGTGAACGGCGGCGGCACGAACAGCACCGACACGTCGGCACCGGTCTGCTCCACGGCGTCGGCCACGGTGCCGTAGACCGGCACCGAGGTGGTTTCGCCGTCGACGTCGAAGTCGACCGAAGTACCGGCCTTACGCGGGTTGACCCCGCCGACGATGGTGGTGCCCGAGGCCAGCATGCGCCGGGTGTGCTTCTGACCCTCGGCGCCGGTCATGCCCTGCACGATGACCTTGGAAGCGGAGTTGAGGAAGATCGCCATGGTGTGTGTCTCTGCGTTCTGTGTCGTGTGCGGGTTCGGTCAGGAAGCGGCCAGCTCGGCGGCCTTGTCGGCGGCACCGTCCATGGTGTCCATGACGGTCACCAGCGGATGGCCGGCTTCTTCGAGGATGCGGCGGCCCTCCTCCACGGCGTTGCCGTCCAGGCGTACCACGAGTGGCTTGGTGGCCGCGTCGCCGAGGATCTCCAGAGCGTGCACGATGCCGTTGGCGACCTCGTCGCACGCGGTGATGCCACCGAAGACGTTCACGAACACGCTCTTGACCTGCTCGTCGCCCAGGATCACGTCCAGGCCGGCGGCCATCACGGCGGCGGAGGCGCCACCTCCGATGTCGAGGAAGTTGGCGGGCTTGACACCACCGTGCTGTTCGCCGGAGTAGGCGACCACATCCAGGGTGGACATCACCAGGCCCGCGCCGTTTCCGATGATGCCGACCTCACCGTCGAGTTTGACGTAGTTCAGGCCGGACTCGGCTGCCTTGGCCTCCAGCGGGTCGGTCTCGGCGACCTCGGCCAGTTCGGCCCACTCGGGGTGGCGGAACTCGGCGTTGTCGTCCAGGGTGACCTTGCCGTCCAGTGCCACGACGTCACCGGATGCGGTGCGTACCAGCGGGTTGACCTCCACCAGGGTGGCGTCGGACTCGGCGTAGACGGTCCACAGCTTCTGGATCGCCTCGGTCACGCCGGCGGCCACGTCGTCGGCGAACCCGGCGGCGGAGACGATCTCCGCGGCCTTGGCATCGTCGATGCCCTCGCTGGGGTCCACCGCGATGCGCGCCAGCGCCTCCGGGCGCTCCTCGGCGAGCACTTCGATCTCCACGCCGCCCTCGACGCTGGCCATGGCCAGGTAGCGGCGCTCGGCACGGTCCAGCAGCACCGAGAAGTAGTACTCCTCGGCGATGTCGGCGCCCTCGGCGATCATCACCCGCTGCACGGTGTGCCCCTTGATGTCCATGCCCAGGATCGCCTCGGCGTGTGTCTGGGCCTCATCGGCGGAGCGGGCCACCTTGACCCCACCGGCCTTGCCGCGGCCACCGACCTTCACCTGGGCCTTGACCACGACGACCCCGCCGTCGGCCGGGAGCAACTCCTCGGCGGCTGCTCTGGCCGCCTCGGGGGTGGTGGCGACGATGCCGCCGAGCACGGGGACCCCGTGCTTCTCGAACAGATCACGTGCCTGGTACTCGAACAGGTCCATGTGCGCCTTCCGTTGTTCCCTCCGTGACAGCCACGGGTCACCGCATCGCAGCCTATCGCGGTTTCACCTGGGCCTGAACGTTCGTGAGGCCGGCATCACACCTGCCCGCTACCGCAGCCCGGCACCCGGCAGCGGCCGCCGTGAGGTACCCCGCCAGCTTCGCCAGGCCCAGATCGTCATCGCCAGGACCACGGCCCAGGCGATCGCCACGACCACCCCACTGACCACGGTGGGGTCGGCGGCGAACGCCCCGACGGCCACCAGCGAGACCTGCCCGGGAACCGTGGCCAGCATGCTGGCGACCACGAAGTCGCGCTGGCCCACGCCGAAGGCACCGCTGCCGTAGTTCACCGGCCAGTACGGCACCCCCGGCATCAGGCGCAAGGTGTACACGGCGTGGAAGCCCTTGCTGCTGAGTCGCTCCTTCACGGTGGGTCCGTGCCGGCCCAGCATCCGCTCGACGGTGGCCATCCCGAGGCCGCGGGCGAGCCAGTAGGCCCCCCAGCACCCGGCCAGGACCCCGATCACCGACAGGATCGAGCCCTCCAGCACCCCGAACAGCACACCGGCACTGACCGCCATGATCGACACCGGGATCGGGGTGGTGGCAACCAGGGCGTAGGAGACGGCGAAGACGATCCGGGCCGCCCAGCCCCACTGCTCCAGACCCTCACGCAAGTCCTCGATGGCGGGCAGGCGCACGTTGAATGCCAGCCACAACATGACCAGCACGACGACGACGAGCGCCGCGTTGCGCAGGAAGACCCCCCATTGCGGACCGCTACCCGGCGGCGCCTGCACGCCCCGCTCATCGACAGTCACCACCCCACCCTAGGCGGTGTACGTCAGTGCTCCGCGGCGGCGGGGAACGCCAGGAGGGTGGCCTCGTCGGCGTGCACCGCGATCGCGGTGTCGTTGCCGTGCACCCAGGCGTCGGTGAGGCCGGTCCGGTCCAGTTCCACGCCGGTCGCGGCGTCCAGCCGCAGTAGTTCGGTGGCCGGAGAACCCCTCTGGATGCCGAGCACGATCACGTCGGTGCCGGAGACCTGTCGTGAACTGGGCGACCCGGCCCCCTCCCCGGCCCCGGCCGCCCACAACTGGGATCCGGTCGAGGCTGCGCGGGCCTGGATCAGGTCCGTGCCCACGCTCACCAGCCAGGCACGCTGCCCGTCCACCTCCACCGCTCGGACCGGGACGCCGGTGTCCAGAGTCAGCCCGATCGAGCCCTCGGTGCTCCACAACTCGTTACCGTCGAAGTCATATGCGACGGCGCCCTCGTCCTCAACCACGCACGTGCGGCTGGCCACGTCCCGGCTCGCGGTGAAGTGCCCGCAGGGTTGGCCCTCGGGGTACATCCGCGCCCGGCCGGTGTCGAAGTCCGCCAGCGCGAGCACGCTGGTGGTGGCACTGTGCCATGCCTGCAGCGCAACCTGGTGCTCGGAGACCGGCCACATGGAGATCATCTCGACCGCACCCTCGGTGAGCGCCGCGCGGGTTTCGGTGTCGAATTCGATCACGTCGGTGCCCACCTGCCCGGTGTCGAGGTCGAGGCTATGCACCTGCATCTCGTTCCCGTCCATCTGCCAGTACCAGGCCCGCGTGCCATCGGGCGAGGGCACCCCGGTGACCTCGCCGGTGACCTCCAGCAGTCCCAGCACCTCGCCGGTGGCGGCGTCGATGCTGGCCGCTGCCGCACGAGGCTCGGCACCGGCACACGGCCCACCGAGCGCGTCCACCAGGACCGAGCCGGGGGCGCCCGGTTGCACCGAGGCCTGCTCGGTGCAGGAGAACAACGCCGCCACGGGCTGCTCCCATACCTGGTTCCCCTCGGCCCAGGTCAGGCCGCGCAGCGTGGTGACGTCGCCGTCGGCGTCGATCAGCGCCACGTACTCCCCGGCCGAGGCGGCTTCGGGAAGGTTGTGCCGCTCCCGCACATCGGCGTGGGTCCATACCTGCTGCCCGTCTGCGTCGACGGCGATCACGTCCCGGGTGATCACCTCACCGAAGGACTGGTCCCCGGTGGCCAGCAACGCCAGATCCGCGGTGGCGGTGACGAAGTAGGTCCGCGCCGGAAGTTCGGCCCACTCACCGAGAGTGGTCGCACCGGTCGGCTCCTCCTCGAGCTCCTCCTCAGGCTTCTCCTCGGGCTCCTCTGCTTCCGAGGGCGCGCCGGGCCCGTCACCTGTGGGCTCGGGCAGCGGTTCGTCCCCCTCGGCTCCGGTGCATCCGGCGAGCAGGAGCGCTCCCGCCGCGATCATCACCAGGCACGACCCCGCGCTGGCCTCCATCGGTCCTCCCCTGTGCGGACGCACGACTGACACCGGCACCTTCCCACGAACGCCGCCGGACGTCACGGAGAAATCGCGCTAGAGCTTGGCGACCGGGGAGAAGCGCAGCAGCAGGCGCCTGGTGCCGGTCTCACCGCCGAAGTCCACCTTCGCCACCGCGTTGTGCCCGGCACCCTCCAGCCCGACCACCCGGCCCATGCCGTAGGAGTCGTGGGTGACCCGGTCCCCTATCGCCAGGGAGGGGATGTCGGTGCGGGGAGTGGCCGAACCGAATGACGGCGTGCCCTCCCCCGCGCTCGGCGGGGCGGAGGGGCCGCGCGAACCTCCGTGCCGGGGCCCGCCGCTGCCGCGGCCGGCGTAGGGACCGCCGCGCAGCAGACTGATCGAGGACTCCGCGCGCTTCCAGTCCAGCAGTTCCACGGGCACATCGTCCAGGAAACGGCTGGGCGGGAACTCGTTCGGCATCCCCCAGGAGGTACGCACCGCCGCCCGGGACAGGTACAACCGCTGCTTGGCCCGGGTCAGGGCCACATAGGCCAGGCGCCGCTCCTCGGCGAGTTCGTCCTCGTCGGCCAGGGACCTCTGGTGCGGGAAGGTGCCGTCCTCCAGCCCCGTGACGAAGACCACCGGGAACTCCAGGCCCTTGGCGGTGTGCACCGTCATCAGGGTGATCACGCCGGAGTCCTCGGCGTCGGGGATCTGATCGGCGTCGGCCACCAGGGCCACCCGCTCGAGGAAGTCACCGAGGTCGCCCTCCGGCTCCGCCTCGGTGAACTCCATCGCCACCGCGTGCAACTCGGCGAGGTTCTCCACCCGGGAGGCGTCCTGGGGGTCCTCGCTGGCGCGGAGTTCGGCCAGGTAGCCGGACCGTTCCAGGGCGGCATCGAGCACCTCGGCCGGCCCGGCCCCACCGTCGGCGAGCGCGCGCAGGCCGGCCATCATCTCCGCGAACGCCTGCACCCCGGACAGCGCCCGGGTGCCCAGTCCGATCGCGTTCTCGGCGTCGTCGACGGCGGCGCCGAAACTGACCCGCTCCCGCTCGGCGTGGGCGGCCAGCATCGCCTCGGTACGGTCCCCGAGGCCGCGCTTGGGCACGTTCAGGATACGGCGGGTGTTCACGGCGTCGTCGGGGTTGGCGATCGCGCGCAGGTAGGCCACGGCGTCCTTGATCTCGCGGCGCTCGTAGAACCGGGTGCCCCCGACCACCCGGTAGGGCAGGCCCACCCGGATCAGGACCTCCTCCAGCGCCCGGGACTGGGCGTTGGTCCGGTAGAAGATGGCCACATCCGCCGGGGTGATGCCCTCGGAGTCAGCGAGACGATCGATCTCGGAGGCGATGAAGCGGGCCTCCTCGTGTTCATTGTCCGCGACGTAGCCCACCACCTGCGGTCCGGCGCCGGAGTCGGTCCACAGGTTCTTCGCGCGGCGGCCCGTGTTCCGGGAGATCACGGCGTTCGCGGCGGACAGGATGGTCTGGGTGGAGCGGTAGTTCTGCTCCAGCAGGATGGTGGTGGCCCGGGGGTAGTCGGCCTCGAACTCCACGATGTTGCGGATGGTGGCGCCGCGGAAGGCGTAGATCGACTGGTCGGCATCACCGACCACGGTGAGTTCTGCGGGAGGCACCCCGCCGCCGCCGGTTGCGTCGTCGTCGTTCTGGGAGACCCCGACGAGTTCGCGCACCAGGACGTACTGGGCGTGGTTGGTGTCCTGGTACTCATCGACCAGCACGTGGCGGAACCGGCGCCGGTAGTGCTCGGCCACGGCGGGGAAGGCCTGCAGCAAGTTCACCGTGGTCATGATCAGGTCGTCGAAATCCAGGGCGTGGGCCTGGCGCAGACGCTCCTGATACGCCCGGTAGGCGGCGGCCAGGTTCTGCTCATAGGGGTTGGAGTCGTTGACCGTGGCGGCGTAGTCGTCGGGGTCGATCAACTCGTTCTTCAGGTCCGAGACCCGGTTGCTGAAGGCCTTGGGCGGGAACCGCTTGGGATCCAGGTCCAGTTCCCGGCAGACCAGGGTCATCAGCCGTTGGGAGTCCGCGGCGTCGTAGATGGAGAAGGAGGAACGCAGACCCAGCGTCTTGGCCTCCGAGCGCAGGATCCGCACGCACGCGGAGTGGAACGTGGACACCCACATCGACCGCGCCCTGGGCCCGATCAGGTCCGCGACCCGCTCGCGCATCTCCGCGGCGGCCTTGTTGGTGAAGGTGATCGCCAGGATCTGGCCCGGCCGGGCCCGTCCGGTGGCCAGCAGATAGGCGATCCGGTGGGTCAGCACCCGGGTCTTGCCGGACCCGGCGCCGGCGATGATGAGCAGTTGCCCGCCCTCGTGCACCACGGCGGCCCGTTGGGCGGGGTTGAGGCCCTCGAGCAGTTCCTCGGCACGCTCCCGGGCGGCCCGGGCGGCGGCCTCCTGGGCCTGCTCCGGTCCCACCGGTTCGGGCCCGACCGGGATCTCCTCACCGTCGTGGCCGTTGCGCGGGGGCATGGTGGTGGGCAGGTGGGCGGCCGCACTCGGTTCGCCGGAGGCCAGGTGCAGGTTGTCGAACAGTGAGGTCATAGCACCGCTGAGCCTACGTCGTCCCACCCACAGGGTCCGAACCGCGGGTCAGGTCTGGGGCTGGCAGAACCGCAGCACGTTCCCGAACGGGTCGGTCACGCTCAGCGTCGGCCCACCGGGGGCGTCCGGTTCCACAGCCGGCAGCTGCGCGGAGTAGCTGGTGGCGGACAGGTCGGCGTGCAGGGTGGCCACGTCTGCCACCGGCACCCACACCACCGTCCCCGGGGTGCCGTCGCCGTGGTGCTCGGACAGGTCCAGGACCATCTGGTCCCGGCGCAGCCGCCGGTACAGCGGCAGGCCGGGTTCGAAGCGGTGGTCCCACAGCACGGTGAACCCGAGGAAGTCCTGGTAGAAGCGCGCGGCGCCCTCATCGAACATGCGCAGTACCGGGACCGGGTGGCCCAGGCCCGCACCGACGTCGGTCGTGGTGTTCATGTCCCCACCTTCCTCGTAGGGGTTAGCGTAGGCGGAGTGAGCGCTCCGAGCCCAGAGGACATCCTGATCCACCGCCCGGAGGGCACCTGTTTCACCCTGCGGTGGTATCCAGGGCCGGCCGGTGCACCCGTGGTGCTGGTGGTACCGGCGATGGGGGTGCGGGCCGGGTACTACAACAAGCTCGCACCGGCCCTGCGCGAGGCGGGGGTGTCGGTGGCGGTGACCGAACTACGCGGACACGAGACGTCCGGGGGGCGCAGGCCCTCGCGCCGCTACGACTTCGGCTACGCCGACCTGGTCGAGGACGTGGGCCGGTCGGTGGACGAACTGCGCGTGCGAGTGCCCGAGGCGCAGATCCTGCTGCTCGGGCACAGCCTCGGCGGGCACGTGGGGTCGGTCTACGCCGCCCAGCACCCAGGCACCCTGGCCGGGTTGATGCTGGTGGCCACGGGGTCGGTGTGGTGGCGGCTGTGGGACTGGCGGATGTACGCCATCGGGGTGCTGATGAGCCTGCTGACGGCGCTGCTGGGGTACTTCCCCGGCCACCGGCTGGGTTTCGCCGGCCGGGAGGCCCGCGGCCAGATGCGCGACTGGATCCGCTTCAACCGGACCGGGCGGTTGGAATTCGGCGCTCCCCGCGTCAACCACGACCCGGGGCTGGCGAGGTTGGAGCTGCCGATCCTGGCCGTCTCCTTCGAAGGGGACTCCTTCGCCCCACCGAAGGCCCTCGAGGGCCTGCTGGCCAAGTTCGACCGCGCCCGGATCACCCGGTTGCACCTGGGTGCGAAGGAGCAGGAGCCGCCGGGACACCTGCGGTGGGCCCGGCGCCCCGAACTCCTCATCGGGACGATGACGACCTGGATCGACAGCTCCGCCGAGCACTTCCGAACCGGAGACCACCGCGGCTGAGCACCAGGCGATCCGTCCTGGTGTGACGCTCACGATTGCCGTCGACCCGCGACAAGGGCACACTGGTAGGCAGATCCCGGCAGTCCCGAGCGCAGGAGGTGAGCGCGATGCGCACCGACCCTCCTAGTTGCCGGCCGCGCGGCATCGTCGTCACCCGCTGACGCACCGGTGCCCGCGGCGCCCCGCGTCTCGTCCCGCTGACCTCGAGGATCCGCCATGCCACAGCACACCCTTCCCGGCGAGCGCCGCACCGAAGCGACCGGTTCGCTTGAGGACCTGCTCACCGAGCACCAGTACACCGCGGCGGCCGCCTGGCTGAACGAACACGCCGCACACGTCATCGCCGACGAACTGGCCCGGATTCCCCCGGACACCGCAGCGGTCGCGTTCCGGATGCTCGCCAAGGACGACGCCCTGGAGGTGTTCGAAGAACTCGAACCCACCGACCAGCAAGCCCTGCTGGAAGGCATGCGGGGGCCCCGGTTCTCCGAACTCGTGGAGGGGATGGACCCGGACGACCGCGCCCGGATGCTCCGGGAGGCCCCGGCCAAGGTGGCCAAGCGGGTGCTCGCCGGCCTGAGCGCGAGTGAGCACCAGATGACGGCGGCTCTGCTCGGTTACCCGGACGGTTCGGTGGGCCACTACATGACGCCGGAGGTGGTGGCCCTGGCCGAGGACCTGTCGGTGGCCGCGGCGCTGGAGGTGGTGCGCGCCAAGGGCGGTGAAGCCGAGACGGTCTACACCCTCCCGGTGGTGAACTCCTCCCGCCGGCTCCGCGGCGTGGCCGAGTTGCGCGAACTGGTGCTGTCCGACCCGACGGCGATGGTCTCCGACCTGGTCTCGACGGCCCCGACCTACATGTTCGCCACCGACCCGGCCGAGGACGCCGCCCGGTTGATGAGCGAGGCGAACCTGCTGAACCTGCCGATCGTGGACTCCGAGAAGCGTCTGGTGGGCATGCTCACCTTCGATGACGCGATTGAGGTGCTCGAGGAGGCCGAGTCCGAGGACGTGGCCCGCCAGGCCGGGTCGGCCCCGTGGGAGGGGCACTACATGGCGGTGGGCGTGCTGCGCCTGGCCCGCACCCGTGCGGTGTGGCTGAGCCTGCTGCTCCTCGCGGCCACGCTCACGGTCGGTGTCACGCAGGCGTTCGAGGAGACCCTGGCCCAGGTGGCCGCCCTCGCCCTGTTCATCCCGATGCTCATCGGCGCAGGGGGCAACGCCGGCGCCCAGGCCGCCACCGCGTGCGTGCGCGCCATCGCGGTGGGTGAGATTCGGATGTCGGACCTGGGCCGGGTGATCTGGCGTGAGGCGCGGGTCGGTTTCCTGCTGGGAACCATGCTCGCCGTGCTGGGCCTGGGTATCGGTGCAGCGTTCGTGGACTTCCCGATCGCGGTGGTGGTGGGCATCTCGCTGATCCTGATCTGCGCCTGGGCCGCCACGATCGGGGGCACCATGCCGCTGCTGGCCCGCAGGTTCGGGATCGACCCGGCCGTGGTGTCCGCTCCGATGGTGACCACCCTGGTCGATGCCACCGGGCTGGTGATCTACTTCGTGACCGCCAGGCTGGTGCTCGGGATCTGAGGCCGGCCGTGCCGGGGCTCAGACCGCTTCGATGGTGACGGCGTAGTCGACCCGCTGCGGGACCAACCGATCGGCCACGAACACGTCGGGACCGCAGGCGGCGGTACCGATGCCGTTCACCGAGGCGTCCAGTGTCAGCCAGGACACCTCATCGGGTACCAGTTCCTGCGTGTGGGCGGCGGCGGTCAGCGCCTCGGCGGTCCACGGGCGCACCGTGGCGTTGAACCCCGGGGAACCTCCGGCGGCGCGGATGCGCAGACCCGCCCCGCCCTCAGACCCGAGCGCCAGCTCCCGCACGTCGGTCAGGTTGCCGTTCTCCTGCGGGTGCACGTACGGGGTCTGCAGCCCGGCCAGGTCGGAACTGAACCGCCCCACCCGGGTGCCGGCGGAGGTGTCGGGGTAGGCCTCGCCGGGGCCGCGGCCGAACCAGGACACCTGCTGCACCGTGGCGGCCACCGCGAGGCGCAGACCCACCTTGGGCAAGGTGATCACCGGGCCGGGGATGCGTCCCCGGTCGTGGGGGTCGGTGCGGAACTGCCCCACCGGGTCGATCTGCACCCGCAGACCCAGCGCGGTGCCGTCGCTGCTCCAGCGGTAGGTGGTGCGCACCCCGGCGTCCCGGCCGGCGGCCATGGACATGGTCACGACCACCAACTCATCGCCCTCGGCGGCCACCGACTCGGTGCGGTGCAGCAGCCGGTCCAGGCCCAGTTGGCGCCAGTTCCGGGCCTGCCCCCGCTTGCTCAGGTCGTTGTCGGTGGGGGCGCGCCACAGGTCGGCGCGGGGACCGTCCAGACGCACCTGCCCCACTGCCTGCAGCAGCCCATCGGCACTGAACCGCGCCGGCCCCAGGCGCCACCCGTCGTCGTCGGCCTCGGGGGCGACCCCGCCGGCCAGTTCAACCGCAGCCGGTTCGGCCAGGCGTCGCTGGCCCAGGCCCAGTTGGAGGCCCGCCGGCACCCCGGGGGCCTCAGCGGCAGAAGTTGCCCGCACGTCGAGCCACCACTCTCCCGCGCCCTCGGCCTTCAGCGCCTCCAGCGGCAGGTCCACCTCCACCGCCGAGCGTGCCGGAACCGCCGGGACGTCCAACTCGCCCTCGGTGACGACGTGCCCGTCCCGGTGCAGGGTCCAGGTGAAGGTGACGTCGGAGGTGTCGATGATGTCGCGGCGGTTCTCGATCACCGCGGTGCTCTCGCCGATGGTGATCCGGATCGGGGCGATCACCGCGGCGTACTCCACCAGCCCCGGGGAGGGGGTGCGGTCGGGGAAGATCAGGCCGTCGGCGATGAAGGTGCCGTCGTGGACCGGCTCGTCGAAGTCCCCGCCGTAGGCGAAGAACTCCCGGCCCTGCTCGTCCACCTGCCGGATGCACTGGTCGATCCACTCCCAGATGAAGCCCCCGATCAGGCGCGGGTGGGCATCGAACAGTCGCTCGTAGTCCACCAGCCCGCCCGGGCCGTTGCCCATCGCGTGCCCGTACTCGCACAACAGATAGGGCAGTTGGCGGCGGCGGGCGTCCGCTGCGCCCTCGCGGGTGGCGTCCTCGGCGTGCACACCGATCCGGGCCACCTCATCGGGATGGGTGTACATGTGGGAGTACACATCCACGTAGGTGCTCTCCCGGTCGCCCTCGTAGTGCACCATCCGGTCATCGTCGCGGGAACGGATCCACTCAGCCATGGCCGCCAGGTTCGCTCCCGTCCCCGATTCGTTCCCGAGGGACCACATGATGATGCTGGGGTGGTTCTTGTCCCGTTCCACGGTGCGCCGGATCCGGTCCAAGTAGGCCTCGGTCCAGCGCGGGTCGTCGCTGGGGTTGCCCACCCAGCCCACCTGCTCGAACCCGTGGGTCTCCAGGTCGCACTCATCGATCACCCACAGTCCGTACTCATCGCACAGGTCCAGGAAGCGCGGGTCGGGCGGGTAGTGGGCGGTGCGCACGGCGTTGATGTGGTGGCGCTTCATCAACTCGATGTCGGTGCGCATCATCTCCTCGCTCTGGGTGCGCCCGGTGTCAGGGTGCCACTCGTGCCGGTTCACACCCTTGAACCGGATCGGGCGGCCGTTGACGAGAACCTGCGCGTCCTTGACCTCGATGGAGCGGAACCCGATGCGCAGGGTCAGGGTCTCGGCGTCGGTGGTCACGGTCGCGGTGTACAGCTGCGGCGACTCGGCGCTCCACGGCTGCACCGGGCCCGCGTCGATGTCGGTACCGGCCTCGCCCTCGAGGCCCAGTTCCGGGATGGCCACCCGTGCCGATGTCGCCCCTTCGGCGAGGTCGGCATCGATCCGGAGCGTTCCGGTGCCGGTGGCGTGGTCATACCCCGCGCGCACCCGGACGTCCTCGATGCCGCCCAGTGGACGTTGGCGCAGCGAGACCGAGCGGAAGATGCCCGAGACCCACCACATGTCCTGGTCCTCCAGGTAGCTGGCGGCCGACCACTGGTGCACCTGTACCGCCAGGGTGTTCGCCCCGGCGCGCAGGTGCTCGGTGACGTCGAACTCGGCGGCCAGGCGCGAGCCGGTGGACCAGCCCAACTCCACCCCGTTGACCCAGGCGGTGAAGATCGAGTCGACACCCTCGAACCGCACCACCCACCGGTCCTGGCCCGGGTCATCGACGGTGAAGGTGGTGCGGTACTGCCCGGTGGGGTTGTCGTGCGGCACGTGCGGGACGTCCAGCGGGAATGGGTAGATGACGTTGGTGTAGGCGGGGGTGGAGTAGCGGGCCCGGCCGCGCGGCAGCAGGGTGCCGTCGGCGTCGCGCAGCCCTTCGACCTGCCAGGCGCTGGGCACGGTGATGTCGTCCCAGCCGGCGTCCTCGAAGGCCTCCTCGGCAAAGCCGGCGACGGCGGCGTCCGCCCTGGGTGCGTAATGGAACTTCCAGGTGCCGTCCAGGTCGATCACCTGGGCGCTGGTCCGGGCGGTGGCCCGGGGTGCGAGGCGACCGGCACCCGGGGTGAAGGTGGTGAGACGTTCGGCCAGATCCTCCGTGGGCGCGGCGGCAGAGGGGGTGTTCGGGGCAGACACGGTGCCAACTCCTTGGAAAGTCGTCGCTCGGGGCTTGGGGCGGGCCGGGTGGTTGGCCGGCGCGGCCGCTGGGGCCGGTGCACGCCACTGTTCACCAGCCTATGGGGTGGTCCGCGGGCGGGCGCGGCCGGGTGGGCCGGAGCGGACATATCCGTACTGCTCCGGCCGCCGGCAGGCTGTGCTGCCCGCGCGCTAGCCTGGCGGCGATGACACCACCCCGATCCAACTCGGCCCCGGACCTGCCGCCCATGGCCATACCCGAGGCCCTGCTCACCTCCTGGCGGGCCGAGGAGACCGGCCCGGCCCAGGGGTGGGATTTCTCCGCGCTCGCCGGCCGGGTGGAGGAGTCCCCGGTTCCATGGGACCTCGACGATCTCTACCGCGAGCGCCTCGCCGGCGCCCGGTCGGTCCTGGACCTGGGCACCGGTGGTGGCGAGCACCTGTTGCGGTTCGTCGACCTCCTACCTCCCGACACCATCGCCACCGAGGGGTGGGAGCCGAACGTGCCGATCGCCCGGGCAGCACTGGCCGGACACGGGATCGAGTTGGTGGCCTTCGCCCAGCCGGACGATGTGCCCGACCCGGCTCCGATGCCCCTTGCCGACGCCCGGTTCGACCTGGTGCTGAACCGGCACGAGTCCTACCACCCGGTGGAGGTTGCCCGGGTGCTGCGGCCCGGGGGGTACTTCCTCACCCAGCAGGTGGACGGCCGCGAGTTCGATGAGGTCCGCGGGGCCTTCGGCCTGGGACCGCACGCTCCGGGCGTGACCTACCGGAGGCTGCGGGAGGGCCTGCTCGGGGCTGATCTGGAGATCGTCGACGGCGCCGAGTCGGTGGGCCACTACGCGTTCGCTGACATCGCCGCCCTGGTGGCCTACCTGCAGTTGATCCCCTGGGAGGCCCCGGCCGACTTCACCGTGGACCGCTATGCGCAGCCCTTGTACTCCCTGCACCAGCGCGGTCCGGCCCGGGGCGAACCGCTGCTGGTGCAGCGGCGTCGGTTCTGGCTGCTCGCACGCAAGCCTGCGCCCGCTCCCGCGCCGGCCGAGGACGATTGATACCCGTGGCTCCCCCTGCCTCGGCGCGTTCGGGCGGTTCAGTGCTGGAGGTGTTCTGGATCTTCTTGCGCCTGGGCCTGACCAGTTTCGGCGGACCGGTGGCGCACCTGGGCTTCTTCCGCACCGAGTTCGTCCAGCGCCGACGGTGGTTCACCGACACCGCTTACGCCGACCTGGTGGCGTTGTGCCAGTTTTTGCCCGGACCGGCCTCCAGCCAGGTGGGTATGGCGATAGGGCTGCAGCGGGCCGGGGCGGCCGGGCTAGTGGCAGCGTGGTTGGCCTTCACGCTGCCCTCGGCGGTTGTGTTGGTGGCCTTCGCCTTCGGTGTGCAGGCCCTCGATGCCTTCGGGCAGGGGTGGCTGGCCGGGCTGAAGGCCGCTGCCGCAGCCGTGGTGGCCCACGCCGTCTTGGGCATGGCGCGCACCCTGACTCCCGACCTTCGCCGCGCCCTCATCGCGGTGGCGGCCCTCGTCCTCGTCCTGGCCGTGCCGCACCCGCTGGTGCAGGTCGGGGTCATCGTGGCGGCCGGGTTACTGGGGCTGATCGTGCTTCCCCGCGATTTCGGCGCGGAGGCCGCCGAGGCCAGCGAGAGGGCCACCGAGGTCGACGAGAATGCCACCGAGTCCGGCCGGGACAATGCCGGGCGCGGCGCGACCGACGGGCACCGCAGCGTCGGGGGGCGCCGCACGCTGCCGGCGGTGAGCCTGGGCCTGTTCGCGCTGTTGCTGGCTGCCCTGCCGCTGCTGGCCCGGTGGAGCGGCCACGGTGTGGTGGAGATGGCCGATGTCTATTACCGCACCGGCGCCCTGGTGTTCGGTGGCGGACACGTGGTGCTCCCGCTGTTGCAGACCCAGGTGGTGACCACCGGAATGGTGGATGCCGAAGCGTTCCTGGCCGGTTACGGTGCCGCGCAAGCGGTGCCCGGCCCCCTGTTCACGTTCGCCGGCTACCTGGGCGCGGCCAGCTCGGTCCCGCCATCGGGCATCCTCGGTGCGGCGATCGCGCTGGTGGCGATTTTCCTGCCCTCGGCGCTGCTGGTGCTGGCGCTGCTGCCGCACTGGGACCGGTTGCGCCGTCGGGTCCGCGTGCGCCGGGGGCTGGCCGGGGTGAACGCCGGCGTGGTCGGGCTGCTGGCGGCGGCCCTGGTGAACCCGGTGATCACCCAGGGCGTCACGACCCTGTGGGGGCTGGTGATCGCGCTGGCCGCGTTCGCCGCGTTGGCATGGTGGAAGGCCCCCTCCTGGGCGGTGGTGCTGCTGGCAGCTCTAGCGGGGTTCGCGCTTCTGTGAGTCGCGGACAACCCGCCCGGCGGGCCCGGGCTCAGAATGGCGGCGGGTCGGTGCTGGTCGGGAACTCGCCCGGGTCGCTGGTGGCGGGAGGCTCCGCGCGCAGGTCGAGTGAGACGGCCGGATGGGGTAACTCGGGCGAGCCGGCCGCGCCTGGTTGATCGGGCAGATCGGGCGGATCCGGCGGTTGCAGCCGGGCGAGGATGGCGGTGATGTCCTCGGCGCGTTCGGCGCAATCACAGACGCCGGGCCGGGCATGGGCAGGGGTTCGGCACATCGCTCGTGCCCATTCGACTTCGCTGACTACCCCGGGTGACAGGGGGGCGGACTCGGTGAACATCTCGGGCTGGTCGGCGTGCTCGACACGCATCGCCTGGAGCTGCCGATGCAGGACCGGTAGGCCATGGGCGGGGTCGACGACCTGCGCGGCGCGGGTGTAGGTGTAGCCGAGCGGGGAGGTCCAGTGGGTGTCACCGGTGGCCGGCTCACGAGTGACGCTCCAGGCTCCGGCGGTCTTCAGCCCGTGGTGGCGTGCGCACAGCAGGTGCAGATTGTCCTGATGCGTCTGTGCCCACGCCGGCCGGTCGGAGGTGAACGGAACGATGTGGTCGATCTGGCAGCGCCGCCCTGGCTGGCGACAGGTCGGGAACCTGCAGGTGACATCGCGGGCGAGGATGAACTCCCGTAGCGCCGCCCCGGGCTGGTAGGAGTCACACGCGAGGACCCCCATCGCGGCTAACGCTGCCGCCGGATCGTCGGGTAGGCATGGCTGCGGTGGGACGCGCTCCGGTACACCCTGCTGTGATGGGACGCCCTCCGGTACGCCGTGCTCCGGCTGGACGCGTTCCGGTGCGCATTGCTCCGGCGCGGTTCGCCGCAGCGCAGCCCGCTCCCCGGTGGTGTGCTGTGCTGCCGCCGGCGGCGGGTGTGCGGTGCCATCGAGCGGATCCGTGTGCACCACCCGGCTGGTGATATCGGCGGTGCCAACGAGATGACGGATGATGTCGGCGGGCAACGGCCCGTGCCCGGCCAGATACCCCGGAGCATCATCGTCTCCGTCGAGGGTGGATTGGGCCACGGTGAAGACCATCTGCGGGCGCTTACGGTGCTGGGTGGGAAGGTCCTGCCCCTCTGGAGTGGTCCCGCTACTGAGAATCTGGCGGATGATCCCCATGAACGCATCCACCCGACGCGCGGCGATCGGACGCTCATCCTCCGGCCCGTCCTTCACCGCCAGCGCGTCGAGCACACTCATCGCCGCCGCCGCGTCCACTGCCGGTAGGTAGAACGTCAGGTACGCCATCCCATCCTCGGTCGGCTCGGCGCGCACATACCGGTCCTTGACCGCTTCTTCGTGGCGCGCCTGGGCGTTCTCGGCATCTACCGCCAATGCCGCCGCCTGCAACCGGTGCCGCAGCTGGCCCACGGTCAATTCCGGCGCATCAGGCAGGATCGTGCGGTGAATCGCCCGCCCCTGTCCCGTCGGCAACGTCTTGACCGCATCGATGAACACCCGGACTTTCGGGAGATCGATCTCGCCACCGAGTAAGGCGAAGTGCACCTCTGAGTACTGATCCAACGCCGCGGCACGATCCAACCGTCCCTCGGCCGCCCGGGTCGACAGCGCCATCCGTGCGGCGATCTCCTCACCCCAGCCCGACCGCGAAGGGACCCGCAACAGGGCCTGCAGGATCTCGGACTCGATCCCGTCGATATTGGACCGCACCTGCCCGCACGCGGCGGCCATCTCGATCAGCACACCCGGATCATCCGGGGCGGCATCGAGGTAGGTCTTCAGGCGCTTGAACCGCTCCCACCCGGCCACCGGCGCGCCGAGGTACCGGGCGGCGGCCTCTCGTGCCGCGGGCCCCCATCCAGGGAAGGAATCCCCCGTACTCGGCGCTGATGTGGTGGACATGAAGACCACGCTAGACCCCACCACTGACATTCATAGAACGTGCGTACGATCTGGATGCCCTGCAATCCGCCAGATCTCCGCACCACATCCACTCCGCGATCAGCACCCGTTCCCTGCCCCCGGAGCAGCCCGACATGCTTGAATCGATTGATGAGCAAGGTCGGCAGTGACGTGCACATCGCGCTGCTCGGACCGCTCCAGGTCTGGATCGACGGCGAGGAACGGCCGATCACCGGGCCGATCCGGCGGGCGCTGCTGGCGGTCCTCGCCCAGCATCCGGGTGAGGTGCTGAGCGTGGACCTGCTGTGTGAACTCGTCTGGGACGGCGCTCCGCCGGCGACAGCGGAGAGCGCGTTGCGGGTGCACGTGTCCCATCTGCGCAGGATGTTCGGCCGACCCGATCTGCTCGAGCGGATCGGCACCGGGTACCGGCTCGCGATCTCCCGGGAGCAGGTCGATATCGCCGAATTCGACCGGCACACCAGATCCGGTCGGGAGGCCCTCCGCTCCGGCGACCTGGAACGGGCCGGACACGATCTACGGGCGGCGAGGAGCCTCTGGCGGGGTCTGCCGCTGGCCGATGTCCGCTCCGGCGCCACCGCCGAGATCGAGCGGATACTGACCCAGCGCAGTGAACTCAACGTGGACCTGGCCGAACTGCAGATGCGCACGCAGGGCGCGAACACCGACACCGGCGACCTGTCCGCACTCACCGTGGAGCGCCCGTTCGATGAACGCGTCTGGAGTCTGCTGATCACCGCCCAGTACTGGAACGGGCGGCAGGGTGATGCCCTGCAGACCTACCACCGCGCCGTGGCGGCACTGGATGAGGAACTGGGCGTGCAGCCGACTGCGGCGCTGCGCCGGCTCCAGGAGCAGATCCTGCGGCACGACCCGGCCTTGGATCCACCGGCCGCGGCAAACGTCGACCTGCCGGTGTTCGCGACCTCCTTCGTCGGGCGATCCGCAGAGATCGAGGCACTCACCGCCCTGATCGGCCGGCACCGGCTCACTACCCTCACCGGCCTGGGCGGGGTGGGCAAGACCCGGCTGAGCGTGGCCGCGGCGGAGGCGTCGGCGGCTCACTTCAACCACGGCGTCGTCTTCGCCTCGTTCGAGGCCCTGGAGGATCCCGCGCTGGTTCCCTCCGTCGTCGCGGCTGCTCTGGGTATCTCCGCTGCCGACGTCGAGGGGGTCGCGGCTGCGCTCGACACCCGGGAGCAATTGCTCGTGCTCGACAACTGCGAGCACGTGGCCGAGGCGGTGGCGGACCTCGTATCGGGTCTGCTCGCCGCCTGCCCCCGCGTCCGGGTTCTCGCCACCAGCAGGATCCCATTGAACGTCGTCGGTGAGTCGGTGTGGGTCACGCCCATGCTGGAGGTCTCCGGAGACGGGACGGGCGCACCGGAGGCGGTGCGGCTGTTCCTGGAGCGGGCCCGCCAAGCGGGCCCCGGCACCGTGCTGCCGGACGACGACGATCCTCGCCTGCGGGAGGTGGCCACCCTGCTCGGCGGCCTTCCGCTGGCCATCGAACTGGCCGCCGCGCAGTGCGGCGTGCTCACCGTCTCGGACGTGATCGACCAGTTGCACCGGAACCTGGGTTCGGCTGCTTCGGAACGGGACCGGCCCACCCGGCACCAGTCCATGGAGGTGGCGCTGACCGGGACGCTGGAGCACCTGCGGCCTGCGGCCCGGGAGTTGCTGAGCCGCATGCGCATCTTCCGCAGCCCGGTGGGGGTCAAGGCGATCGAGGCGGTCTGCTCCGACTCGACGGTGCCGGGCGGGGACCTTCCCGCGCTCCTCGCCGAACTCACGCACGCGGCCGTGGTGGTCGCCGACCTCAGCGGAGAACGCGGTCGGTACTCGTTACTGCCCCCGGTACGCCGTTCTGCGCCACAGGTGCTCTCTCGCCTGGGTCACGCCCCACCGGAACTGCAGACCCGCCATCTGGAGTACCTGCACCACCAGGTCCGGGAGGCCGTGACGCACGTGGGCGGCCCCGGCGAGGCACCGGCACTGGCCGGCCTGGCTGAACTCGATGCGGACCTTCGCGCGGGGTTGGCCCACGCGGTGGAAACCGATCCGCAGCGGGGCCTCTCGATGACGGCGGCGCTGTCGCCGTTCTGGATGCGGCGGCGCATGCATACCGAGGGACGCCGCTGGTTGCGCCAGCTCCTCGAGGCGGGCGACGATGCCGACCCGGCTGTACGAGGGGCCGCCCTGCACGCCGCCGGTGGCCTGGCCTGGGACGACGGCGACCGGCCCGCTGCGGAGGACCTGCTGCACCAGGCGTGGCAGATCCGCAAGGGCCTGCGGGACAAGGCCGGGCAGGCCCTGACCCTGAACAACATGGCCGGGCTGGCCTCGGACCGGGGCGACCACGCGGATGCGTATGAGATGTGGAGCCGCGCCCACGGACTGTTCGTGGAAAGCGGCCACGCGGTCGGCACAGCCGCCACCGAACTCAATCGCGGCATCGCTGCGCACAAGCTGGCTCGGCTCGACGATGCCGCGACGCATCTGGAGAGCGCCCGGACCGCCTACCGCGACCTGGGCAGCACGCACATGGAGGCGATGGCGCTGGAACGTCTCGCGGGGATCGAGGCCGAACGGGGGCAGCATCGGGCGGCGATGATCCTGACCCGCTCCGCGCAGGCGATCTACGCTGACGTCGGTTCACCGGAGCAGCGGGCACGGCTGGGCTGGCAGCGCGCACTGCGACACCGCGCCCTGGGTGAGGAGACCGAGGCCCGGGAACTGGTGCGGACGGTGGCCCAGGCCGTGGTCACCGATGAACTCCTCGACGCCTGGTGGGTTTCCGGCCTGATCGAAACCAGCGCAGCGCTCGAGGCGCCCGAGCGACCCGGGCACGCCGCCGGATTGCTCGGGGTGGCCCGCCGGCACCGCGAACGCAGCGGGCACGGGGCCGACCCCACCACCGTGCCCGATCTGCCGGATGTGCTCACCCGCCTCGGTGAGGTGCTCGGACCCGAACACCTCACCGAGGAAATGGCAGTCAGTGGCGCGCGATCGGTCGCGGTGGTGGTGGCCGGGATCGCCGGCCTGGGCCGGCAACCGGACCTGCCGGTCAGCGCTCGGACAGCAGCACGGCCGGCTCCTCGACCATCGTGAACTCCATCGGCACCTGGTTCTCGGCGAACCGGTCATCCGATGTGATGGGCTCGTAGTCGAGCACCAGGGTGTACTCACCGGCGTAGGCCTCATGGACCGGTAGCCCGGTGAGCGAGACCGTGGATCCACCACCGGGGACACAGCCGCGGTCACTCATGCCGAGGTCCACGGTGTCGGTGCCATCGGAGGTCAGCAACGCGAAGTTGTTCCCCGCGCCCCGGCTCCAGCACTGCTGGCGGTCGGTGTCGTTGCGCACCTCCACCATCAGTTCCAGCACGGCGGTGCCGTCCTCGGTACCTTGATCGATGTCCCAGCGCAGGTCGGCCTCCTGAACGGTCACCGTCAACTGGCCGCCCACGTCGAAGGCCTCCCCGACCAGACCGGGCTGTTGCACCGGGATGCGCGTGATCAACTCACCCTGGCTGCCCAGCGGAGCCTGAGCCCGGCTTCGCTCGGGGGAGCCGACCAGCACGATGGCACGGTCCTGATCGAAGGTCTCCAGCTGGTCGGGGTTGAGCGGGATCTCGACTTCGAGCGGCCCGGTGCCTCCGCTCGGCACCGTATCGCCCATGTTCCGTCCCGATGACTCGAAGGAGTGCCCCGTCTCGGCGTCCTCCCATTCCAGGACGAACCCGGCGTTGGCCGGTGCGCTGCTGCCTCCAGGGTTGGTCACGCTCCCGGTCAGGATCACGCGCGCCCCCTGGACCCGGTTGCTCTGGTTGTGCTCGGCGTCGACGTCGATGACGTCCAGGGACTCGATGGTGTACTCCATGCCGCCGACATGCACCGTGGCACCGACCTGCTGGGGCTGCACCGGCAACGGTTCCAGGTCCCCGCCGGCCTCCTCGACATCCACGGTCTCCTCGGCCTCATCCGCGGCGGGCTGGGCCGGCTCGGCGGCGACGGCGTCATCGATCTCCTCGTCCTGACCGGGTCCTCCGAGGCCGTCGGGCAACATGCCGCACCCGGACAGCATCAGCATCACACCGGCAGCCGCCGCCAGCAGCGTGATTCGCATGTTCCGTCTCATCGTCGATCCTTCCCTCATCCCCCGGTGCCTCCTCGTCAGAGACTTCCTGACCGGCGTCAACGGCGACGCTAGGAGACCGCTGTTAAGAACCTGTTAAAGGCCCCGCCGACTAGCACTGCCCTTCCCCGGGCGCCGCGGGTCGAAGTGCGAGAACATCAGCGCGAACCGAACCACGTGGAGGTATCGATGGCCCGACCCGATGGGCAGACCAGGATCAAGGACGTCTACGCCCACCCGGTGGGCCGGGACGCGATCGACAAGGTACTGCTCCAACTCGGACGCTCCCGGCGGTGGGTGACCAACCCGGTGGTGGCGAACCTGCCCCTGGCCGCCGTGGCGCGCCTGGCCCGCCGCAGCGTCGGCCCGGGCTTCGCCGACGCTTTCCTCGCGGTGCTTGCCGACCATCCCGAGCGGTCCGGCACCCCGGACGGGCCGCACGACGCGGCAGTACCCCCGGGCGCGGCGCCGTCTTCCCCCTGGTGGCACTCCGCCGTCTTCTATCAGGTCTATCCCCGCTCCTTCGCCGACTCTGACGGCGATGGCATCGGGGACCTGCGCGGGGTGATCTCCCACCTGGACTACCTGGCGGACCTGGGGGTGGACTGTGTGTGGCTGTCCCCGATCTTCGACTCCCCCAACATGGACATGGGCTATGACGTGCGTGACTACCGCGCGGTGATGGAGGAGATGGGGACCCTGGAGGACCTGGACGAGTTGATCGCGGGCTGTCACCAGCGGGGGATGCGGATCATCCTGGATCTGGTGGTCAACCACACCTCCGATCAGCACGAGTGGTTCCACTCCGCGGTACGGGACCCGGATGGGCCCTACGGCGAGTACTACCACCTGCGTCCGGGCCTCGCGGGTGAGGACGGGTCCGGGCCGCCGCCGAACAACTGGAGGGCGTTCTTCGGGGGCCAGGCCTGGCGGTGGATCCCCGAGGCCGAGCGCTGGGCGTTGCACCTGTTCGCGCCCGGGCAGATGGACCTGAACTGGGACAACCCCGCGGTGCGCCGCGAGGTCGCCGACATCGTGCGCTGGTGGCGCGAACGGGGCATCGACGGCTTCCGGCTCGACGTCATCAACTTGATCTCCAAACGGCCCGGCCTGCCCGACGGCGACGACGGAATCGGGGACCTGATCGGGTTCCCCGGGATCGAGAACTACTTCTACGGCCCCAACCTGCACACCTACCTGCGTGAACTGCGCGCCCACGGGTTCACCCGCTCCCCCGACGAACCCGCACCTGCCTCGACCGCCCGGGCCCGCGACCGCGACGGCCTGATCGGCGACCGGCTGCCCCCTGATCCGGTGGGAGTGATGGTCGGGGAGACCCCGGGAGTGGGGGTGGAGATGGGACGGCTGCTCAGTGCGGCCGGACGCGGTGAACTGGACCTGGTGTTCAACTTCGACGTGCTGGAGAACCCCGGCCGCATCCGCTGGGACGACTACCGCTACGACCTGCGATACCTGAAGACCTACTACCAGGACTACCTGGCCCGGCTCGGTCCCGATGACCACCTGGCCCTGTTCATCGAGAACCACGACAACCCGCGGATGGTCTCCAAGGTGCTCGGGGACAAGGACCACATCCCCCACCTGCGCACCGCGGTGGCCAAGGTGCTGGCCACGATCCAGTTGACGCTGCCCGGCACCCCGTTCATCTTCCAGGGCCAGGAGATCGGGGCGATCAACCAGGACTTCACCTCGGTGATCGACCTGCGGGACGTGGAGTCACGCGACCGCTTCGCGCAGTTGCGGGAGGAGGGGCGCACCGAGGCCCAGGCTCTGGCCGAGGTGCTGCCCGGGGCGCGGGACCACTCCCGGGTGCCGATGCGCTGGCAACCGGGAGAGACCACCGGGTTCAGCACTGGTGATGCGTGGCAACCCGGGGTGGAGGACTCCCGCGGGTTCACCGTGCTGGAGCAGGACGGCGAACCCGCCTCGGTGCTGAACTTCTACCGGAACCTGATCCGGTTGCGCCGGGCTCATCCGGCCCTGACCGAGGGCGACGTGCACTTCTGCGCTCCCCGGTCCCGCCACTACTTCGGGTGGCTGCGCACCGGCCCCGACGGTGAGGTGTGGTTGGTGGAGGTGAACCTGACCGGGCGGCCCATCCGGCGCCCCCGCCAGGTGCTCGGCGACCGGCTCGATGCCCTGCTGCGCCGGGCGGGTACGGGCGGCGCGGGCGGCGCAGGCGCGGGCGGCGCGGGTGAGTTGGCGGTGGTGCTCGGCACCACCGCCACCCGGGGGAAGGTGATGGCTCCCTACCAGGTGGTCATCGCCGGGGTGGGCGCCACTCCCGGCGTGCCCCACTGAGCGCTCAGGCACGGCGTTCGCCTCGAAGTCTCCGGCGCCACCAGGAGGCACGGCGCGGCTGTGGCACCTCGGCTGGTTCGTCCCCGGGTGCACCGCCCTGCCCACCCGAGGCTGCGTCGTCGTCGGGCGTTACCGGGGCCGGCCGGCTACGGGCGGTGCGCCACCCGGTCACGACCTCCTCGACGTCGGCGCGCCCGACCGGCAGCACCGGTCCGCTGGGGGCGCGGACCCATTCCGCTACCCGCCGATTGAGTTCGTGAACCGCCGCGCGGACCGACTCCTCATCCGGGAGGTCCCGCACCACCTCGGGCAACTCCGCGATCTCCTTGCGCAACTGCAGAGCGGGGGGCAGGAGGACGTGGGCCGGGACCTCTTCCTCGCGGATCTTCTGGTGCACCCACCAGTCCTCATGCACCGGTTTGTCCAGGCCGGGCAGGGGCTTGCCGGCACCGGGCAGGTTGTCGAACTCGCCCCGCTCCCGGGCCTCGTGGATGAGCCGGTCCACCCAGGTGTGGATCGGCACGCCGCCTGGAATGCGCTGGGTCATCGCCTGCCAGTGTGCCTGCCGGCGGGCGCGTCGGTCCAGCATGTCTCGCTGCTGTTCCGCCTGCCGGTGCCGTGGTACGGCCAGCTCCTAGGCCACCGGTGCATCCGTCGCCGTACCACTGGGCCTGACGACGGCGTAGAGCACCATGTCCCGGCGCCGACCTGCGATCTCCTGGTGGCTGCGGAGCAGACCCTCGCGCAGGTAGCCGGCGGCCTCGGCGGTGCGGATCGAGGCGTGATTGTCGGGTTCGATGTACAACGCGATCCGGAACAGCCCCGGCACGGTCCAGGCGAAGTGCGTCAGCGCGGTGAGCGCGTCCACGGCCAGGCCCTGTCCGCGGGCGAAGGGGGCGAGGGCGTACCCGGCGCTGGCGCGCCCTGCTCCGAACTCCCTCAGCCACAGGCCGCAATGACCGACTGCGCGACCGGTTGCGGCGACGGCGATCGTGAAGGAGAAGCCGCTCCCCTCCGCGTGGCGGCATTGCTGGCGACGTACCCAGGCACGCGCCTGGGATGGGGTGGCACGGGCGGGCAGGGAGCCGGTGGCGGGAACATAGGGATCGGTCGAAAGCTCCCGCGCCATCGTCACGTCCTGCTCGGTCACTGCGCGCAGCAGCACTCGCCCGTGCCTGGGCGGGGTGTCCGGCCACGGGGGCAGTGGCGGGGAGTTGGTGCTCACCGTCCGGAGGTTACCGGCAGCGGTCAGCATGCCCCGGGGCCGCGTTCAGGTGGCCGACTCGACCAAAGTGCATGACGCTTCTGCCATGAGCACGAAAAAGACAGCGCGCACCGGGGACCGGAACCCCGAAGGTCCCACGGACCTGAAGGCGCCTACGTGGAAGTACACCCTGAAGCGGGCCGCCGCGGAATTCACCCGCGACCAGCTCGTCGACCGGGCCGCCGCCCTGACCTACTTCGCGGTGCTGTCGATGTTCCCGGCGCTGGTGGTGCTGGTCTCCCTGCTCGGCGTGCTCGGCCAGGGGGAGGCCACCACGAATGCGATCTTGAACATGCTGACCGAGTACCTGCCCGAGGACACCGCCGACCAACTGCGCGGACCGATCAGTTCGATCACGGAGAGCCAGGGTGCCGGGCTGGGTCTGGTGCTCGGTATCCTCACCGCGCTGTGGACCGCGTCGAACTACGTCAACGCCTTCAGCCGGGCGATGAATGCGGTCTATGAGGTCGCCGAGGGGCGTCCGATCTGGAAGCTGCGCCCGCTGATGTACCTGCTGACCGCAGTGCTGATCATCCTGGTCGCGATCGCGGCGCTGATCCTGGTGGTCAGCGGCCCGGTTGCCCGCTGGGTCGGGGATCTGGTGGGCCTGGGTGAGACGGCGGTGCTGGTGTGGAACATCGCGAAATGGCCGGTGCTGGTCCTGATCGTGATGCTGGTGCTCGCGCTGCTGTACTACATGACCCCGAACGTGAAGATGAAGAGACTGCGCTGGGTCAGCCCCGGGGCGCTCCTGGCGATCGTGGCGGCCGCCGTGGCTACCGCGGGCCTCGGCTTCTATGTGGCCAACTTCGGCTCCTACAACGCCACCTACGGCGCGCTGGCCGGAGTCATCATCTTCCTGCTGTGGCTGTGGATCATGAATCTGGCCATCCTCTTCGGCGCTGAGTTCGACGCCGAACTCGAACGCGGCCGCGAACTGCAGAGCGACATGCCGGCCGAGGAACACATCCAACTGCCGCCCCGCGACGACACCCAGATCGTGAAGAAGAAGGACAAGCGGGCGGACCTGGTCGAGGAGGCGGGCACGATCCGCCGTAGCGCGGGTAGAAAAGGCGAGGGCCGTGGCGAGGGCGGTGGCGAGGGTCGCGCCGGCGGCCGGGGTGGCAGCAGCCGCCGGGGCGGCCGCACCCGCCGAGGCCGCACCCGCCGCACACGGTAGGACGACGCAATAGCCCGCCCGACGGCGTCGCCGCCTGCCCGACGACGCACCTGCCCGGCCCCACGGGTTCACGTCAGGAGATGGTCACCGCTGCCGCCCCACACACAGACGAAGGTCCCCGGCGTACGTGCCGGGGACCTTCGTCCGTGGGAGAGGCCGACTGGGTTCAGTTGCTCTCGCGCACGTTCTGGGCCGAGTCCTCGGCCTGTGACCGAACGTCCTGAGCGGCGTCCGTGCCTTCCTCGCGCACATGCTGCGCGCCTTCGGTGGCGGTGTCCCTGACCTCCTGCACCGCCTGCTCGGCGGGCTCGCGCAGGTGCTCGGCACTCTCGCTTGCCATCGACTTGACCTCCTCGGTCGCGTGGCTGACCGCGTCACTGGACTTGGCCTGCTCCACGAGTTCACGTTCCTTGCGGGAGGAGGGGATCAGCCCGGCGACCAGCAATCCTGCGCCGAAGGCGACCAGGCCGGCAGCCAAGGGGTTGCCCTCAGCCCTCTCCTTCACCCGGTGCGGGGCTTCGCGTGCCATGTCACCGGCTCGGGAGGTCTGGGCACCGATCGAGTCCGAGGCGTCCTCGGCGGCCCCGAAGACCTTGTCCTTGGCCCCGGCGACGGCGTCACGGACCTTCTCCCCCTGACGGTGGGCGATGTTCCGGGGGCTGGTCTTGTCGGTGAGCGCGTCGACGTCCCGGCTGAGGTCAGCCCGGGTGCGTTCGACGTCTCGACGGATCTCATCTGGGTCTCTGGTACTCATCGGTGTTCCTGTCCTTTCACGGCGTCCGGGATCTTCTTGACGGTCCGGGTGGTCTGGGGAATGCCCTCGATCTCCTTGATCTCCTTGCGGCCGGTGACGGCCAAGATTGCGGCGATGATCGCCCAGAGGACGGCGACGATCAGGCCGGACCAGCCCAGTGCGGGCCAGTCCGCTCCGTCCGCGCTGAGCAGCACGCCGAGCGCCCACCACAGGGCGAGCGAAGCGAAAAGCAGCACGAAGTGCCCGGCCACGGCCGCGCCACCGAACAGTCCGGCTCCCTTCCCGGCCTTGCTGACGCTCTCGGTGATCTCGGCCTTGGCCAACTCCACCTCCTGGCGCACCAGGGTGGAGAAGTCAGCGGTGAGGTTGCCCAGCAACTCCCCGACCGTGGCGTCCTCGGGGCGGGACGTCGAGGAGGCCTCGGGGTGACCGGCTGCGGCGCCGTGGGGCGTGCCGGCGTCCCCCGCTGGTCCTGTCTGCGACCTGGGCCCGACCGCGGGGTCGGGTCTGTGTTCCGACGGGGTGGCCATCAGGTGGCCCTTCCCTCGTCATACGGCCCGCTGTGCTGGCCGCCGGAGGGGCGCGGCGGCGCGGGCGGAATGGTGGGGGGCGGGACCCTGTCTGCGGTGCGCGGTCGGGGCGGCACCGGGGGTGGGGTCGCGGCCGGTACTGGCGGCGGGGCCGCTGCCGGCACCGGCGCTGCCGCGCCGGACGTGCCCCCTCCCGTCACTGCGGCCGGTGCGTACGCCGGTGAAGCGCCACTGCCCGCGGCGTGATCACCGCCGTCGTCCTGCCCGGCATCCTTGAGACTGCGCGCGATCCTTCCGGCCGCCAGGCCCAACCCTGCGGCGACGAGCACGAACATGCCCGGACGACGACGGGCGTAACGCTTGACCTCCTCCAGTACCGCCGAAGGGTCGCGACCTTCCAACCAGCGCCCGGCGTCGCCGGCGGTTTCCGAGGCCCACCGCACGAGGGTCGCGGCGGTACCGTCCTGCTCGGCTCCATCGGCCATCTGGCGCGCTTGGGAGGAGAACCCTTGAAGTCCGTTCGTGAACCGCTCCAACTGGGTCCCGGCCTGTTCGTTCAGTTCGGTCGACGTCTGCCGCAGCAGATCCATCGCCTGGCGCTTGGCCTCCCCGACGGTTTGTCTGGCCTCGTCCGCGGCGGTCTCGGCCACGTGCGCGGCCTGTGCTTGAGCGTTCTGAGCGGTCTTGGATGCCTCGCGCTTGGCTGTATCCGCCCTGCTGTCAGCGGATGCGCCGCCGGAGTCGTGCGACCCGGTCGCCGCAATCGGCTCGGACGTCTGGGGCATGGGATCACCGACTGGGTCGGTGACGCCCCCGCCTGAGACTGTGGGGCCCTGGGGTGGGCGGTTGATGTCCTCAGTCATCGATTCGGTCCTTCCGGTTCTGATCCGTCTCGACGCCCGGATGGTTCGAGGGAGGAGATCAGTGTGCGCGGGCCTGGGCGATTGCGCGCGCTCAACCTCGAAATAGGCTTCTCGACGCGGGATGCGGGGTGCTCAACACCCGGATCCGCTACCTTGCTGGCCATGGACCATCAGGAGTACTCGGACCTCACGCAGCAAGCCAACGCAGCCTTCGAGGAGGGCCGGGCGCAGGAGGCTGCCGAGATACTCCGACGCCTGATCAGCAGCGCCACCCTGCCGCAGGTCGATCGGTCGATGATGGCGGTCAACCTCGCCACCGTGCTGCAGAAATCGGGCGCCGATGCCCGGCAGGTCGAAGCGGCCTACGACCAGGGCATCGCGTTGGAGCAGCGGGTCTATCGCAGTTTCGTCCGTGAGCACAAGGCGTCCTGGCTGAACGAGAACGGGCGTCCGGGGGAGGCGGCGATGATCTACCGGCAACTCCTGGCCGAGCACTGGCCCAGCAGCAGCGAGCGCCTGCGCTTCCAGCACAACCTGACCCTCGTGACGAGTCCGTGACGCGATCGCTGACACCGCGCCGGCGAGGGCCCGACGTGGTCAGTTCCTCGGTCCGTCGTCACGAAGTCGCGGGCCCGGCGACCTGCCAGAGTTGGACGGGGTTTCCCTCGGGGTCGTGCAGCGAGGCGAACCGTCCGTTCGGATAGGGCTCGGGGTCGACGGAAACGTCGATCCCGGCGCCACGGAGTCGTTCGATCATGCCGTCGAGGTCGTCCACCCGTAGGTTCAGCCCCCACCCGGACGGGCCCAGGTGGTCGTTCGGCCCGTCACCACCGAACGGGGCGAACACGGTCGGTCCGGCTGCCTGGTTCCACGCCGGCGCGTCGTAAGAGGCCGGTGGCCGAAGCACGTCGAGGTGCTCGGCGTACCAGGCGCTGAGCCGGTCCGGGTCCCGAGCGCGGAAGAAGAACCCTCCGATTCCGATCACGCGTGCCATGGTCTACTCCCTTCGTCCGGGCAGAGTATCGCCCCGGGATGGTTGCCTCCCCGGGACGAGGTTGGGGCTGTCGCGACCTTCAGCGGCGCTCCGGGGAGTCGGCGAGCAACTCGGTGATCTGCGCAGCGACGGGCGCCGGGAGCGGCCCCAGCTCGAGGGTGGTGGCGTTCTCCTGGGCCTGCTCGGGAGTGCGGATTCCGGGCAGCGGGATGATCGCCTCATCCAGGGCCCACAGGTAGCCGAGGGCGCCCTGGACCAGACTGCGCCCCCCGGTGGTGAGGAGTTCACGGACGCGGTCCAGGCGTTCCAGCCAGGCCTGCATCTCATCCTCATCGAAGTACGACCACCAGGGGGTATCGAGCCGGACGTCGCCCGGGCCGGGACGGCGGTCCGGCGCGTAGCGGCCACTGAGCAGACCCATCGCGAGCGGTGATCGGGCAAGGATGGCGAGCCCGTGGACGCGGGCGACGTCAAGGACAGCGGAGGACCACCCGAACACGTTGACCTGCGTCTGCACGGCTACGCAATGCCGCGACGACGCGAAGGCCTCGACGATCTCCGGCGCGTCCTGGCTGGTGCCGAACCACCGGATCTTCCCGGCATCGATCAGTTCCTCGCAGGTGGCGACGACGTCTTCGGCCTCGGCGACGCTCCGGGCGCCGCCATGGAGTTGATAGAGGCCGATGGGCTCGATGCCCAGCCGTCGCAGGCTCGCCTCGCACTGGGTGCGGATGCTGGCCGCGGAGACGTCGTGTCCGCGGTCGGTGCGGGTGGGCTCGTCGAACAGGTGGCCGAACTTCGTGGCGACGACGACGTGATCCCGGGCGTCCGGGTTCAGTTCCGCCAGGGCCCGGCCCAGGACGCGTTCGCTGTGCCCGGTCCCGTAGATCGCCGCGGTGTCGATCAGGGTGATTCCGTGGTCGAAGGCGGTGCGCAGGGCGCGCAGGCTCACCTCGTCGTCGGCCGGTCCCCAACCCGCATCGCGGCCGTCGACGGTGAATGGGCCACCCATGGCCCAGGTCCCGGCGCCGAGCGCGGAGACCTCGGGACCTTCGCGGCCGAGTCTGCGTGGGGGTGTGCGGGTGATGTTCGTGGTCATGGGATCACTCCTTCCGGACTTCGTGTCATCACTGTGCTCCCTGGAGTGCACTCCAGGTCAAGACTCGCACGAACCCAGGCAATCGTTAACGACAGACCCGAGCAGCGACGGGCCGCTCCCGGAAGGGCATCGAGCCTGAGCGCTGGCTGCGATGACGACGCCATCACACAGTCGCAGGCACGCCGTCAGGTCGCCGCGATGACCGGCGCCGTCGCCAATGCCATCTCCACGCGCATCACGCCGTCATCCGCACTATCCGCCTCACTGGCCGGATGCGGCGCCGTCCCGCTGCGCCAACGCCTCGAACCACGCCACCGCATGGCGACCCATGGTGATCCCGTAGTCCAGCGTGGCGCGCTGGTAGGCGAACACATCGCTGAGCTCCGCAGGCACCTCCATGGCGTCCAGGCGCTCCTCCAACTTGGTGAACTCGGCGAGATCTGCGGCGGCTCGCTTCTGCATTCTGCGCAACACGGGCACGCGGTCCCCCGGTTCCAACAGACCCAGAAAGAACAGCCGGGGCAGCGCCGCCAGTTCCAACTGAGGCCCGGTGATCTCCCCTGTCATCCACTCGTGGAACTCCTGCCGGCCCGCCTTGGTGGTGCGGTAGGTCTTCTTACCCCGACCGCCGGGTTCCACGCTGGCGACCTCGATCAGGCCCTTGCTCAGGAGGCTGTCCAAAGCCCTTTTGATGCTGCCGGAACTCGCGCTGTAGACGAGGGAGACGCCCACCTCGACGTTCTTGATCAACTCGTACAGGCTCTGCGGACGCAGGAGCAGGAGCCCAAGGATCACGTGTGCCATCGGACAAGTCTATTCTATTGACCCTCATAGACATGTCTAGTAGACAGGTTCCAACGAAAGGACCTCGATGCGAACGCCACGGCGCACCTTCCTCGCACCCGACAACCGCGTCAGCGCTGACGTCGATGCCGGCCTGAAGTACCTGGTGCGCACCCTCAGCGCCAGGTCCGGGCTGCACCACGTCAACCTGGCCATCGCCGGCGATGATGGGCGGTCCTGGTCAGGTGCTGCCTTACCGACCGACGACGAACTGCAGATCCGCCCCTCCACACCGTTCTTCATCGCCTCGATCACCAAGCGGTTCATCATCACGCTACTGCTGCAGGCCTACGAACGCGACGAAATCGACCTGGACGCACCCATCACCGCCTACCTGCCCGATTCGGTCACCACCGGGCTGCACGTGCGCGGCGGAGGGGACCGCTCGGGCGAGATCACCGTGCGCCACCTCGCCAGCCACACCTCCGGCCTGCCGGACTTCTTCGAACGACGACGCGGGGCACCGAGCCTGTTCAAGCAACTGCGCGCGGGCAAGGACACCTCCTGGGACTTCGACGACGTCCTCGACATCACCCGCAACCAGCAACGCCCGCACTTCGATCCGCAGGACCTGGGTGCGCCCCGACAGCGGGCCCGGTACTCCGACACCGGGTTCCAGTTACTGATCCGCATCCTGGAGTCGGTGACCGCCCGCTCCTTCCCCGATCTGCTCACCGAGCGCATCACCGTCCCGCTCGGCCTGGACCGGACCTGGCATCCCGCCGGTCGGCCCGCGGCACCGGACCTGCCGGCCCCGGCGCCGCTGCATGCCCGGCGCCGCCGGGTGACCGTTGACGGCGTCATAGCCTCCAGCAACGACCTGATCAGCACCACCGGCGACCTGCTCGCGTTCGAACGGGCACTGGTGGCTGGTCATCCGTTCCGGGATCCCGGCACCCCGAACCTGCTCACCGAACGCGCCAACCGGCTGCGCAACGCACCGGGCCTTCGCTACGGGCTGGGCACGATGATCTTCACGGTGAACCGGCTCATGTCACCCTCGCGCGCTCCGGTCACCCTCGTGGGACACTCAGGTTCGACCGGCACCTGGCTGTTCACCTGCCCCGAACTCGGGGTGCACCTGGCCGGCACGGTGGACCAGACGCAGGCGAACGCACTCCCCTTCCACATCATGGCCCGGTGCCTACGGATCTGGGCGCGCGCCTGAGTGGTGCCAGCCGGCAGCCTCGAGGCACGCGGCGCTACGGCGACGGGGCCGGCCCAGCTGCCTCTCGGAGAGCGAGCCGGGTCTGTGTCTGGGCAGCTCCGGCGTCCTTCTTCAGCAGTCTGAGCAGACGGTCGAGCGCTGCGGTGTCTCTGGCGCGCACGCGCAGCAGGTAGTCGTAGGGGCCGGTGACGTGCACCGCGTCGATGATCTGGTGAACTCCGACCGCCCAAGCGAGAAACTCTTCTGAATCACGGTCCGGATGCAGGCGCACATCGATGAACGCCTCCAGCCCAGTGGCGCTCTCGGGGACGTCGGAGCCCAGCACCGCTCGATAACCCACGATGACACCGCTGTTCTCCAGGCGTCGGACCCTGACCGCGACAGCATTGGTACTCAAGCCGACCTGTCGCCCGATCGCACTGAACGAAGCGCGGCCATCCACGCAAAGAATGCTGATGATCTGCTCGTTGAGACGGTCCACATGGCGAATTATCTCACGGTGGGGCACCTTCGTGCAGTTACCTCGTCCGGTAGCCCTGACACTCGTCGGCATGGAGTTCATCGCCGTGTTCGGGGCCGGCCTGGTCGCCGGGCTGGCTCTGGCGGTCCCTCTCGGAGCCATCGGAGTCCTACTGATCCACGAGGGAACTCTCCGGGGGTGGGCCGGCGGTGCACCCGCAGCTCTCGCGGTCGCAACCGTGGACCTGCTCTACTGCACTACCGCTGTAGCGGCAGGTGCAGCTTTCGCGCCGGTGATCGCGACCTGGGCTCCGTGGCCGGGAATCACCGGTGGCACAGCCCTGGTCGCGCTCGCCGCCTGGAACCTGGTCCGGACGAGACGCTCGATCCTCGAGGCCAGGCCGAGCGATGACGCCAGCCACACGCGGTCCAGCCACCGCTACCTGCTGTTCCTCGGCCTGACGGCGATCAACCCTGCGACCCTGGTCTACTTCGCGGCGATCGTGACCGGCCTATCGACACTCTCGACCTCCACTGTCGCTGCCGGACTGTTCGTGGCGGGGGTCGCGCTGGCATCACTGAGTTGGCAGCTTCTGTTGGTGCTCGCTGGAGCCATCCTGCGCCGGCGGACCGGTGCACGGTTTCGACACCTGACAACGCTGATCGGAAACGGCGTTGTGGGCATACTCGGCGTACTGATGATCACGGGCGTGATCTTCTGAGCCGGCCGGGTTCCCGGTGTTTGCATCCGGGCCAGCAGCATGGTCGGCGTTCACCGTTCTGCAACTTGTCCACGGCGACGCGGGATGCGGCGCTGACGAGTGGTCTCTTGCTTGGCGTCCTCGACCCGGGGTCATGGGACTCTCGCCTCCGTACGCACGTCATGGCGGGGTTCTCAGTTCCTGGGAAGGTCGGCGAAGGTGTGCTGCACATCGCGATACCAATCGAGCGACTTCTTCGGATGGCGCCAGCGGCCTTTCATGGCGTCACGGGCCGGCTGGTGGGAGGCATCGCCGGCCTTCACCGCTTCCCTGAGGTGGCGGTCGTGGGATTTGATCACGTGGTCGGCAGTTTCGCCAGTGTGTTCGAGGCCGCAGGGCCCTCCCAGTTGGTGGCAGGTCATCGTCTTCATGGTCGTTTCCCTCTGGTGGTAGTGGTGATGGTGAGTCCTACATCGTGGTGACGAGCAGGAACCGGCGAGTGTGACCGCCGAGGTCAGGAGCGTCGTTCTGGGCCCTCGCGGCGCGACACCCGGGCCAGCACGTCGGGCTCCGCGCGGAAGGTGATCGTGCTGACCACCCCGTTGCGCAGCGTGAAATCGAAGACGACCTTCGCCTCTCCTCGGTGGAACCAGGCCGCAGCAGGCCGGTCATCGATGTAGACCGGCAGCGCAGCGTGCGCGCTGCCGTTGAAGAACGTCGCCACCTCGTGACGGCCCTCGATCCGCTCCGGCGTGCCGACGAGGACCGCGGCGGCATCGGCACTGACCACGGCCTCAGGGGCAAGAAGCCGTATCAGCCGCTCGAACTCCCCGTTACGCGCTGCTGCCATGAACGCGTCAACGACCTCCCAGTTGGACGCCTGGTCCTGGGACGAGGGCTGGCGCACCTTCGCGCGGGCCCGGGAGGCCAGTTTGCGGGCCGCCACCGGTGTGGTCTCGAGCATGGCGGCAACTGTGGAGAACTCGAAACCGAAACTGTCATGCAGCACGAACGCCACCCGCTCCTGCGGCGAGAGCCGATCCAGTACCACCTGCAGGGCGACGCCGACCGTGTCAGCCAGGGAGACTTCCTCCGCGACATCGGGCGCGAGGCTGCTTGGTTCTATCTCCTCCACCGGCACCGGCGTCCTGGAGCGAAGCCGGTCCAGGCACAGGCGGGTGGTCACCGTCGTCAACCACGCCGGGAGGCAGTCGATGTCTGTGTCGGAACGTTCCAACCGCAGCCACCCCTGCTGCACCACATCCTCGGCCTCGGCGTGATCGTTCAGCACACCGGTTGCCAGGCGAACTAATCGAGGCCGCTCCCGCTCAAAGACCTCCGTCTGATTCACACCGATCGCCCTTCCTTCCGTAGCCGTTACCGGAATGACGCACCGGCCGTCACGAATGTGACCCGATGACCGACCATCAGCCGCGGACCCGTCGGATCCGGCCGAACAGCCACACCATAGATCGTCAGTTGGTGTCTCCTGGCTGGATGAGCCCGGTCTCGTAGGCGAGGACGATGAGTTGCGCACGGTCGCGTAGGTCGAGCTTGGTGAGGAGGTGACCGATGTGGGTCTTGATGGTGGCCCGCCCCAGGTAGAGCTTCTCGGCGATCTCTTGGTTGTTGTGGCCGCGGGCGATGAGCCGGAACACGTCCAACTCCCGTTCGGTGAGGGTCTCGAACTGGGGCGGGACGCCGCTGGTCGGCGGTTGCCTCGTCACGAACTCCTCGATCAGCCTTCGGGTGATGGCCGGCGCGAGCAGGGCGTCGCCCTCGGCCACGATGCGGACCGCTTCGATGAGTTGTCGACGGGGGGCGTCTTTGAGGATGAACCCGCTGGCACCGGCTTTCATCGCCATATAGACGTATTCGTTGAGGTCGAACGTGGTGAGGACCAACACCTTCGGCGTGCCCTGGTGGGGGCTGCCGAGGATTCGCCGACTGGCTTCGAGGCCGTCCATCTCGGGCATGCGGATGTCCATCAGGACCACATCGGGCGCGAGCAGCCGTGCCTGTCTGACCGCTTCGGCTCCGGTGGCTGCTTCTCCCACTACTTCGATGTCCTCCTGGGCGTCGAGGATCATCCGCAATCCCTCACGGACGAGGGTCTGGTCGTCGGCCAGGAGCACGCGGATCATCCGTCTGAACTCGTGGGTAGGACTGCGCGTACTGAGAAACCTTCTGCGATCGGCCCGGCCTCGAAGGACCCCCCGTACGAGGCGACCCGTTCACGCATGCCGACTACGCCATGACCATGTGAGCCGAGTTCACCGTCTCCGGTGGTGGCGGTGCCGTTGTCGGTGACCAGGAGTTCGAGTTGATCCGGTCCGTACCTGATATCAACCTTCGCCTGGGTGGCCCGAGCATGCCGGCGGGTGTTGGTGAGAGCCTCCTGGACGATTCGATAGGCAGAGAGTTCGACGCCGGCACCTACCGGGCGCTCCTCGCCTCGGACGGTGAGCGTGACGTCGAGTCCGGTGTCGGTGACCTGCGCCACCAAGGCCGGCAGATCTGCCATCGAAGGCTGGGGACCGGTGGTCGGACCGTCGGCTTCCTGGCGAAGAACACCCAGCAGATGACGGAGTTCGGTGAGCGCCTCTCGGCCGCTGGTCTGGATCTGTGCGAGAGCCTTCTCCGCCAGGTCGGGGCGCGTCGTCAGGATCTCCTCGGCTGCTTCGGCCTGCACCACCATCACACCCACCCCGTGAGCGACCACGTCGTGCAGTTCGCGAGCGATCCGGGTCCGCTCCTCGGCTGCTGCGAGGCGGGCTTCCTGCTCACGCTCGCGCTCCAGGCGCAGGCTCAACTCGCGAAGCGTCCGGTTCCGTTCGTCCCGGCGGCGAACCGCGCGCCCCAGCAGCCAGGCACCGCCGAAGTAGAACAGCGGGTACATCCAGTCGTTGGCCACCCCTGGCTGATCGTCGGTGAGCGCCTGCACCGTCACCGCCACCGCGGTGACCAACGCTCCGGCCACCGCCCTGACCAGGTTGCCGTAGGCGGCGACCGCGTAAACGGCCAGGATCAGAGCGAGAAAGCTGGTGAAGGTCACCACTGGGCCGACCGCGAGGCCCCACAACGTGACCGATGCGGCGATGACTCCGATCACCCGTCAGCGGATGGCGACGACGCCAGCCGAGCGGGAGCACTGTGGCCACCGTGAACGCCCCCATGAGGAGCGGGGACGTATCGGTGAACGCTCCCGATTCGGCCACGTTGGGATCAACTTGACTGAGAAGAAGGAGGGCGGCCACCGGGAGCCAGTCGACCCAGAGATGATCGACCCGCCTCAACGCATCCAGGAGCCTGCGGAACTGGTCCACAAGGTGAATGTATCCCGCCGGTCGGTCTCCGGCCTCCCCCTGACGGTTGAACCCACTCCACCGGAGGCGGGACATCAAACCTCCCTGGAGGTGAGGAAACCCGTACTGCTCTGTCTATACGTTGCGACCAGGCGACCACCACCGGGTCGCCGCCAGCAATGAAAGGAACTCCAATGGACCGGTTCATCAAGACCGCCCGACCGATCGCCATGGCCGCCGGACCGCTGGCCGTCGCGTCGATCATCGCCGAGTTCAGTGCAGGAAACTCACCCGAGGCGCTCGCCTCCACCACCGGCATCATCGCTGCGGTACTCGCGCTGAGCGCCGTCATCGCGCTGCTGATCGGTCTGATCGCCCTCCACGCCCGACAAGCCGACCACATCCCCGGTCCCGGGCTGACGGGCTTCATCCTCGCAACGGTCGGGGCCGTCATGACAGCCGGAGGAGTGTGGAGCGCCGTGTTCGTGGTGCCCGGTCTCGCTGAGGTGGCCCCCCACGTGCTGGAGACCGGCATACCCTCGGTGATGGCCGGGTTCGTCTTCTCTTACGCCCTCCTCGGACTCGGTGGGCTCCTCTACGGAATCGCCACGCTCCGAGGCGGCCTCATGGCCAGCGGCTCATCCATCCTGCTCATTGTCGGAGGAGTCATCTGCCTCGCTCCGCTACCTGCTCGCTACTTCCTCCTCGCCATAGCCATCAGCCTCATCGCCATCCGGCTCAGACCGGCAACCCCTGCCCGCACTGTCACTGTGACCTCATAGCAGCAGCACGGGATCCGGCCCCGACACACGACGAAGCCCGAACCCTCAGACGGGGTTCGGGCCTTCGGCGACGTCTTGCGACATCGCATCTGGTGGAGCTAGGGGGATTCGAACCCCCGACCTTCTCATTGCGAACGAGACGCGCTACCAACTGCGCCATAGCCCCAGGGCAGGTTCAAGATTATCACCCGGTGCCCCGTGATTCCCACCCCTGGTGGCGCGGACCACATCACTCCGGGCGCGCCCGCGGCGGCCCACTCCGCGACGGAGCCCGGACGGCTCCATGTACTACCGCCGGTCGCGGACTACTGCCCGACGGCGCGGCGGCGCTCCAGCACCGACTGCAGATCCATCGTGGGCCGCTTGGCCTCATCGGTGCCGGTGGCCGCAACCGGAGCCGGTGACGACGCAGCCCCGGCGGCGGAGGCAGCCTCACCCTGGGTGTCGAGCCGGGCGGACTCCTGCTCGGCGAGAACCTGCTCGGGTGTGGCCGGGGGCGCCTGGGCATCGGTGCGCGCGCGCACCGTCTGCTCCACCTCGGCCAGCGTCAGCTCCCGCTCCACCTCCGCATCGGCCGGTGCGGGGGCGGGCTCCCACTGCGGGGCCTCATAGGCGGCCACGTCCCGGCGCGGCGCAGGAGCCTTGAGGGTGTAGGTGGGCCGTGGCACCGGGACGGGCGTCCAACCATCGGCTGTGTCCATGGCGACCGGATTGTCGATCGTGGCCGGATCCACCGAGATCCGCAGGCTTCCCGTGCGTTCACTGACCGGAGTGCGCGTGGGCGGGGCGACCGGTGCGTCCTGACCGGTTCCGTCGTCGGCCACCCCGGCCTTCGTGGCCTCGCCGCGCTCCTGCGTCTCGGCGGGAACGGGGGCGGCCTCGCCCTGGGAACTACGGCGGGCGTGGCGCACCGCGAGCGGACCGGTCGCCGTCGTCGGACTCTCCTGCTCGGCTCGCTCGGCGCCGGCGGTGCCGCCGCGCCGACGCGGGTTACGGCCGGTGCGGGCCGTGCGGTCGGTATGGGTGGTGCGGTCGGTGCGTTCGGCCTCGCGGGTCTCGGCGAACGCGGCCCGGACCGCGGCGCGACGCCCGGCCACCCCGGCGGCCACCAACAGCACCGAAGCCGCGATCGGGGCGGCGATGGGCAGCGTGATGGTGACGAACAGGGTCCACAACGCGGCGGTGAGGAACACCAGGCCGAGCAGCAAGGCCCGACGACGGCGTGCGGCCGCGGCACGTCGGCTCGCCGCTGCAGCGCGGGCGGCGCGCATCGCCGCGACCCGGCGGGCTTCGGCGGCGCTGCGCGAGGCGGGTGGGGCGGGCTGGCGGTCCATCGGGGCCTCCGGTTCACGGGCGCTGGGCGTGTGCAGGTACACCCGAGCGGTGCTGGAGTATCGGGGTGGGGTTCCACCGGCGCGGGCCAGCACCCGCAGGTTGGTGGAGAAACGGTCATCGACCCGCGCATCGCTCACCACTTGCCGGGAGCGGATCAGCGCGGGAAGCAGGTAGCCCAGAGACATCAGCACGATGGCCAGCAGGACGAACCCTGCGACGCTCTCGACCTGTCCCGTGCTCACCCTCCTGACGGTAGAACCGCCGGGCGGGCGAATCGATCAGCCGGTGCGGCGTGTCGGTGCCGACATGGCCAAGACCGGTGTGGCAAAGCCCGCAGGGCCGGGTTCGACCGGCTCCCGCCGTCACTCCGGGGCCGGGAGCCGATCCAGCATGGAGCCAGGGGCTTCCTCGGCGGTGATGGCGAAACTGCGGTGATCGCGCCATTGCCCCTGGATGTGCAGGTAGCGCCGGCGCAGCCCCTCCTCACGCAGACCCAGCTTCTGCGGCACCCGAAGGCTGGCCGCGTTCTCCGGGCGCACGTTGATCTCCACCCGGTGCAGCCCCAGGGCGCCGAAGGAGTGATCGATCGCCAACGCGACCGCCCTGGTCATCAGCCCCCGGCCGGCCACGTGCTCGGAGATCCAGTAACCGATGTGCGCCGAGTGCAGGGAACCCCGGGCCACCCCGGCGATCGTCAGTTGGCCCACCACCTGCCCGCGCCACTCCAGCACGTAGGCGTACCCGATGTCCTGGCGGGCCTGGGCGCGCTGCTGGCGCACGTACTCCGCGAACGTCATCGAGGGCGCTGGCGGGCCCGGGTTGGTGGCCTCCCACGGCGTGAGCCAGTCGAGGTTGGACTCTCGCAGGCGCTGCCAGGCCGCCCGGTCGCTCCGATTCATCCGGCGCAGCACCAGGTCGCCGGCGCGCAGGCCGTGGCGCAGGTCCGCATGCCGCAGGGAGCCGCGACCCACCCGGGGTGGTCGGGGCATCGCTCCCCCACCCGGCCCCTGGCGCGGTGCGCCGTGCCCCGCCCGACCCGGAGGCATGGTCAGCTCTCCAGCACCATCGCGGCGAGTCGGTCGCCGGTGGCCACGTGGCCCACGTCCTGGGGCACCACCACCAGCGCGTTGGCCCTGGACATCGACGTCAGGAGCAGCGGGTCCCCGGTCGGAGCGGCGCGGTAGCCCTCATCGGGGGTCCCGGTCAGGTGCACCGGGACGAACTCACGCCGTTCCAGCGGGGAGGACCACCCCTGGGTGACCGCGGCAGTCACGGTCGGCCGGTACAGATCGGCGTGCCCGGCCATGGACAGCAACGCCGGGCGCACGAACACCTCGTACCCGATCTGCGCCGCCACCGGGTTGCCCGGCAGGCACACGATCGGGGTGCCCTCGCCCACTTCCCCCACTCCGAACTGACGGCCCGGCGCGATCGCGACGTTGTCGAACCGGACCGTGCCCAGCGGGGACAGGACCTCCTTGACCGTGTCGTTGGCCCCGGCCGACAGGCCACCGGTGGTGATGATCAGATCCGCCCGCACCAACTGGTCCTCGAGCACCTCGCGCAGGCTGGTGCGCTCATCCGGCACCGCCGCGACCCGGAAGGTGGACCCACCGGCGTCCTGCACGGCCGTGGCCAGGGCATGACCATTGGCGTCATAGACCTCACCGGTGCTGATCCGCCGGCCCGGCTCCACCAGTTCATCGCCCACCGACACCAGCACCACCCGCGGCCGCGGATGCACGCTCACCCGCGATCGGCCCAGCGCCGCCAGCAGCGCGACCTGCCGGGCCCCCACGCGTTCCCCGGCAGCCATGGCGACCTGATCGGCCCGCAGATCCGCACCCTGGGCGCGTACGTTCGTCCCGGGGCCCACTTCGGTGCGGACCTCGACGGTGGCCATGCCCCGGTCGGTCCGTTCCAAGGGGACGACGGCGTCCGCCCCGGCCGGAATCGGTGCGCCGGAGGCGATCCGCACCGAGGACAGCGCGACCAGGCGCTCGGTGTCCCGGGCGCCGGCGCGCACCTCATCGAGCACCCGCAGGCTCACCGCGCGGTCGGGGTTGGCTCCGGCCACGTCCACCGAACGCACCGCATAACCGTCCTGGGTGGCCACGTCACGAGGGGGCAGGTCCGCAGGGGCGAGGATGTCCTCGGCGAGCACGCAACCCACGGCGTCGTGCAGCACCACGGCCAGCGCGGGCAGCGGTTGCAGCAGGTCGAGGATGGCCCGCAGATGGGCGGAGACCGACTTCATCGGCGCTGCATCTCTTCGGTCCGGATCCAAGCACATGACATGGGTGCAGGTTATCGGTGCACAACCTCATCGGACTAATGAGAGAGTTGGCGTATGTGGTCAGTGTCGAGCACCCTCCCTCCCGGGACAGACCTGGAGGTCGAGGACGCCAAGATCCTGCTCCGTGAAGCCATCCGGGCACACCGCAGGGAACGGTCCGAGCGCGAGTGCGCGAAGGCCGCCCAGCAGATCGCCGAACACGCCGAAGCCCTCCTGGAGGGTGTCGGGTGTTCGGCGATCTACGCCTCGCGCCGGTTCGAGCCGGGGACCGAAGCGCTCATCGCACGCATGCACGAGCGCGATATCCGGATCCTGATGCCGATGCTGGGGGCCGGGCTGAGCCGTGATTGGGCGCAGTACCGGCCCGGGGAGCCGCTGGAGGTTCGTGCGCCCGGGCGCCCTCCGGAGCCGGCCGGGCCGGGCCTGGGTGAGGATGCGATCCGCGCGGCGGACCTGATCATCGTGCCCGCGCTCAGCGTGGACACCGGTGGTTTCCGGATCGGGCAGGGCGGCGGCTGGTATGACCGGGTGCTGCGCCACGCCACCCCGGGCGCACCGATCTACGCCCTGACGTATGACGATGAGATCAGTGACGAACCCCTGCCCCGGGCAGAGCACGACCATGTCGTGCACGGCGTCATCACCCCGAACGGCGTGCGCACCCTGGCCTGAGCCGCCCGCTCCCTCCCCAGCACGCGCACCCGCGCACGCCCGCGCGCCCCCTCGCGCACCCGCGCACCCGCCCCCGCGCACCCGCCCCCGCGCGCCCCGCGCCCGCGCGCCCGCGCACCCCCTCGCGCACCCGCCCGAACCGCCCAATTGGACGGTTACAGCGACCCCACCACCCCCAAGCCCGCCACAACCGCCCAATTGGACGGTTACGGCGGTGAGCGGCGGGTCGCGAACGCGGGTGGCTCCGGGATCCGGGGCGGCCGGACGGGGCCGGCGGGGTCAGTGGGCCGGGATCAGCGTGAGGGTATCGGCCTCGTGCTCGTCCACCGCGGCACGGGAGTAGTGCCAGGTGAAGGTCTCCCCCGCAGCCCAGGCGCCGAACTGGTCGTCATAGGCATCGGCTGCCGGGTGACCGGAGTTGCCGGTGAAGGACACCCAGGTGGAGGCGTCGAAGTCGGCCAGGTCTGCCACCGCGCGCATCGAGGGGACGGTGGTGACGGAGTAGTCGGGATAGCCGCCCTCCCATGCCGAGGCGTCCCACCCGGTGGCGTTGACGATCGACGATCCGCCGCCCACCTCTTGCGGGTCCGGGTTGACGAAGGAGCGGATCGGGCCAGGCGCCTGTTCACCGAGGACAGGGTGCAGCGGCGCGGCCTGGTGCAACCGGCCCCACTGCCAGGACTGCGGATCCTTGCCCAGACTCACCGTCAGTTGTTCGCGCGCATCACGCAGGGCCAGGGAGAGGATCTCATCGCGCTGTTCCACCACCGTCAGGGTGGCCCGGTTGTCCCACCACTCGTTGTCCTCGTCCTCCAGCAGGTGGGTCACCACCTCCAGCCAGCGGCTGCCCCCGGTGGGCCGGTCCGTCACCGGCATCTGGTCCCAGAAGGTCTGGTTCAGCAGGTTCACCCATACCGAGGAGAAGTAGGCTGCTGCCGCCGAATCCGGGGCGTTGCGGTAGTCCCACTCCTCGAACAGTTCCACCGCCTCGGCCACGAAGGCGTCTTCCATCTGCACCTCCAGCAGCACCGGCACCAGCACTTCGGCGTAGGGGTTGTGATCGTCCAGGTGGATCGCGTTCATATCCGCCGCCGTTAACCGTGCACCGGCCTCGATCTGGGCGGTGATCAGATCCCGGATTCGTTGCGAGCGGTAGCCGTAGTCGAAGTCCACACCCAGGAAGGGGCCGGTAGCCGGGCCGGTCACCGGCTGGTTGGCGGCCACGATGAACCCTTCATCGGGGTTGGTCTGTGCGGGCATGTCCTCCGGTTCGACGAAACCTTGCCAGTCGAAGCGGGAGTCCCAGCCCGGTCGCGGCCAGGTGCCGTCGGAGGGCACCGGCGAGTCGGCCACATCGGCGCGGATCGGGATGCGCCCGGGCGCCTGGTAGCCGATGTCGCCGTCGGTGGTGGCGAACACGATGTTCTGGCTGGGCACCTCGAACAGCGCGGCCGCGGCGGCGATGTCCTCGGCATCGGTGGCGGTATTGATCGCGAAGATCGCCTCGGCGGTGCGGCCGGGTTCCAGCGCCGTCCAGGACAGCGCCACCCCGAACCCTGCCAGGCCCATCGGCGGAGCATCCTCCGGCAGGGGAGTATCGGCGGCTTCCCGGGTCTGATGGATCGCGTCGGAGATGATCGGACCGTGCGGGGTGCTGCGCACGTTGATCGCCACGTCCTCGCCACCGTTGACCGCGATCACCTCACGCCGCTCCACGAGGGGAAGCCGCTCGTCGTCGTGCAGGTAGGTGCCGTCGGGGTAGAGGCGCTCGAGGAAGAAGTCCGAGACGTCGGCACCCAGGTTCGTCAGCCCCCAGGCCAGGTGGTCGTTGTGTCCGATCACCACACCGGGTAGACCGGCGAAGGAGAACCCCGATACCGAGAACGGGCACGCCTCGCTCACCTCCACGCAGTGCAGACCCACCTGGTACCAGATGCCCGGCGCAGAAACTCCCAGGTGCGGGTCGTTGGCCAGCAGGGGCATCCCCGAAGCGGTGTGCTCTCCACCGATCACCCAGGAGTTCGAGCCCACGCCATCGCCCTCCCCCAGCGCGTGCGGCACCGCTGTCAGCGCCGATAGGGCGAACTCGACCGCCTCCTGGGCATCGAGTTGGGCCAACGCACCGGCGCCGCCGTCCGCACCCGCATCAGCGTCCTCGACCTCGCCGTCCTCGCCGTCGTCGGCCGCTTGGTCCGGGTTGGTCTCTCGTGCCGCGGCATGGGCCTCGTACTCGGCGTCGGTGGGCAGGATCGGCAGGTTCCGGTCGGTCGGGTAGGGCGGGAACAGCGCCTCGACCATCTCCAGATCATCGGTCTGGCCGAACACCGCGGCGCGCTGGAGTTCGTCGGAGTAGTTGCCCAACAGGTCCCACGCCATCGCCTTCAACCAGGCCAGGGAGTCCACCGGGTGCCACGGTTCGATGTCCTCGACCTCGACGCTGAAGCCCAGCACGGTGTACTCCAGCGCCAGTTGGCTGGGTTGGCGACCCTGCAGGTAGGCGTTGACGCCCTCGGTGTAGGACTCCAGGTACTCCTTCACGGTGGGATCGAGCATCTCCCACTCCTCCTCGGCCACCGCGCGCCAGCCCATGGTGCGGATCACCGTGTCCGGCGCCACCGCGGCCTCACCGACCAGTTCCGACAGCCGCCCGGCGGTCAGGTGCCGGCGGTAGTCCATCTCGAAGAAGCGGTCCTGGGCGTGCACGTAGCCCTGGGCGAGGAACAGGTCGTCGGTGTTGTGGGCGTAGATGCGCGGGATGCCGTTCTCATCGCGGATCACGTCCACCTGCTCGGCCAGCCCGTCAACACGGAACTCCCCGTTGAGGGAGGGCAGCGGGCGTCGCACCAGCGCCACGGTGGTGATCAACCCGGCCACCAGCACCACCACCAGGGCCGCAGCCAGCCCCAGGGAGACGCGACGCATGACCGAGAGAGGACTCACACTGGGCAGGGTAACGCGGGCCGATGGTCCGGCGCGCAACTGACACTCCCCGCGGGCGGTGCCTGACACTCACCACGGGCGGTGCCGACACTCCCCGCGGGCGGTGCCGCGCGACGCCGTCACACCCCTGCTGCACGTCGGGGTGGGCCACGTCACGGCAACTTCGCTCCGAAACGTTTACAATCCCCCTGGCGGCTGCTGTATCCGGGCCGCGGTTATCCCAGCGGAGGGCACGTGCCGAACTATTCCTATGCCTGCACCGAGTGCGGGCACGCCTTCGACATCTACCAGGCGTTCAGCGATGACGCCCTGACCGAGTGCCCGCAGTGCCAGGGGGTGCTGCGCAAGAAGTTCTCCGCGGTCGGCGTGGTGTTCAAGGGTTCGGGCTTCTACCGAAACGACGCTCGCGGCTCCAGTTCCACCACCGAGTCCGGCGCGGCCAAGGACAGCAGCAAGAGCGACAGCAAGCCCGCCGAGGCCAAGGAGTCCACGAGCAACGGGAAGGCGGCCGACGGCGGTTCCTCCTCGAGTTCGGGCGGCGACTCGAGCAAGTCGACGACGGCGACGAAGACCCCCGCAAAGGCCGGCGCCTCGACCTGAGGTAACCCAAGGCCCGACCGGCACGCCGGTCTGTCCCGGCATCACCGGCTCCACAGCCCTACCTCCGCGGGACCGGCCGTCCACATCGGCTGCCCTGAACTCGATCCGGCGGCCCGTGCCGCGCCTACCGTGGCGCCATCACCGGCACGTTCGAAGGGTGGGGGCGATGAAGGTACGGACCAGGGCCGTCTTGTGGCGGATGCGCTGGCTGATCGCGGCGGCGTGTGTGGGCACGGCGATCACGGTGGTGGTGCTCCAGGTGCGCCCGCCCGGCCCGGTCACCACACCGGTGGTGGTGGCCGCTCATGACCTCAGCACCGGCACCGTGCTCGGCGCCGACGACCTGCGTGTGCGCCACGACCCCGACCCGCCTGCCCATCAGCCCGCTGCCGAGGACTTGATCGGCCTGCGGATGTCCGTGGGATTGCCGGCCGGGATGCCGCTGGCCACCACGATGCTGGTGGGTCCGGGCCTGGCGGACGGGGCTCCCCCTGGCACCGTGGTTGCACCGGTGCGGTTGGCCGACTCCGCGGTGCTGAGCCTGGCCCGCCCCGGGGATCTGGTGGACCTCTACCTCGCCCCGGCGGACACCGGTGGGCAGCGCGAGGAAGCCGATCTGATCACCCAGGGCGCGGTGATCCTGAGTCTGCCCGAGACGGCTGTGGACGATGCGGGGCCGTTCGGGACGCTTGCCCCGCCGAGCACTGGTGACGTGGTGATCCTCGCGGTCCGTGCCGGTGACGCGATTGCGTTGACCGGCGCCAGCGGGTTCGCCCCGTTCCGGGCCGTGCTCCGGCACGGCACGCCCGAGTAGCACCACCTCACCAGGGCGCACCCCGCTCCCCAGCGGCGTCGGGGCCCCGGTTCTACCCCGCTGGGGCTTCGTCTTCCTCAGGTCCACGTGGCACGCCGTAGCGAATGAGCACCCCACCGGTGTCGACGGCGCGCGACTCGATGAGCGTCAGCCCGCGCGGGCCGGACGCACCCTTGAACAGTGGGGTCCCGGCGCCAAGGAGCACCGGAGCGATGCCGAGCAGCACCTCGTCCACCAGACCTGCTTCGAGGAGGGAATGGGTGAGGATGGCGCTGCCGAACACGTAGATCGGCCGGTCGTCCGCGCCCTTGCGGCGCCGCAGTTCATCGACGATGTTTGCGGTTACCTCGGTGTTCTGCCAGGACGCCTCGGTGAGGGTGCGGCTAGCCACGAGTTTGGCGATGGAGTTCATGTAATCGGCGATCTCGGGCTCACTGGTATCGGTGGGCCAATGTGCGGCCATGCCCTCGTAGGTCTTCCGGCCGAACACCAGGAGGCCGGCCTCCCGCCCGATGTCCAGGCTGAGCCGGCGCAGGTCCGCACCCCAGATGTACTGGTGGTGGTTCAAGTCCCACGGGTCGACCCCTTCGAAGAGTCCATCCGCGGACACCACGTTCCAGGCGATGAGAGCGCCCATCGCACCTCCTCTGATTGCATACGACAACTGGTTGTGATTGGAGAGTAATATTTCCGGTCGCGACACACAAGGACATTGCGGGCTACGCGGATCGGCGGCGCGCTATTGTGCTTGCAGGTGCGAGCGGCTCGACGCGTTCTGCGCCCTCTCGTCGGGTACGGGCTCGGGGAGGTTCGGGAAAGGACCAGAGATGTTCCAGGGATTCAAAGACTTCATCGCCCGCGGTAACGCTATCGACCTTGCCGTCGGTGTGGTCGTCGGCGCCGCATTCACCCTCGTGGTGACCAACGTCGTCGACAACGTGCTCAACCCCCTGATCGCCGGGCTGGTCGGGGAGCCGAATTTCGACACCGTCCTGTCCTTCCATATCGGCGACGCGCTGGTGATGCCCGGCACCGTGATCACCGCGCTGATCAACTTCCTGCTGGTGGCACTGGCGCTGTACTTCGTCGTGGTGACACCGATGAACAAGTTCAACGAGCGTCGCCAGGCGGGCGCGGAGGAAGAGGTCGAGGAGCAGATTCTGCTGCTGCGCGAGATCCGCGACTCCCTCGCCGCCCAGAGCACGCCGGGTGCCGCGGGGGCCGGCGCCCCCGGCCCGAGAGACCCCGGAGGCCCGACCGGCCCCACCGTCTGAAGTCGGCAGCGGCCGGAGCCGGGAACGTTCCGGCTCCGGCTACGATTTCACTGCGGATGCCTCACTACCGAGGTCTCACTACCGAGGTCTCACTGCCAGTGCGGTGGGCGTTCGGTGAGGATGCGCTCGTCGTCGTCCTCGCTCCGCTCACCCCACGACTGGGGATCGTCCTCGCGGGCCCGGTCCGGCATCACCGGCGACCATACGGGCCGGTCGGGACGCTTGGCCGGCGCGGAGCGAGCGCTCCCGGTCACCTCACCGTCGGCGCCGGCCTCGGCCTGAGGCTCACTGGAGCCGTTGCGGCGCGTTGAGCGCCTCCGCCGGCCAGGGGCGCGCCGCAGGTCGGCCCGCCGGGTGGGTTGCGGGCCCAGGTCGAGGGTTCCCTGCGGGGAGTCGTCGCCGGCCGCCGTACCCGAGGTGGCGCCGACCGCCGTACCGGAGCCGCTGCCGCCAGGCGGTACGTCGTCGTCGGGCCCCGGACCCTCCGCTCCATCGTTCCCGGCGTCCGGAGCCCGCTCGGTGTCCTTGCTGCCCTCGCGGTGCTTGCTGTCCTCGCTGTGCTTGCTGTCCTCGCTGTGCTTGCCGCCCTCGTCCCTCGACTCCTGGGGTGCAGCATCGGGCTCGGTCCCGACGTCGGGCCCGGTCCCTGCCTCGGTTCCACTGTCGGTCCCGGTCGCCGAGTCAGGTTCGAACTCGCCCTCGGCCACGGCCAGACCGGAGCGTGCCACCGCGTGACCCAGCACCGCGGTCGCGTGCTTGCCGCGGCGGCGTAGCCCCAGCGCCTGCGCCAGTTCGGTGCGCAACTGCGCCGCAGTGCGGGGCCGGTTGTCCGAGCCGATCCAGGCCAGAAGCGCGTCGAGTTCGTTGTCCCCGTAGTCACCCAGCGGGCGGCCGGGCTCGATGTTGGGGCGGGTGGTGCGCTCCCCCGCGATCGGGGCCACCGCGTCCATCAGCGGCATCTCGCGGGCGCCGGCGATCTGCTCACCGCGCAGCGCCGAGAGGGTGGCGTTGGTGGTCACCAGCGGGTCGTCGTCATCCACCACCGTGCGGGGCGGCACCGCCTGCGCTGCGGGCGCCTTGCCGCCGCGACGCTCGGTGACGATGTCGCTGACCTGCGCGGCGATCTGGTCCGCAACCGTCTGCGGGTCCATGAACACTGCTGGGGAGTAGACCATCCGCACATGCCAGCCGCGGTTCTGCAGCCGTTGCACCCAGTGCCGTTCCCGCAACCGCAGGCTCGGCTCGGCCACGTACTCGTCGTCGTCGGTCAGCACGGCCAGCACCAGTTCACCCGGCAACGCCGGGTGTCCCACGGCCAGCGGGATCCGCACCCCACCGGCCCGGCCGTACCGGGGCACGACGCGGAGCCCCCGGCGGCGCAACCGGTCGGTCAGGTCACTGAGCAGCGGATCGGCCACGTGCTCGCCGTCCTCCTCCCCGGCCGGTGCCGCACCGTCCTCGGCGAACTGCAGCACCTCGCGCAGCATCTGACCGCCGGGGTTGCGCAGGCGCTCGGGGTCCAACTCACCAGCCCGGAAGCAACTGATCACGCTGAGCCGGTGCCGGGCCGCGTCCAGTGCATCGATCAGGTAGGCCGCACCGTCCGGGCCCGAGACGGCCCCGAACCGGTGCAACACCCGCCCATGCGGGGTCTTCCCGAACCCGAGGCTCAGGATCACCGCGTCCCGGCGCAGTCCGGCGGCGGCCTCGATCTCCACCACGGTGAACGCCTCGGCGGCGGAAGTGTCGAAGAAGCGCTCCAGCGTGCGCGAGCCCTGCGCGGCGTTCAGCACGGCCTCGCGCACCCGGTCGGCGTGCCGGGTGTTCATGGCGATCACCGCGAGGGATTCCTCCGGGCGCGTCAGCGCATGGTCGATCACCTGGTCCACAGCCCGGTCCACCTCGGCCTGCACACTCTCGACCACCTGGGAGTCCGGGGTCGGCATCCCGGAGCCGTCCACCACCTCCAGGCGGATCGGGGCTTGCCGCGGCGGGGCCGGGATCGGGCGCACCAAACCCTCGTAACCATGCCCGGCCAGGAACGCGGCGATCTCCGGCTCCTGGTCCACCAGGTCACCGGACAGGGTGAGCCTGGGCAGCCACGAAACCTGCTGCACCAGCCCGGTGCCGGCCCGCCGGGTGTCCCCGACCACCACCACCTGTTTGGCCCGGGCGATCGCGGAGATGGCGTGCTCGGCGGGTAGGTGCTGCACGGCGTCGAGCACCAGCAGATCCACCTGCTCGGCCGGGCCCAGGACCGTGGGCACCACCATCGGCGGCACCAGCCATACCGGGCGCGGCTCCCAGGCCACCTCCCCGAACCGGGCGAGCATCTCCTTCAGGTCGGCCAGACCGCCGTGCGCGGCACGGTAGAACTCCTGGGCGCGGGGCCGATCGGCCTCGATAGCGGCCCGCACCCGCCGGCGCAGCGCGGAGAGCACCGGGGCGGTCAGCGAGTCGATGTGCGCCGAGTCCAGCCGGCGCAACTCCGCGGTCATCTGCGCGAGGGTGTCGGCGTCCATATCCGACAGTGCCGGGTCCGCGGCCAGCATCTCCTCCAGCACGCTGGACCACCAGGCCAGTTCGAACTCGGCGCCCACCATTGCGGTCGGGATGCGCCGGGTGGTCAGATCCTGCACCAGCGGGGCAAGGCCCATCGAGTTCAGCACCGACAGCGCCGCGGCCCGTTCGGGCATCTGACGCACCGAGTCGTCGTCGGCACCCAGGCGCTCCATCCGCCGGGCAAGGTCGGGCAGCGGGATCTCGGACAGGTCCTGCCCACCCACGGTGGGGGCGAGCACGCCGCCGAGGTCCTCCAACAGGCCCTGGACCCGCCGGTGGGTGTCGGTGATCTCCCGCAGCCCCTGGGGCAGGTGCGGCCAGGCACCCCCGGAACAGAACTTGCGCCACTGATCCCTGCGTCGTTCCACCTGCACCAACTCCTCGTGCAGGTTCGGTACGGACACCCCGGGTCGCACCAGGTCCTTGGCCTGGCGGCGCAGCCTGCGCCGCTCCGCCCACCCCAGGTCCACGTTCCGCTCGGCGCGCCATGCCCGGGTGGCGGTGGCGGCTGCCATGTCCTTGGCGGAGCGTTCGAACACGTGGGAGTTGAAGATGTCCAGGGAGGCCCGGATGCCCTCCAGGAGTCGCAACTGGTCACCCCACTGGGTGAACGTGGTGGCCTGGTCCAGGCCGGTCTGGGCCGAAGTGGCCTCGACCTGCTCCAGCAGGGTGGGCATTAGGTCCGAGAGCGAGCGCACCTGCTCCAGCGTGGTCAGGGCGTGCTCGGCGCTGGTCAGTTCGGCACCGAACCACGGAGTGTCGGCGGCCCGGAGCCGGAAGGCACCCAGGGCTGCGGCGCGGGCCAGCGCTTCGCGGGCCCGTACCCGCCCGTCCTCATCGAGGGTCACCACCGGTCCGTCCAGGCGAACCTGGGTACGCGGGCCCGGGCGCTGGGAGGTCAGCGCCGCCAGGGCCTGCAACGCCTCGTGCACCGACGCCTGCCACGGCTCGCGGCGCTGGTGCAGGGCCTCGACGAACCCGTCGAGTGTGCGGCGTACCCGCACCAGTTCGGCACGGTCTGCGGCCAGTTGCTCCGCATCGATCTCGGGTTCGGACGGGTTGAGCCCATCGACCACCCGCAGCACCGAACTGCGCCGCCAGGTGGGGTCCCCGCACAGGTCCAGGGTCAGGTCCGCCAGGCCGAGGCTGCGCAGCCGGTCCATCAGCCCGTGCGCGGCGCGGCGGGACCCGGGCACATAGGCGACCTTCTGCCCGGCGGTCACGGCCTGGGCGAGCACCGCGGCCACCGTGCTGGGCACGTCCACTCCCGGCGGAGCATCGATCAGCAGGTGCCCGCCGCTGGCGACGGCGTCGAGTACGTGGTGCTGGCTACGGTCCAAGTCCCCCACACCCGGTTCCTGCGCGGGCGGGCGGTCCGGGCCTACCGGCTCGGGCAGCGACTGGGAGGCAAGTTTCTCCCGAGCCCCCGGCTCGCCGGCCAGGGCCGCGATCAGGTCGTGCCGGGGCAGCCGGTCCTGCAGGGCCTCGAGGTCCTCCGCGAGCGACTGACCGGGGTGCACGAACGCGCCCAGCACGATCCGTCGCTCCAACTGGAACTCCTCCAGCGCCCCACCCAGGGCCGCGACCTCATCCAAGGCGTTCTGCGGGCTGAACCCGTGTGGGGTCATGGTGGCGGCGGCGATCGCGCCCGGATCCAGCGCGACCCCGTGCTCCTGCAGGTCCCGCACCAGCACCGGGTTGAGTTCCACCGCCGGGTCGAGTGCCAGGTCGATCTCGGATTCGCTGCCGTGCACATCCAGGCGCACCGGGCGCAGCAGCACCGGGGCGCGCACCACCCGGGTCGCGATCTTCTCGGTGGGGAAGGCACGGGTCACGTCGTGGGGGCCGGAGCGCTGCATGGGCGCGGTCAGGTCCGCCTCCTGGGCGGGCGCGGACGACGACGCAGCCCCCGCGGCAGCGGCAGAACCTGCCGTAGTGCTCCCCGAAGCCGGGGAAGGCGCCGATGGTGCCACGGCGGTGTCGGCGGCGGTGCCCATCCTGGTGCGCCAGGTGGCCACGCCCACCGCCACGTACGTGGGGGCCACGCCGTAGCGCTGCGCCAATTCGTCGGTACGCGCCGAGACCACCCGGATCCGGCGGCGGGCCTGCGCCAGCGCCGAGCCCTCCCGGATCAGGTTGCTCAACCGGGTGGGACGCCCGGCGAAGAGCTGGGCGATGCCGGAGGGGTGGGCCGAACTCAGGTCCACCAGTGCATCACCGAGGGAGCGCACATCCCACAGCCCGCTGCCACCGCTGAGTTCGGTCAGGCCGGTGTGCCAGCGCTCCACCGCCTCGGCCACGGCCCGCTCCCGCGGGGTGATCGGCTCAGCGCGCGGCGGCGCCTCCGGCTCGCTGCGCGAGCGCGAGCGCCCGCCGGCGATTCGGGAACGACGTACGGGGATCACGTTTTCCACGCTAGACGCTGTGAGCAGTAAGTCGGGGCTAACCCGCCGGATGTCGGGTATTTGCGCAGAAGATCACTGCCGATGGGGCGCCAGGGGGCATATTCGGCGGTGATCAGGTGAGCAGCCCCGCGATCACCAGCAGGGCCACCGGGCACAGCACCGTGGACAGGAAGATCGAGTCCCGGGCAAGCACCACCCCGCGGTTGTAGCGCACGGCGTGCACGAACACGTTCTGGGCCGCCGGTAGCGCGGCCAGCACCACCACCGCGAACAGGGACGCCTCGTCCAGGCCCACCGCCCACCCGATCAGGAAGGCGCTGACCGGCTGGATGATCAGTTTGAGGAACACCGTGGTGCCCACTTCGATCATCCCTACCCCGCGCCCGGCCCGCGGGCCCACCCGCAGTGAGACCCCATAGGCCAGCAGCATCGAAGGCACCGCCATCCCGGCGATCAGATTCACCGGCTCGGCCAGCACCATCGGCATCTCCCAGCCGGTCAGGGCCAACGCCAGGCCCACCAGGGCGCCCAGCAGCAATGGATTGGTCACGGTGCGCACGGTCAGCGCCCGGCGGGAGGTGCCGGCGGCCGCGGTGGAGCGGTCCAGCACCGCCAGCGCCAGCGGCTGCAGCACGATCAGTTGCAGCAGCAGGACCGGGGCCACCAGGGAGGCATCACCCAGCACGTAGGCCGCTATTGGCAGGCCCAGGTTCCCGGCGTTGACGTACATCGAACTCAACGTCCCGATCACGGTCTCGGGTACGGCTCGTTTGAACCACAACCGGGAGATGAGCAGGAAGGTGCTACCGGAGACCACCACCGCAGCGGAGGTGACGGCGAGGTTGAGGGAGAACAGGGTGGCGACGTCGGCGTCGGCCATCACCGTGATCATCAGGGCCGGGCTGGCCACGAAGAACGCGAGTTTGGCCAGCATCTGCTGGCTCTCCTCGCCCAGCAACCGCACGTGGGCCAGCAGTGCACCCAGGGCGATGATGGCGCCCAGGACGGCGAAGCCCTGCAGGACGGCGGTCATGGCACCTCACCGCGGTGCCGTGGAGTGACGCACCACCAGTTCGCATGAGAGTCGTTGATGTTCCACAGGGTAGTCCGGTTCCGCCATGCGTCGCAGCAGCATCTCGGTGGCGGTGGCACCCATCGAGGCCCCGCCGGAGCGCACCGTCGTCAGTTCCGGATTGAGCATCCCCTCGGCGATCGCGTCGTCGAAGCCCACCACGGAAACGTCCCCGGGCACGTCCACGCCGAGTTGCTGCAGCCGCGTGATCACGCCCCAGGCGATCAGGTCGTCATAGGCCAGCACCGCGCTGACGCCGGAGTCGCGGACCACCGCGGCCGCTTCCCGCCCGCCGAGGTAGCTGGGTGGGTGTGGCCCGTCGAGGATCAGTTCCACACCAGTGGTCTGCGCGCCCTCGCGCACGCCGGCTAGTTTGGCGGCACCGGACCAGGATGCGGTCGGGCCGTCCAGGTACAACACCTTGCGGTGGCCCAGCCCGGCCAGGTGCTCCACCGCCGCGCGCATCCCCTCGGCGGCATCGACGACCACGGCGTCGACCCCGTCCACCAGGCGGTTCACCAGCACGGTGTCGCGTTGCTCCGCCACCGCCGAAATCTTCGTCGAGGGCATCCTCGTGGACACCAGCACCAGGCCGTCGACCTGCTCCAGCAACCGCCGGCACAGTCGTTCCTCGGCCCGCGGGTCCTCACGGGAGTCGGCCAGGAACACCCCCAGGTCGCGGTCCTGGGCGATGTCGGCGATGGCTACCAGGATGGGGCCGTAGAAGGGGTTGGCCACGTCCGGCAGCAGCACCCCGATGTTGCCCAGTCGGCCGGTGACCAGTCCACGGGCGGTGCGGTTGGGCCGGAAGTCCAGGGACTCGGCGATCGCCAGGACCCGCTCCCGGGTCTCACTGGAAACCCGGCCGTGCCCGTTCAGGGACCGGGAGACGGTCGCGATGGAGACACCAGCGCGCTTCGCGACGTCGTGGATGGTGGCCATCGCGCCTCTCTGCTCGGGTGCGCCAGGGCACCTGTAGTTACGCTGCCGCGGCCGGATGGACCGGCCGCGGCAGCGCGTGGTCGGGGTCGCCTCCCGCTTGGTGCGGGTGGCGGCACGGAACCCCACCGCCGCAGGAGAGTACTGTGCCTGCGGCGGTGGGCCGGGCGGATCAGTCGCCGGTGATCTCGCTGGCCTCGGCGATGAACTCCTCGGCCGCTTCCTCCGGGCTGATTTGTCCGAAGAGCACCTGCTCGTTCAGCCGCTCGAGCAGGCTGGCAACTTCACCGGCACCGGTCGGCGGGGACGGGGTGGCGTCCACGATGTCCGGGGAGATCTCGGCGATCCAGTCCGCGGCCTGCTGCTCGGACTCGGGCAGTTCCTCCAGGATCGCCTCGCGAACCTGCATGTTCGCCGGCAGCCCACGGTCGGTGAGCAGGATCTCACCGGCCACCTCGCTGTTGAGCATCCAGTCCAGGAACAGTGCCGCTTCCTCGGGGTGCTCCGAGGTGGCGGACATGGACAGGGCCATGGCCGGCTTCAGGAACAGGCCGGTCCGCTCGAACTGAGACTCACCCGGGTAGCGCAGCAACTGCAGGTCCCGCCCGGACGCTCCGGCCAGGGTTCCGAGTTGGTTGGTCCAGAACATCGAGATCGCACCGTTGTTGGTGGCCACCAGGGACTGCTCCGGGCCGCCGGCGGAGAGTTCGAGCGACTCGCTGGCCGAGGGGGCGGCGCCGGACTCGATCAGGTCCAGCGACATCTGCCAGCGTTCGGCCATCAACTCGGCGTCGAAGCCGATCTCGCCGTCCTCGTTCCACAGGTTCTGTCCGTGCTGGCGCAGCCAGATGGCCAGGTCGGGCTCAATGAAGCCATACTCCTGGGTGCCGAACGTGCCGGCGTCGGTGTTGGCCGAGATCTGCTCGGTGATCTCTGCGTAGTCCTCCCACGTCCAGGTGGTGTCGTCGGGGAAGTCCACTCCGGCCTCTTCGAACACCTCCGGGTCCACGATCATCGCGCGTACGTTCACGCCGGTGCCGATACCCCAGAGGCCGCCGTCGAACTCTCCCGAGCCCACCAGGGAGTCCTCGATCTGGGAGGTGTCGATGTCGAACTCGTTCAGGTCAGCCAGCACCCCGCGCGAGGCATATTCGCGCAGGTAGCGCTCTTCCTGCATGAGCACGTCCGGGGTGTCACCGCCGGCGGTCTGGGTGGCGAGTTTGTCCCAGTACCCGCCCCAGTCGGTGTAGTCCGGCTGGACCTGGATGTGGGGGTACTCCTCCTGGAAGGCGTCGATGAGGTCCTGGTTCATCTGGTGCCGGGTGTCGGAGCCCCACCAGGAGAACCTGATGGTGACCTCCTCGGCGTCGCCCTCGCCATCGGCCTCGTCGACTTCCTCGACCGGCTCGCCATCGGCGGCCGGCTCGTCATCGTCCAGGTTGTCAGCCTGTCCGCAGGCGCTGAGCACTAATGCCCCGGCGGCCGCGAGTGCGGCGACCTTGAGAAGGCGCGGTTGCGCCATTCGTGTCCTCTTCATTGTTCTTCCTCCTGGGACTTCTCACTTCGTTGTGCGTCATGGTCATGAGGCGGTGACGCCGTTCCGCCGGTCTCGGTTAGTGCACGGTTACCCGTCGGGGCATGACTGTGCATTCGGGGTATTCGTGAAATTTCCTGTTCGGTGTGCTGCGGTGCGATATTCCTGACTTTCTTCCAGTCAGTGCGAATGTTTTCTCTGCATCGAGTTCGCTTTCGTTAGATCCGGTTGGTGGCACATTCGGCGTGCTTCCTATTTGATTCCGGTGGTGGCGATGCCTCGGACGAGGTATCGCTGGCCCAGGAGGAAGACGATGAATAGGGGGATGAGGGAGACGATGGACATGGCGAACATCGCCCCCCATGAGGATTGTCCGGTGGAGTCCAGGAAGGTGCGTAGGGCGATGGGTACCGTGTAGCGGTCGGGGCTGGTCAGGAAGATCAACTGGGAGAAGAAGTCGTTCCAGGTCCAGATGAAGGTGAAGATCGCGGTGGTGGCCAGCGCCGGGGTGGACAGGGGCAGCATGATCTGGAAAAAGATTCGGGGGTGTCCGGCGCCGTCGATGCGGGCTGCTTCGTCGAGTTCCTTGGGGATGCCGCGGAAGAACTGGACCATGAGGAAGACGAAGAAGGCGTCGGTGGCCAGGAGTTTGGGCACGATCAGGGGCAGGAAGGTGTTGATCCAGCCCAGCTCGGAGAACAACACGTACTGGGGCACGATGATGACGTGGATCGGCAGCATGATCGACATCAGCATGATCGCGAACCACAGGGGCCGGAGTTTGAAGTTCAACCTGGCGAAGGCGTAGGCGGCCAGCGCGCAGGAGGCCAGGTTCCCCAGCACCGCCCCGGCCACCACGATGGTGGAGTTGAGCAGATAGTGGGAGAAGGGGTGCAACAGCGCGTTCCACCCGTGGACGTAGTTGTCGGTGGTGAACTCCCCCGGGATCAGGCCCGGCTCGCGGAAGATCAACGCATCGGGCTTGAAAGAAGAGGAGATCATCCACAACAGCGGGTAGATCATCAACGCCCCGAAGGCGATCAGCAACAGGTGCTTGCCGACCTTACGGATCCGCACCGCCGGGGGGATCCTGCGCACGTTCGGCCTCGGCCGCTCGGTGGGCTCGGCGGGACCGATCACGGCCTGAGCGGCCCCGGCGCCGGGCTGGCGGGTGGTGGAATCAGTCATTGTAGAAAACCCAATACCTCGAGGCGAAGAAGTTCAGCGCGGTCATCGCCGCGACGATGATCAACAGCAACCACGCCATCGCGCTGGCATAACCCATGTTCAAGTTCGCAAAGCCCTGCTGGTACAGGTACAGGGTGTAGAACAACGTGGAGTCCACCGGGCCGCCGGTGCCGTTGGAGACGATGTAGGCCTGGGTGAAGGTCTGGAAGGCGTTGATCACCTGCAGCACCAGGTTGAAGAAGATGATCGGGGTCAGCATCGGGATCGTGATCGAGCGGAACTGGCGGATCTTGGAGGCCCCATCGATGCTGGCCGCCTCGTAATACATCTCCGGGATCTGACGCAGCCCGGCCAGGAAGATGATCATCGGGGACCCGAACGTCCACACGTTCAAGATCATCAACGTCCCCAACGCGTAATCGGGGTGGGACACCCACCCCTGGGTGCCGATCTGGATCAACGGCTGCACACCGTTGAACCACTCCAGCACCTGGTTCACCAACCCGTTGGTGCCGAAGATCTGGCGCCACAGGATCGCGATCGCCACCGAGGACCCCAGCAGCGAGGGCAGGTAGTACACCGACCGGTACAACGACAGCCCGCGCAACCCCTTATCCAGGACCAACGCCAACCCCAACGCCGCACCCAACTGCAACGGCACCGAGATGAACACATACGAGAACGTCACGAACAACGCCTGGATCAACCGCGGATCGTTGAACATCCGCACATAGTTGTCCAGCCCGATCACATTCGGATCGGACAACAAATCATAATCGGTGAACGACAAATACAACGACGCCACCAACGGCCCCGCAACAATCAACCCCAGACCCACGAACCACGGAGCCAGGAAGAACACCGCCGCCTTACCGTCATTACGTTCCGACGGAGAGCGCGTAGGCCGCCCCGCCTTCGACCGCAACTTCGACAACTCACCTAAAGCAGCCATTACCCACCCCCCGAAACACTCCGGCACCAACCGGTGCCGATCGGGACCATTTCCATCATGCGGCTTCCTTGTCGCTCTGGGTGGTGGAGACCGCTCCCACGGCCATCCACTCCGATGATCTGACTCTTCGTCGATCCTGTGCGTAAACGCTTTCGCAGAGCGTAACACGAGGCTTCCCACTGCAACAGCCCCTGGTGGCTGCCGCGGCGATTGATGCAGAACCGAAACATTTGCCTGCGCCGGACCGGGTGGTCAGGATGTGCCGTTCAGGCGCAGGTCGGCGATGTCCACCGGGGCGCCGGTACGCAGGGACTCGTTACCGGCGACGCCCACCGAGACCGCGTGGATGCCGTCGGTGTAGCCCGCCGGGCGGCCGAGCGGATCGTCCCCCGGGCCGCGGAAGACGTCGGAGAGCAGGATCGCGTCCCCACCGCCGTGGGAGCCCTGCCCCATCGGGATCGGGTACTCGGTGGCACGCTGCCAGTGCTCCTGCACCACCAGGCGCTCACCCTTGGGGCGCAGCGCATCGCTGTCCTGTGCCTCGCGCGCACTGGGGTCCAGCACGCCCTCGGCGGTCATCGCCACCGACCCGCGCTCGACCACCTCCAACTCGGCCCGGCCCTTGGTGCCGTTGACGGTGACGCGGTAGCCCTCCCAGGGCGCGTGGGCGTTCAGGGAGTACGTCAGCACCGCACCGCCGGCATAGTCCACCAGCACCGCCACGTTGTCCTCGATGGTGATCCCGGCGTCGAACACATCCCGGTCGCGCAGGTACCCGTCGTGGTGCTCGGCGTCCAGGTAGAGCCGGCGCAGCCGTTCGTCATCGCGCAGGTCCAGCGTCCACGGGTCATTGCCCGGCGCCGGGGTGCCGCGCTCGGGCCGCGGGCTCGGTGCCCGGGCGATGCCGGCGCCCTGGTCGCCGTAGAACTTCAGGCCACCGCGCGCGTACACACGCACCGGTACGTCGGCCAGCCACCAGTTGACCAGATCGAAGTGGTGGGAGGACTTGTGCACCAGCAGGCCGCCGGAGGCGTCCTTGTAGCGGTGCCAGCGGCGGAAGTAGTCCGCGCCGTGCATCGTGTCCAGGGCCCACTCGAAGTGCACCGAGGTGACCTGGCCGATGCGGCCGGAGGCGATGACCTCCTTCAGGCTGGAGTTTCGCGGTGAGTAGCGATAGTTGAACGTCATCACCACCGACTTTCCGCTGTCGGCCACGGCGGTGGTGATGCTGCGACAGCCGTCGGCGTCGATGGTCAGGGGCTTCTCCACCACGACGTCGGCACCGGCGCGCAGGGAGCGGGAGACCAGGTCGGCATGGGTGTGATCCGGGGAGGTCACGATCGCCACGTCGACGGCTTGCTCGGTGATCATCTGCTCCAGCCGGTCCGGTGCGTAGCGCGGCAGCGCCTGGCCGCCCGCGGCCTGGACCACCTCGTCGTAGTAGTCGATCCGGCCGGGGTTCACGTCGCACCAGGCCACCAACTCCGAGACCGGCGCGTGGTCGCCGAGGATCGCGTTGATGTACATCTGTGAACGGTGTCCGGTGCCGACGACGGCGTAACGGCGGGCAATGGGCTGGTCGGCCATCGAGTTCCTCCTGGAGGCCGGCAGTGAGCACCGGCATTGGTGTCTGCGTAAACGCTTCCACACATCATGCCAGGTCGATCGTGGCGCTGGCAACGCCCTGCCCGGATCGTGTCGATACGACGGCACCGCCGCCGATGGGGACCCCGTACGACGGCACCGCAGCCGATGGGGACCCCGTACGGCGGCACCGTGACCCATCGGGCCCTGTTCGCGCGCCGTGAGTATCGTGTGGCCGTGACCATCACTACCAACGAAGCCCCCCTGCCCACCGGCGCCGCCTTCGAACTGCAGCGCGGCGACCAGTACGCCGTGATCACCGAGGTGGGCGCGCACCTGCGCGCCTTCCGGACCGGTGGACGCGACGTCGTCGTCCCCTTCGCCGAGGACGAGTTGCCGCCCGCCTACCACGGCGCGGTACTGGTGCCATGGCCCAACCGCATCCGCGACGGCGCCTACACCTGGGACGGGGTGGACTACCAGCTCGACATCAGCGAACCCGGCCGCCACACCGCCCTGCACGGCCTGGTGAACTGGAAGCGCTGGCGCACCATCGACCACAGCGCGGCCTCGGTCACCCTGATGATCGAACCCCCGGCCACGCCCGGCTACCCCTTCCAACTGGCCACCACGATCCGCTACGCCCTGGGACCGGGCGGGTTGGAGATCGAAGTGCGCACCCGAAATATCGGCAGCGCGGCCGCGCCCTACGGGATCGGGTTCCACCCATGGCTCTCCCCCGGCGAGGGCGGACTGGATGAGGCCACCTTGCAGTTGGACGCCACCAAGTGGATCGCCACCGACGACCGGTTGCTGCCCACCGGCACCCAGGACCTGCCGGAGGAGTTCGACTTCCGCGAGCCCCGGAAACTGGGCGACACGGTGCTCGATGATGCCTTCGTCGGCGCCACCTACGACGCCCAGGACCTGTCCTGGTTGCGTCTGCGCGGGGCCGACGGGCACACCGCGGCGGTGTGGATGGACCGGACCATGGGTTGCTGGCAGATGTGCACCGGGGATGAACTGCCCGGCCCCGCGCGCCGCACCGGTCTGGCCGCCGAGCCGATGAGTTGTGTGGCCGACGCCTTCCGCACCGGGGATGACCTGGTGCGCCTGGAGCCCGGCGATGACCACTACGTGCGCTGGGGCCTGACGCTGCAGTAGCCGGACCCGGCGCGGCCGCCCCGCCCGCTCGCGCATGGCGCCGTCCCGCGCCGCCGGCCGCTACCCAGGGGTTGCTACCCAGGCGCCGCTACCCCAGCGCGCGGGTGAAGAACGCCGCGGCGTCGTCCTGCATCTGCGGCGTCATCCGGTGCGGCTCGTCGAACCAGGCGCTGGAGTACTCGACGGCGGCTGGGTCCGCGGCCCGCAGCATCGCATCGGCCGCGCGCATGCCCGCCAGGGAGAACAACGCGTCCTGGGAGGCGAACTGCACGTGCATCGACTGCCGGGTGGGGGCGTGCGTGGGGATCAGCGGCCACTCCGAGTAACGCAGGATGCCCGGGGAGTACATCAACCAGGAGTGGGCGTCGATATGCGCGGGCAGCAGCGAGTCGAACGTGAACATCATCCCGGCCACCAGGTGCGCCCGGATCCGTGGGCTGAGCGAGGCGAGCAGCATCGCCCGGCCACCGCCCCCGGACAGCCCCATGGTGCCGATCCGATCGACGTCGACCATCGGCAGGGATGCCAGCACGGTCAGTGCGGCCAGGTCGTCGTGGGCCACCATCCCGGCGAAGGTGGTGCCCAGCATCAGCGCGACTTTGGCCACGGTGTGCTCGTGGTCGGCCGCGAGGGTGTTGTAGATCCGCTCCGGGGTGGCTTCCTCGCCCTGCTCGCGCCACAGCGCCATCTGTCCCTGCAGGTGGAAATCGGCTCGGGCCGGTCGCGGGTCGAGGGTGAAGGCGCGGCTGCCCCACACGAACGCGTCGTGAGCCAGCACGGCGAAACCCTGCCTGGCCAGATGGCTCGCCACCGCCTGCCCGCCGTACATCTGCGCCCGCAGCGCCAGGGACTCCGGGGTGTCCTGCTCCCCCAGGTCCACCAGCCGTTCGGCGCCGACCCACTTGTTGCCCGAGTGGCAGTGCATCAGCAGGATCGCCGGCAGCGGGCCGCCGGCACCCTCGGGTGTGCACAGGTAGGCCACGGTGGCCGGTCCGTACCCCAGTTGCCAGGACAGGCGCTGGGTACGCACCCCGTCGGCGCTGGTCGCCGCGCCGTGGGTGACCTGCAGCTGCGTGGGTGCGGCCGGGGGCGCGAGCACCTCGGCGAGCCCGCCGGTGGGTGCCTCGCCTCCCGCAGCGCCGCCGGCGAGCACATAGTCCGCCCAGTCCTCATACCCCGCGATCGCGTTCGGGCGCTGCTGGCTCATTCCTTGCTCCACTTCGACGTCGACCCCGGGGCCACCGAGGATTGCTGCGGACGCCACGATCCTACGGAGGGGCAGGCAACAACCGACGACGACGTAGTTCGCCATGGGCACTCCTGCCCACCCGGGATGGTGGTCGGGCGGGCCTGCCGGCCAATACGGTGGCACGGATGACTGTGCTGAGATCCGCTCTGCTCGCTGTGGCCGTCGCCGTCCTGACCGTCGCCGGGGTGAGCGCTACGGCCGCACCGGCGCAGGCCGACGCCCGTGACGACGTCGTCCGGGCCTTGGATGTGGAGATCATGATCGACGCCGGGGGGCTGGTCCACGTCACCGAGACGTATGAGTGGGACTTCGGCGACCGTGACGGTCTGGGGCTGCGGCGGGAACTCGCCCAACGGTTCGCCTGGCCGCACGATCCCGACCTGATGCGCCTGTACCGCTACGACCAGTTCGACGTCCACAGCCCTTCCGGGGCCCCGGCGGAGCACTGGATCAGCGAACGCGGGGCATACCTGAGGGTGGACATCGGAGCCCCGGACGGCTCCGACGACACCCGCACCGGAGTGCAGACTTACGAACTCAGGTACACCATCGCCGGCGCCCTGAACGCGATCCGCGACGACGACGAGGTACCCGACCAGGACGAGTTCTTCTGGAACGTCACCGGCGATGAGTGGGAGGTCCGCTTCGACCAGGTCACCACCACGGTGACCGGGCCGGTGGACATCACCGATCACCGCTGCTGGGAGGGCCCGTCCGGTTCCGACCAGCCGTGCGCCGCCGAGGCCGCGGGCAGCACCGCCACGTTCGCCACCGGGACGCTCCGGCCCGGGCAGCAGCAGACGGTCGCGGTGGCGTTTCCGGCCGGCACCTTCGACGACATCGAGCCGATCCTGGTCCCGGCCGAGGGGGACGTGGTGGGCTTGACCGCCGGCCAGGAACGCATCGCGCAGGTGACCGACCCGATCGTGAACACCCTGACCAGGTACTGGCCGGTGCCGGTGGGGGCGGTCGTCCTGGCCTATGCGTTGCTCCTGGTGCGCCGGTACCGCCAGGGCCGCGATGATCATTTCGTGGGGATTCCCCCGGGCACCTTCCCGCCGCCGCACGCCCTCGATGCCCACCCGGTGGCGCAGTTGCAGCGCAATCCGCCCGAGACGGTCCGGTTCCACCCCCCCGAAGGGCTGGCCCCGGCGGTGGCCAGCAGGCTCGAGCACAAGGTCAGCGACGCGCACGCGCTGGCTGCCACCATCGTGGATCTGGCGGTGCGGGGGTTCGTGACCATCCGGGAGGCGAAGACCGACCGGCGCGGCCGGGCCAAGGACTGGGACGTGACCCTGGCGCCCGATGCGGCGCAGCGGCGCTCCGAGTTGGCCGAGTTCGAGGACCGGGTCCTGATCGACCTGTTCGCGACGCAGCCGACGGTGCGGTTGAGCAAGGAACGTTCCCGACTGACCAAACTCACCACCGCACTGCGCACCCGGATGGCCGAGCAGATCGACGCCCAGGGGCTGTTCACCCGGCCGGTGTCGGCGTCGGCACGGCGGAAGAGCGGTCCGACCCGCCGGGGCCGGTCGTTGGTCTGGCAGATCGCCGCGGCCGTGGTGCTGCTCGGAACTGCCGTCGTCGGCACCAGCGCCAACGTGCTGCCGCCCTCAGCGGTGCGTCTGACGGTCATGCTGCTGATCGTGTTGGGACTGTGGCTCCTGCTGCGCGCGATCACGTTCGTCACCTCCTTCCGGCGCAGCGCCACCGGCCGGGCGTTGTATGAGCAGTTGCGCGGGTTCAAGATGTACCTGTCTGCCGCCGAGGCCAACCAGATCCGCTTCGAGGAGGGCATCGACGTGTTCTCCCGGTACCTGCCCTACGCGATCGTGTTCGGGGTGGCCGAGCGGTGGGCGAAGATCTTCGAGGAGCTCCAGGCTCAGGGCCGCGCGCACGTGAACACCGGTTGGTACGTCGGCTTCCATCCCGGAGCGGTGCCCAGCGTGGCTTCGATCGCCTCGTCGATGAACTCCTTCGTCGGCGCTGCCTCGCCCACCTCCGGTTCCAGCGGGGGTTCGGGGTTCGGCGGTGGGGGCGGCGCCGGTGGCGGCGGCGGTGGAGGCGGTGGCGGCGGGCGCTGATCCTGCGCCTGCGCCGGCCTCGCCCGGTTGGCGTGCTCAGCGCTGAAAGGGTGTGCTCAGCGCCCGAGCGCGGCCAGCAGGTCCGCGGCGGCCTCGAGCGCACCGGCGCGCACCACGAACCGGGTGATCCCCCAGCGCTGCCGGGTGGCTTCGAGTTGTTCGAGGATCTGCTCCCGGGTGCCCACGAGGATGTAGGGCACGTCGTCGAACCGGTTGGCCGGGGTCTCCAGGTCGGCGGCGATGCCGGCGAGGACGTCCTGACGCTCGTCGGCGATCGCCAGCACCTGCACCAGCGCCTCCAATCCAGGCATCGGACGCCCGGCGCGGTCGGCGCCCTCGCGTACCCGCGCCACGTGCCGGTCCACCTGCTCCGGTGACCAGGCCACCTCGTGCCGGTGCCCGTCGGGACGTGTGGCTCCCAGCCCGGTCAGGCCGACCGCGTCGGCGTTGCCACCCGCCCAGCGCAGCATGGTCGCGCTGGTCCCGCCGACCAGCAGCGGCACGTGGTCCTGCACCGGCCGGGGTTCGTCCAGGCGCAGATCGCTGAGCGCGCCAACATCCTGTGCCGGTACCGCCTGCCCGTCCAGGAGCCGGCGCACCGCCGAGGCGGTGGTGGTGAGGTGGCGCACACGTTCGGAGGCGGTGGGCCGGGCGCGCCCGATCATCTCCCACTCCCCCGGTGTGTGCCCGGCTCCGAGGCCTACCTCGGCGCGCCCGGCCGAGACCACGTCCAGGGTGGCCACGTCGGCGGCGATGTGGATGGGCTCGCGCACCCCGGCGTTGACGACGTAACTGCCCAACCGCAACGTGCTGGTCACCGCCGCGGCAGCGGCCAGGGCCACGAACGGCGAGGCACCGGCGCCGGGATGGTCAGCGACCAGCAGTGCCCGCATGCCGAGGCCCTCAGTGCGCCTGGCCAACTCGGTCCAACCGGCGGCGTCCTGCGGCTCGGCCTGGACGGAGAACTCCACGCGCTGCTCAGCCATGGCGACACGCTACAACCGCACCCCCGGGGCGATTCCATCGATTTGTGCGGGGCTGCTGTCGACGCCCGCCCTGCCCGCCAGGCTACCGGTGTCGCTCAATAGATGGGCGCGCATGCTCCCGGCCGCGGCCGCCTACACCGCGAAAGCGGTCGGTCTTGGCCGCACCGGATCAACTCGACATCCTTTGCTGACGAGATTCACAGCTTGCCGACCTCAGCAGTCGCACTAATCCTGGATCAGGTGTGTCGTCGATTGAGACCGGTGGCGTCGCCTGGACGGCGATCATCTGAGTTCCCTCGGTACTAGTGAGCAGCCAGTGGGCGTGTAGTTCCACCGCTGGGCCACCCGTGGAGACCACGACGCCAGACACGGTCCGCACTGCGGACGCGGTCTGCCCGGCCCCAACCGGGAATACGGGAGCCTGTAGAATGCTGCTGATGATGCTAAAATGGCTGCATGGGTGTTGCTATTACGGTACGTGACGTGCCGGACAAGGTTCGGGATGAGTTGGCGGCGCGTGCAGCCCGGGCCGGGATGTCCCTGCAGGAGTACCTGCGCGGCATGCTCGTCCAGAGTGCCACTCGGCCCGCGGTCGACGACGTTCTCGCTCGTGCTCGCTCCCGCGTTGAGGCCACCGGCGTCCGAGTCGACGCGGAATCGATCCTCGCCGCTCGCGACGCCGACCGGCGATGAGTCCCCGCGTCGTTTGCGACGCCTCCGCGGTGGTCGCGGTTCTGTTGGATGCAGGTCCTGATGGGCGCTGGGCCACCGACACTCTCACCGGAGCAGACCTCGCCGCTCCCAGCCTGCTCCCGTTCGAGGCGGCCAACATCATCCGCCGTCACGAACTCGCCGCGCTCATCACCGCTGACCAGGCTGCTCAGGCACATTCCGACCTTCTCGACCTGGCCATCGAGCAGTGGCCGTATGACCTCCTGACGCCCAGGGCCTGGCAGCTTCGCAAGAACCTGACGACCTACGATGCCAGTTACGTCGCCCTCGCCGAACTTCTTGGCACCACGATCGTCACCCTCGACCGCCGGATCGGCCGCGCACCCGGCCTGCGCTGCACAGTCACCACACCGTAAGCCGATCGCCCTACGGGCAACGGCACCGGCGCCCCCGGCGCGATTCGAACGCGCGACCTACCGCTTAGGAGGCGGTTGCTCTATCCCCTGAGCTACGGGGGCGGGGGCGAGCGGCACCGGGCCGGAGCGAACCCGGCCGACGCATCTCGCGCACCGATCGTAGGGCACACCCCGGCCCCGCCGGTAATCCGGGAGCCCCCACAGAACGCATGCGTTTCTGTGACAATCACATGTGTGGCCCACCACCCAGGGGCCGCACCCGCGATCCGGCACCGGCCCACCAGGCCAGGGCTTGGACCACGAACCGAAGGAGCATCGATGCCCGCTCACTATCTGATGTGCCCACCCACGCACTTCACGGTCTCCTACGAGATCAACCCCTGGATGAACGCCAAGGTCTCCACCGACGTCGACCGCGCGATGAGCCAGTGGGACACGCTGCGCCGCACCTATGCGGACCTGGGGCACACCGTCGACGTGATCGACCCGCTGCCGCAGTACCCGGACATGGTCTACGCCGCCAACGGTGCCACCGTGATCGGCGGCATCGCCTACTCCGCCAGGTTCCGGCACAACGAGCGCGCCGGCGAGGCCCCGGCGTACCTGGACTGGTTGGCCCGTGCCGGTTTCACCCCCGTCGAGGCGGCCGAGACCAACGAGGGCGAGGGGGACCTGCTGTGCACCAACGGGTACATCCTGGCCGGGACCGGTTTTCGCACCTCCGCCGCCGCGCACTCCGAGGCCCAGGAGGTCTTCGGCCGCCCGGTGATCTCGCTGCAACTGGTGGACCCGCGCTTCTATCACCTCGACACCGCACTGACCATCCTGCGCGATGACCTGATCGCCTACTACCCGCCCGCGTTCTCCCCCGGCTCCCAGCGGGTGCTGCAGCGCATGTTCCCCGAGGCGATCGTGGCCGGCGACGCCGACGCCCAGGCCCTGGGCCTGAACGCCGTCAGCGACGGTACCCACGTGGTGCACGCACCGGGAGCGACCAACCTGGCCGCGCAGGCCCGCGAGCGCGGATTGGAACCGATCGCGGTGGACACCTCCGAACTACTCAAGGGCGGTGGCGGCGCCAAGTGCTGCACCCTGATCCTGCGGAGTTCAACCAAGGCCGACGACGACGCAGCCGCGAGCGCACTACCCGCCCTGGGCGCCCTGCGCCCGGGTGAGGCCGACGACGGCGCAGCCCAGTGATTCCCGCGAGTCACCGACGAGGAGGTCGCACGATGACGAACAACCCCCGCACCACGAACGCACCCGGACCGCTGGCGCCGAACTATCACCCGCTGGAGGTGGAGCTGGCCACCGCCGAGGGCGCGATGGTCACCGACACCAGCGGCCGGGAGTACCTGGACTGCCTGGCCGGGTACTCGGCGCTGAACTTCGGTCACCGCCACCCGCACCTGGTCCGGGCCGCCAAGGACCAGTTGGACCGGCTCACCCTGACCTCCAGGGCGGTGAGCCATGAGCATCTGGAGCGGTTCGCCGGCGCGGTCACGGAGTTGACCGGCACCGAGATGCTGCTCCCGATGAACACCGGCGCCGAGGCGGTGGAGACCGCGATCAAGACCGCCCGCAAGTGGGGGTATGAGGCCAAGGGCGTGCCGGCCGACCGGGCCGAGATCATCGTGGCCGACGGCGCCTTCCACGGCCGCACCACCACGATCATCTCCGCCTCCACCGACCCGGCTGCCCGGGAAGGATTCGGTCCCTACACCCCGGGCTTCGTCGTCGTGCCCTACGGTGACGCCGCCTCGGTGCGCGCGGCGATCACGCCGGACACCGTGGCCGTGCTGCTGGAGCCGGTCCAAGGCGAGAACGGGGTGATCATCCCACCGGAGGGCTACCTGGAGCAGGTGCGCGCGGCGTGCGATGAGACGAACACACTGCTGGTGCTCGATGAGATCCAGTCCGGCCTCGGCCGCACCGGGGCCACCCTCACCCAGGAGCTGTTCGGCGTGCGCGCGGACCTGACCACGCTGGGCAAGGCCCTCGGTGGTGGAATCGTGCCGGTCTCTGCGGTGGTGGGCCGGGCCGATGTGCTCGGTGTGATGACCGCCGGTACGCACGGGTCCACCTTCGGCGGCAACCCGTTGGCGTGTGCGGTGGGGATCGCGGTGACGGAACTGCTGGCCACGGGTGAGTTCGAGGCCCGGGCACGCGACCTCGGTCCGAGGCTGGAGGGCCCGGCCAAGGATCTGGTTGCCGACGGGCTGGCCACCGACGCCCGGGTGATCGGCTTGTGGATGGGCCTGGACGTGGTGTCTCTGTCCGGGCGTGAGGTCAGTGAGCGGCTGGCCGCCGAGGGCATCCTGGCCAAGGAGACCCACGACAACACCATCCGCTTCGCCCCGCCGCTGACGGTGACCGAGTCGGACCTGGACCGCCTCATGGACACCCTGGGCCGGGTGCTGCGCAGCGCCCGGTAGCCGCCCCGCCGCCACCCCCACCGCCGAGGGCGAGCCTCCCAGCCGAAGGCGAGTCTCCCAAGGCTCGCCCTCGCCGCTCACGCTCGCCCTCGCCGCCGCGGGGCGGGTTGGGGTGGGATGGACGTATGGGCGCTCGCCCTCGCCGCCGCGGGGACCACCTGGGGGCGCTGCGGGGGCCACCTGGGGACGCCGCGGGGGGTGGGGCGGGGGCGCAACGGTGGCCACCTGGGCGCCGCCGCCACCGAGGGCGAGCCTCCCAGCCGAAGGCGAGTCTCCCAAGGCTCGCCCTCGCCGCTCACGCTCGCCCTCGCCGCCGCGGGGCGGGTTGGGGGTGGGGTGGGGGTGGGGGCGCAACGGTGGCCACCTGGGCACCGTGGGGGGCCGCTGGGGGGCCGGGTGGGCGCCGTGGGGATGGCGGGTTGGTGGCTTAGTGCCGGCGCCGCTTCCAGTTGAAGGCGTGGTCCTCGGGATCGTCGGTGCTGCTGGTGGGCACCACCATGACCGGGCAACGGGAGTGATGCAGCACCGTCTGGGACGTGGAGCCCAGCAGCATCCCGGTGAAGCCGCCGCGGCCGCGCGAGCCGACCACCACCAGGTCCACCGCGGTGGAGAACTCCGACAGCAGCGCCGCCCCGGTGCCATCCAGGGCGTGCCGACGCACCTGCACCGAACGACCCTGACTGGCCCGGTCCACCGTCACGTCCAGGCCGGTCTTGACGTCGGCCAGCAGGGTCTCCCGGTCCACCCCGGAGGGCAGCCAGCCCAGCAGCCCGGCGCCGGCGCCCATCGGCACACCGACCACGGCGGTCAGTTCCGCCTCCCACCGTTCGGCCTCGTCGATGGCCACGTTCAGGGCGAGTTTGGCCGAGTCCGACCCGTCCACGCCCACCACGATCCGGCGCACCGGCAACGGCAGACCGGCGTCGTCGTCGTCCTCGCCCTCCCGGTGCGGCACCACCACGGTGGGGCAGTGGGAGTGGGCCGGTAGCGCCGAGGAGACGGTGCCCAGGATCCGTTCGGCGAATCCGGACCGGCCCCGGGTGCCGACGACGGCGAGGCGCACCTGGGCGGACAGGTCCACCAACACTCCGGCCGCGTCGCCGGTCTCCAGGGCGCTGGTCACCTGCACACCCACGCCCTCACAGCGGGTGAGGGCCTCGTCCAGGACCGCTTGCGCGCCGTCGCGGATGGCGGTGTCGTCCAGGGTGGCATACCCGCCGTCGATGGTTCCGGCGGCGAAGGTGGGCAGCGCGTAGGCACACACCAGGTGAAGGTTCCAACCCGACTTTCCGGCGTGGGCCAACGCCCAGTCCAGTGCGTTCAGGCTGGCGGCCGATCCGTCGACTCCGACGAGGATCGTGGGTTCGCGTTCCATACCGGTCTACCCCCCTTTTTTGGGCTGATCTTGACCATTGTGCTACAAGCCTGACGGTTGCGGGGCATGTCGCCGGAAAATCTTATACCTGTCTCATCGGAGTTGTTCATCGGTGCCTGTGCCAGCACCTCTCCGCACGGGCACGCAGGTACACGACGCACCGGTGCGCACAGCACAACGGCCCGCCCCGATGCGGGACGAGCCGTTGTGAGTGGTGCGTGTGCCGGTCAGCCCATCACACGGATGAACGTGGGGCTCGAGTTCCAGATCGGGCCCTCGTGCAGCGGTGAACTGGGGTTGCGGGCCGCGATGTGCTGGCCGTTGCCGGTGTAGATGCCTATGTGTCCGGGCCACCAGACCAGGTCACCGGGCCGCGCCTCAGAAGCCGAGACCACACGGCCGGCGTTGCGCTGGGCCGAGGACGACCGGGGCAGGGAGACACCGAACTGGGCGTACACGTAGGCGGTGAAGCCGGAGCAGTCGAACCCGGCCGGAGTGCTACCGCCGTACACGTACGGGGTGCCCGTGTACCGGCGGGCCAGGTTCACCACGGCAGAGCCGGAACCGGACGCGGGGGCGGCGCTCTGAGTGGATTCGCTCGCCGGCTCCTCGGCCTGCTGCGTCTGCGGCTCCTCCGCCTGCTGCGTCTCCTCCTGAGCAGGAGCGGCGGTGCGGTTGCCGGTGCGGGCCGCCGGGGCGGTGGCCGCGGTGGGCCGCTGAGTGGTCGCCGCCGGCGGGGGCGGTGGGGGCGGGGGTGGTGGCGGGGCCTCGGAACTCACCACGGCCGCGGTGAAGGACCAGTCGGTGTCGGCGTCGACCGAGATGGTCGGCGAGGTGCTGACGGAGTCGCGGTCACCATCGAGCACCACGTTGGCCAGCGAACCGAGGCCGGAAGCGGAGTTGGACACCTGGGGGGCAGCGGCCGCGGTGGATGCGCCCATGGTCAGCGCCAGTCCGGAGGAAGCAACTACGGCCAGTGCACGACGACCGGTGGTGCCGGCCACTGTGGTGCCAAAAGCGGTCAGGGGGGTGGAGGGCCGGCACGCTGCGCGGTGGCGGGCTCCGGTTGTGCGTTGAGTCAAAATCTTCTCCACGCGCCTACGGGGTGAGCTGTCGGGTTCGGGTTGGAGATTCACCCGGTCTTACCTGGCGAACCAGGTGGGACTTCACCCCGAGGTGCTCGCGCACCAAAGGTTGGGTCCCCCGTCCCTGTCAATTGCGTCTGTCGGGACCTGCTGGCGGTGACAGGGTTCGGCGCCGCCTGCGGGTACTCATCGATGGAGGGGACGACGAGCACGGCTGACGTTACCCGACGCACCCGGCAAAAGTCACATTCCGGTCACAATTGGTTCTGTGAAATGGTTCACAGGATCTATCCCTGGCGCCTACGTCCCCAGAAAATGGCGGAATTCCGCGGCAACGGCGCGATCGACGAGACGCTGTGTCATCGCCACAATGTGGACTGCGCCACATGCTGGGCTCCGCTCTCGTGACCCGCCCGGCGAGCGCGCGGGCTGCGGCTGTGCTAGATCCACGGCACCGAGCACCTGCCGGCGGGCCCTCCGGCGCCCGTCCCGAACGCACGCGGGCGTCACACGGACACCCGCTACGGGCACCGGATCACCCCGGCTCGGCGGCGCTGACGAACAGGTGCCCCACGGTGTCCTCGGTGAGTTCCAGGCTCTGCCCGTTCACGGTCAGGTCTACCGCTGCGCCGTCGGTCTGGGCGCGGAAGCCCACCCCGGGCACCAACCCGACGCGCTCGAACTCGGTCAGCAGCTCCACATCCACCTGCAGCGGCTCCCCGATCCGCACCAGCGTGTAGTGGGCCGGATCGGCGGTGACAGCGGTGCTCAGGGACGTACCGGGCAGTTCGGCGACACCGGCGACGGGCTGCCCGATCTCGGCGGGGCCGGGGATGGTGTTGCCGTAGGGATCCTCCCGCGGGCGCTCGAGCAGTTCGAGCAACTGCTGCTCCACCCGCTCGCTCATCACGTGCTCCCACCGGCAGGCCTCTTCGTGCACGTAGGGCCAGTCGAGTTTGATCACGTCGGTCAGCAGCCGTTCGGCCAGGCGGTGCTTGCGCATCACCTGGGTGGCCCGCCGCAGGCCCTCATCGGTCAGTTCCAGGTGCCGGTCACCGGAGACCACCATCAGGCCGTCCCGTTCCATGCGCGCCACCGTCTGGGACACGGTGGGCCCGGAGTGACCCAGACGCTCCGCGATCCGGGCGCGCAGGGGCACCACGCCGTCCTCGATCAGTTCGAACACGGTCTTGAGATACATCTCCGTGGTGTCGATCAGGTCGCTCACGTGCCTGCCCCTTGGTGGTCGCCGCATTCCTCCTGTCAGCCTAGTGCCCGGCGTCCGGCTCCGGACCGGGTGCGCCGCACGTCCTGCGCGCCCTGCCACGACTCTCCCGGCCCCGGACCGGCCGGCCGCGCGCCGCAGCGCTCCTGGCGAGGCCGGCGGACCTGCGATGATCGTGCCCATGAACGATCCCGCGATCGCCATCCCGGCCTCGATCCGTCCCGCGGACGGCCGGTTCGGCTCCGGTCCCGCGCGCATCAGGCCGGAGCAGAGCCAGGCGCTGGCCGCCCTGGGCACCACGCTGCTGGGCACCTCCCACCGTCAGCCCCCGGTGCGCTCCCTGGTCGGCCGCGTCCGGGAGGGTCTCGCGGCCCTGTTCGCCCTGCCCGAGGGGTACGAGGTGGCCCTGGGCAACGGGGGTGCCTCGATGTTCTGGGACGCGGCCACCTTCGGGCTGATCCGCACCCGCTCCCAGCACGTCCGGGCCGGGGAGTTCGGCGCCAAGTTCGCCGCCGCCGCGAGCGGCGCACCGTTCCTGGCCGACCCGCAGATCCTCACCGCCGAACCCGGCAGCACCCGCTCCCCCGAGGCCGTCGCGGGGATCGATGCCTACTGCTGGGTCCACAACGAGACCTCCACCGGCACACTCACCCCGGTCAGAAGGGTCGACGACGACGGTGCCCTGATGCTCGTCGACGGCACCTCGGCCGCGGGTGGGGTGGAGGTGGACGTGAGCCAGACCGACGCCTACTACTTCGCCCCGCAGAAGGCCCTGGGCTCCGACGGCGGCCTGTGGCTGGCCCTGTTGTCCCCGGCCGCGATCGAGCGGATCGAGGAACTTGGTCAGCGCTGGGCGCCGGTGTCGTTGTCCCTTCCCGCGGCGCTGGCCAACTCCCGGCAGGACCAGACCGTGAACACCCCGGGGATCGCCACCCTGGTGCTGTTGGCCGAGCAGGTCGACTGGTTGAACGACCAGGGCGGCCTGGACTTCGCCGCGGCGCGCACCGCGCAGTCCTCCCAGTTGCTGTACCGGTGGGCGGCCGAGCGTGACTTCGCCACCCCCTTCGTGGCCGAGCCGGCACACCGGTCGCCGGTGGTGGTCACGATCGACTTCGAGGAGAGCGTCGATGCCGCGGTGCTGGCGAGGGTGCTCCGCAACAACGGCATCGTCGACACCGAGCCCTACCGCAAACTCGGGCGCAACCAGTTGCGGATCGGCACCTACCCTTCGGTGACCCCCGACGATGCCGCAGCGCTGACCGCCTGCCTGGATTACGTCGTCGAGCGTCTCTAGTCGCTCCGCTCCAGTCCGCACCTTCGCTGACGTACGTGGGCGCCGGCCGCGCGCTCGGCAAAGTGGCCCAGGTCCGCTGACCCGGCGCTCCCGCGGGAGCGCCGGGAGGCTGGGGGCGGTGCTGGTCAGCCGGCCGGGCAGGCGGCGCCGGGCAGCCGGCCGGTCAGGCGGCGCTGCCGGCGTTCACGCCCTCTTGGGTCCTGAGTTCCTCGCGGGCACGCGCAGCGTCGAGTTGCTCGTGACGGTTCTGCACCAACAGGTGCGGACGCTGCCGGAGGCGGTAACGCACCCGCACGTCCTCCCGCTTCACGGTCCACAGAGCGGCGATCCCCGCCACCAGGATTGCGGCGATCGCACCGATGCCGATCGCCCAGCGGGCGCCCCAGTTCTCCGCGATCCAACCCACCACCGGCCCGCCGATCGGGTTCCCGGCGAAGAAGACCACCAGGTACAGGCTCATCACCCGGCCGCGCACGTTGGGGTCGGTGGTGATCTGGATGGCGGCGTTGGCCGAGGTGAGCATGGTCAGGGAGAAGTAGCCCACCGGGATCGCGCTGAGGGCGAAGAGTTCGTAGGTGGGCATCAGGGCCATGGCCCCGGAACTGATCCCGAACCCGAAGGCCGCGCCCAGCACCAGGCGCAGCCGCGGGCGCTGGCGTCGGGCGGCCATCAACGCACCGGCCAGGGATCCGATCGCCAGGATCGACCCGAGCACCCCGTACTCCCCCGCCCCCATGCCGAACTCGTCGTGGGCCATCACCGCCGAGGTCATCTGGAACTTCAGGCCCAGACCACCGATCACGAACACCACGATCATGATCGTGATGATGTCGCTGCGCCCGCGCACGTAGCGCAGGCCCTCGCGCAGTTGCCCCTTGGCTCGCACGGGGCGGTCGCGGCGCTGCAGCAGCTCGGACTTCATCGCCAGCATCGCCCCGATGGTGGCGGCGAAGGTGAGCGCGTTGAGCATGAACACCCAGCCGGTGCCCACCACCGCGATCAGCAGGCCGGCGACGCCGGGGCCCACCAGGCGGGCGGCGTTGAAGGAGGCGGAGTTCAGCGCCACCGCGTTGGCCAGGGAGGACGTGGGCACGATGTCGGAGACGAACACCTGCCGGGCAGGGGCGTCGAAGGCGCTGAGCACACCCAGGGCCAGTGCGAAGAAGTACACGTGCCACACCTGGGCGGTACCCAGCAGCACCAGGGCGCCCAGGGCCAGGGCGAGCACGCCCATCGCGGCCTGGGTCATCATCAGCATCTTGCGCCGGTCCACCCGGTCGGCGATCAGCCCGGCGAAGGGGCTGATGAACACAATCGGGAGGAACTGCAGGCCGGTGACGATTCCGACGTGGATCGCCGAGCCTTCGGGCAGCACGGCAAGGACCAGCCAGTCCTGGGCCACCCGCTGCATCCAGGTGCCCACGTTGGCGACCAGGGCGCCGATGAACCAGATTCGGTAGTTGTACAGGCGGAGTGAGGCGAATATCGAGCTCACTGGTTGTAGAGCCTCCTGAGGATCTTCTCTGCCTCGGTGAGCGTTGCGCGCTCGGCGGGGGTCAAGGTTGCGAGTCGTTTGGACAGCCACTGATCGCGGCGGCGCCTGGTCTCTTTGACCAGTTCGGTACCGGCGTCGGTGGGCGTGATGAGCACTTGGCGGCGGTCCTCGGGATGCGTGGTGCGCTCCACCAGGCCGGCATCGACCAGACACTGCACGGTGCGCGTCATCGAGGGTGGTCGCACGTGCTCACGTTCAGCGAGCTCTCCCGGGGTCATCGCTCCCAGCGCCACCACCGTGGCCAGCACGGCGTGCTGACCCTCGGGGATCGACATGGACCGCTGGGCCCGCAGACTGCGGGTGAGTTTCAGCAGCGTCATGCGCAGCCGTGTCGGGAACCCGACGTCGGCGACCCTCGGGCCGGGGTGCTTGGGGGCGGGAGAGATGCTCACTGCGGAGATACTACATCGTTAGTTACGCTAAGTAAAGGCCTTGACCTTAGTTTTGCGAAGTAAACACGCCCTTTAGGTGCCAGTACGGAAACCATGAAGAGCGACTGGGTTTCCGGTGGTGCCCGGACGCCTGCGGGACTCATCCGGCCGACGGCCGGAGAGCATGGACGACGACGCAGCCCGGCCCGGCGCAAGCCATCCCCGACGACGCAGCCCGCCCAGGGTGCAGGCGATCGCCGAAGGCGCAGCCCATCCCGGCGCACGCAGCGCCCACGGGCGGTCACCGACCGCGCAGCCCGCTCCGGCAGAGACCGCACGGCGCCCCTGGAGCGGGGCTCCGCCCGACTGGTCAGGCGCGCGGCAACCGGTCGACGATCTCGGCCAGTTCCCGGCGCGGGCCGGTGAAGAAGGGCACTTCCTCGCGCACGTGCCGGCGGGCCTCGGTGGCCCGCAACTCACGCATCAGGTCCACGATCCGGCCCAGGTCGTCGGCCTCGAACCCGAGCAACCACTCGTAGTCCCCCAGGGCGAAGGCGGAGATGGTGTTGGCCCGTACGTCGCCGTAATCGCGGGCGGCCATGCCGTGGTCACGCAGCATGGTGCTGCGCTCGGCCTCGGGCAGCAGGTACCAGTCGTAACTGCGCACGAACGGGTACACGCACAGGTACCCGCGCGGCGCCTCCCCGGAGAGGAACGCCGGCACGTGGGCGCGGTTGAACTCTGCCGGCCGGTGCGTGCCGATCTGGGACCACACCGGCTCCAGCATGGCTCCGAGCGCGCTCGCACGGAGCCGTTGGTAGGCCTCCTGGACGACCTCGACGTCCTCGGCCCACCACCACACCATTAGGTCGGCATCGGCCCGGTACCCGGCCACGTCGTACCAGCCCCGCACCTGCAGCCCGTCGATGAGGTCCAGCGCGGCCAGGGCGTTGCGCACCACCAGGGCGCGGGCCTCGTCGTCGGCCGGGACCGCTTCGGTGACGCGGAAGACCGAGTACATCGCGTAGGAGGTGGCGGCGTTGATCGCCTCTGGGGTGGTGCTCATGATGCTCCTTCAGTACGAGATCGGATAGTGCTGCCGGGACGGTGGCGCTCAGCCGGGGCTCTTCCGGGGGCGCTCGGTCGGGGTGCCGCGGCGGCGGTACAACTCGGCCTTGGTGGTGCCGGGCTGCTGCCACGACGGTGCCACTCAGTCGGCGGTGCCCGCCACTACCGGGATACCGGTGACCTCGCCGTGGCGCATCCGGCAACTGCCGGGTGGGGCCTCGTCGGGGAAGGCGGCCAGTTCGCCGCGCACCACCACATCGGTGTCCTCCCCGCGCTCGCGCCCGGCGCGCTCCAGGACCAGGTCCACGAGCCCGGACACGAACGCCGGGTGGATACCCGCGGTGGTGGCGCAGGCAGCCTGCAGGTCCAGTTCGGCAGCGGTCTCCAGCGCCTCGGTCTGCAGGTCCCAGGCCACCTCCATGTGGTCTGAGATGAACCCGATCGGGGCGATCACCACCCGCTGCGTGCCCGCGCCGGCCAACTCGGCCAGGTGGTCGTTGATGTCCGGTTCCAACCACGGCGTGTGCGGGCTGCCAGACCGCGAGCAGTACGACAGCGACGACGACACCTCCATCCCCGCTGCGCGCAGGTCCGCATCGATCACCGCCCGCACGTCCTCATGCTGCTGGCGGTAACCCGGGCCGGTGACCTCCGAGGCCTGCTGCATGGTGGTGGGGATCGAGTGGGTGACGTAGGCGATGTGCACGCCGGCATCGGCCTCGGGCACCTGGCCCACGGCGTCGGTGATCGCGTGGACGTTGGCGGCGATGAAGCCGGGGTCGTTGAAGAAGGGCCGCAGCACGTCGATGACCAACCCCTCCCCCTCGACGCCCAGGTCCGCCACCGCCGCGGCCAGGTGCTCGCGGTACTGGCGCGACCCGGAGTAGGAGGCATACGCGCTGGTCACCAGCACCAGGATCCGCCTGGCACCGAAGGCCACCGCATCGCGCAGGGTGTCGGTGGTGTAGGGGTGCCAGTTCCGGTTGCCCCACAGCACCGGCAGGTCCACGCCGCGGGCCCGCAACTCGGCCGCCAGCTCCGCCCGCAGGGCCAGGTTCTGCTCGTTGATCGGGCTCTTGCCCCCGAAGGCGAAGTAGTGCTCGCCCACCTCGGCCAACCGCTCCTCCGGCACCCCCTTGCCGCGCACCACGTTGCGCAGGAACGGCAGCACATCCTGCTCGGCGTTGGGCCCCCCGAAGGAGCACAGCAGCAGGGCGTCATAGGGAGCGGCGGCGTGGGTCATGGGTGTCGCGGTCCTTGTCGAGGTGGTCGTCGGTGGCGGGGCGGTAGCCGGTGATCGGGTAGTCCGTCGGTGGCGGGGCGGTGGTCGGTGGCGGAGCGGTGTCGGTGTTGGGGTGGTGGTCGGTGGCGGGGCGGTGTCGGCAATCGGGGCGGGTGCCGGTGTGGACCTGGCATCCGATCCGGCCGCGCCAACCGGCGCAACACACCGGCCGCGCGCCGGCTCCGAAGCCGGTGTGGCGAGGCCCACCGTAACATCAGATGAACTACTTGATCTGATGAAGTGGATGTGTCAGGTTGAACCCTCGATGACCGATCTCGCCAGCCCGCCACGGCCGACGACGCAGCCCCCCGAGCACGTCGCCGCACCTGCGCCCAGGGTCGCCCGCCGGGCGTTGTGGTTGGCCGTGGGCGCCACCCTGGCCCTGGTCCTTGCCGCCGGGATCAGCGTGAGCCTGGGCACCCTGCGCCTGGACCCGGTGGCCGCTGTTCGCGCGGTGTTCAGCCCCGATGACTCCCAGGTGGCCACCGTGGTGTGGGCGATCCGGCTGCCCCGGATCGTGGTGGCGATGCTGGTGGGTGCGGCCCTGGCCGGGGTGGGCGTGGTGATGCAGGCGGTGTTCCGGAACCCGTTGGCCGACCCGGGCGTCACCGGAGTCTCCTCCGGCGCCGCCGTGGGCGCCGTGGCCGGGATCACAGCCGGGCTGGCCGGGTCGCTGCAGTGGGGTGTGCCGATCGCGGCGTTCACCGGGGCCCTGGTGGTGGCCCTGCTGCTGCAGGCGGTGCTGCACACCAACCGCGGCGCCTCCACCTACACCCTGATCCTGGTGGGGGTCTCCATCAACGCCTTCGCCGGGGCGCTGATCTCGATCCTGGTGGCCAACGCCCACGACGACGCCCTGGCCCGCGGCGCCGTGTTCTGGCTGGCCGGCGACCTGGAACTACGCACCTGGAACCACGCCGCCATCGCGGTGATCCCGATCGCGCTCGGCCTGGGCCTGCTGCTCACCCGCACCCGGGCCCTGGACGCGTTGCTACTCGGCGACGACGTCACCTCCACCTCCGGGTACAACGTGCACCGCACCCGACTGGTGCTGCTGCTGATCGCCTCCCTGGTGACCGGTGCGGCCGTGGCGGTATCCGGCGTGATCAGTTTCGTCGGGCTGGTGGTCCCGCACGCGGTGCGGCTGGTGATCGGGGCCAAGCACGCCCTGCTGCTGCCGATCTCGATCGTGGGTGGGGCGCTGTTCCTGGTGCTGGCCGACACCGCCGCCCGGGCAGCCTCGGTGACCATCGTGGTCCAGACCGGAGCGGTGGCCGCCCTCATCGGCGCGCCGGTGTTCCTGGCTCTGTTGCTGTCCAGGCGGCACACGTGAGCGCCGGGCACACCGCGAGCGCCCGCGCCAGCAGCCCCCGAGCCACCGAGGCCCGCACCACCGACGCCGGCGCCACCGACGCCGGCGCCTCCGGGGCCCGCGCCACGCGCCCCCCGGCCGCCACCCACGATCTGGTCCTGTCCGGCCTGGTCGCCCACCGCGACCGCCCCCTGTTCGACCCCATCGATGCCACGGTGACCCCGGGCACCCTGCTCGGGCTCGTCGGGCCCAACGGAGCGGGCAAGTCCAGCCTGCTCTCCGCCGTCGTCGGGCACGGGGTGAGCACCTCCGGAGGGGTGCGCTACGGCGAGGCGGACCTGCACTCACTGCGCCCGCGCCGCCTGGCCGAGGTGCTCAGCTACATGACGCAGGACTCCTACGCCCCGAACGAACTGTGGGTGCGCGACGTGGTCGGTGTCGGGGCCCGGGCCACCGGGCGGTCCGGCGGCACCGAGGAGCGCATCATGGCCGCGCTGGACCGTGTCGGCGTGGCCGAGCTGGCCCCGCGTCGCTACGCCCGCCTGTCCGGTGGGGAGCGCCAGCTTGTGCAGGTGGCTCGGATCCTGGCCCAGGACGCGCCGGTGATGCTGCTCGATGAGCCGACGGCGGCCCTGGACCTGGGCCACCAACTCACCGTGATGCACGCCCTGCATGAGCGCGCCGGCGCCGGGCACATCGTGATCGTCACCATGCACGACCTCACCCAAGCGCTGCGCTGGGCAGACCGGGTCGCGATCATCGCCGAGGGCCGGGCCACCTTCGGCGCCCCCGCTGAGGTCGTCACCCCCGGGCTGATCCGGGATGTGTACGGGGTGACCGCCGAGGTGTTCGACTCCCCCAGCGGCGCCCCGACGCTCAGCCTGGTGCGCCCCACCTGTCCCACTGCCAGTACCTTCACCCGCCGCCACCCCGAGGTGGCCCGACCCTGAAAGGGGTGCCGATGCGTCCGACGTCGCCTGGTGCCGCCCTGCCGCCCACCCGATGCGCTGGTGCCGCCCCGCCGCCCACCCGATCCGGCCGAGGGCTCCTGCGCCTGCTGTTCCTCCCACTGGCCGCGCTGCTGCTGATGTTGGGCGCCTGCTCCTCGGGAGTGCCCGCGGACGAGCCCGACGGGGCAGCCGAGAACGCCACCGGGCAGTCCGGCGGCGAACAGTCCGGGGAAACCGGAACCGCCGACGACGACGCCTCCGCGCAGGACGAGGGCACCCAGGAGCAGGGCTTCCCCCGCACCGTGGACGTGCCGGCCGGCGACGACCGGCCCGCCACCGAGGTGACGATCCCCGCCGAACCGCAACGGGTGACCGCGCTGACCTATGAGACCGCCGCCCTGGTGGCCGAGCTCGGTGCGGGTGAGAAACTGGTGATGGCACCGGCCGAAGCGGCCAACCCGGTACTGTCCAACCAACCGGACGTGATGGCGGACGTGGAGCACCACATCGCCTCCGAGTCCGCCGTGGACGCCGAGGCCGTGATCGCCTCGGACCCGGATCTGGTGGTCTTCAACGACCGGCACGGCATGGAAGAAGGGGTGGGCCGGGTGCTCACCGAAGCGGGCATCCCGGTGCTGGTGCTGCCGAACACCTTCTCCTCGGTGAGCGAGATGCTCACCAACATCGACCTGGTGGGCACCGCGCTGGGGATGGAGCAGGAGGCGGCGGACCTGGCGACCACCCTGTCGGACGGGCTGGTGGATGCCTCCGACGAGGACGGACCGAGTGTGTTGGTGCTGAGCAACCAGGCCGGTCGCCCGTTCGTGACCGCCGGGGGTGCCTTCCCGTTGGAGGTGGTGCGCCTGGCCGGTGGCCGGGACGCCAGCGCCGACCTGGGCATGGTCCGCAGCGGCCCGATCTCGGCCGAGCAGGTGCTGGCGGCCGATCCGGACCGGATCCTGCTGGTGGACATGAACGGCTCCGGTGAGACGATCTTCGCCGACTTGCTGAACAACCCGGCGGTGGCCGCGCTGCCGGCGGTGGCCGAGCATGAGCCCTTCCTCGTGGAGGGCAAGTACGTCCAGGCCCTCGGGTTCACCAGCACGGTGGAAGGCCGCGATCAGATCGCGACCTGGCTGGACCAGTAGCCGCTGGACCGGTTGGCGCTGCGTCAGTAATCGCCGGGCTGCTGTGGGTGAATCAGTTGCCACTGGGCGACTATGGCGGCGCGGCAGTCGCCGACGGACCACCGTGGCGCTGCATCGGTCGTTGGCGGGTCAGCCGGCGGACCAGAAGCCACCTCAGGTCAGCAGCGAGCCGGCGCCCACCCCGGCGTGGATCGCGATCTCCGGCGCGCAGTGGGCCAGGTAGGCCAGCCACACCGACCCGGTCCGTGCCCGCACCCACCCCATGATCAGGCCCAGCAGGCCGGTCAGGATGATCTGATCCGGTGCGAACACCAGCCCCTCGGTGGTGAGCAGCAACCCGTGGCCGAGGCCGAAACTCAGCGTGGTCAGCACCAGGCCCCACCCCACCTTGGCGCCGAAGAATCGCCACGGCGTACCCAGTGCGCGGTCCAGCAGGGCGATGAGCACGCCACGCCAGAGCAACTCCTCCACGAGGTTGGCGTGAGCCAGGTCGAACAGCAGCCGCTCGGTGGAGTGGAAGCCGTCGAACGTGCCGTCCCCGGAGATCACCGTCAGGGTGACCAGGAGCGCCTGGATCGTGAAGACCACGGCGATCACCACCAGGGCCGGGCGCAACGAGCCCTGCACGGGTGCGCGCACGCCGACGTCCGCGCGCGCCCATCGGCCGAGCATGACCAGCAGGATGGTCAGCCAGATCAACTCGAACGTCTTGCCCTGCCAGTTCCAGTCCAGGTCGGCGAAGAAGCCGATTCTGGGCAGGGTGTGCACGGTGAAGCTGAGGAGCAGGAACGCCGCGGCCACCACGACCGGCCGGCCGGAACCGGGGCGGCGCCGGGCAACCAGCAGCACCACCGGCGCCAGTACCAGGCACTGCAACGCGAACGAGGCCGCCCCGGCACCGACCTCGGTGATGGTGCGCACCGGACCGGCGACGACGGCCACCACCGCCACCATGACCGCCACTGTGCCGAGCACCGGCAGCACCCAGCGGGTGGTGTCAGCCGGCGAGGGTGGGCGATCGGCCGGGCAGGGCGCGGGCTCGCCCGGGGAGGGCGACCGGGACGACGACGGCGGACCGGTGGAGGTGTGGGCGTGCGGGTCGATCGGGCTCTCCTTATCAAGGGGTGGGCAGGGAGATGACACGCGTGCGCACGGGCGGTGCCCGGCCGGCGCAGTGCCTGTGGAGGGTTGTTCCTGTCCCACGGGCTCGAGCCGCGCAGCCGACACGCTAGTAAGCACCCCGGCGTGCGCGGCAGTGTCAGACGTCATGAGTCAGCGGAACTGGCCTCGGCCCTGACCGCTCCAGACCACCGCCCTGCAGGCAGCCGGAATACGGCGGAGGACACTACCGGTGCTCGGTGCAGCGCACCACGCCTGCACCGGCAGCCTTCCTATACTCGTGTGATGGCCACCACAAGCGGTACCGAGCGGGCCCGCACCACGCTCGCCTATCTGCGCCGCCAGATCACCACCGGTGCCTGGGCGGTGGGCGAGCGCATCCCGATCGAACCCGAACTCACCGAGATCCTGGGCGTGGGGCGCTCCACCGTGCGTGAGGCGGTGCGCTCCCTGGCCAGTATCGGGATGCTGGAGACCCTGCCCGGGCGTGGCACGTTCGTGCGCTCGGCGACGCCCACCTCCAGCGTGCTCTCGGAGTTCCTCACCGCCTACACCTTGGAGGAACTGCTCTCCTACCGCCGTGCCCTGGAGGTCGAGGCCGCCCAGCAAGCCGCGTTGCATCGCAGCGACGAGGACGTCGAGGCCCTGGAGGCCGCGGCAGCCGCGACCCTGCGGCCCGGGCAGTGCCCGGTGATGACCCCGCAGCCCGATGCGGACCTGGCGGCCCGGTTCCACTACCTGCTGTTCGACGCCGCCAAGAATCGACTGCTCGCCTCCCTGTATGCCGGGATCACCGAGAAGCTCGCCGAGCCCGCCAACGCCGAGCGGCTCACCCACGCCAGCGATGTGCTGTCCATGCACAAGGAGCACGAACGCATCGTGGATGCCGTGCGCCGCGGCGACTTCATCGACGCCGTGCACGCGATGGCCGATCACATGGACAACGACCTGGTGATCCTCACCCCCGACGATGAGATCATCCCGCCGCTGCGCCGCTCACCCGATGATCAGGTGCGGGTCGAGGCCGCTCGCGCCGAGTCGGCCGAGCGCAGCACAGGCTGAGAGGTTCGCCCCGGCCCGCCGGCGGCCTCGCCGGCACTGCGCCGGTTACGCGGGTCAGCGTCCCGGGCGGGCCGCGGATCGGCGCCTTCGCGGTGCCGTTGCCGCAAGACCTTGCGCGCGATCAATGCGACGGCGGCAATGGTGGCGGTGATCAGAAGGATCACGATCACCGTGGTCACCAGGTCATAGGTGGCAAGACCGGACTCGATAGTTCAGAACTCCGCATCGGTCGGTGAACCCGGAGTGACGCGTTCACGCTGGCTGCGACGTACACCTCGAGCATGCCATCGCGCATCCTGGATGACTACCCCCGCCCCGACCGTGGCACTCGCGGGGTGTGTGGATGGGTAGGCCGTGGCGGGGCGATGATGCAGCCGGCCGCGGCGTCGCCGTAGACCTGCAGGGCGCCGGGGCGGTGGTACCACAGCCAGGCCAGGTGGGCGCACAGGATCGCATCGACCTCGTCCTCGATGCGGTTCAGGTCGATCTGTCGCTTCGCCCGGTCGGCCGCGAGGCGGATCTGCTGCCACCGCGGGTTGCCGACCAGGGCCAACTCGGCCAGGGTCTCCATCCGGTCCAGCACCGCCAGCATGCCGGTGCGCCGCGATGGCACCGGGCCCTTCTTGTACTTCAGCGTGCGCCCCAGCTCGAACAGCCCCACCATCGCCGCGTGCGGGTAGACCTCGATCGCCACCGGCGCCGCGACCTCGCCCCGGTTCGCGGGATCGGTGTGCCAGCCGTGGCGGCCCGCCAGCACCGCGGCCCGCGGCGGGTTGAAGTGCGGATTGCCGAGGTTGCTGGTGTGGCAACTGGCCTCATACGCCCCGTAGGACTGTCCGATGCGGCGTTCGCACTCGCGCATCCCGGTGGGGTTGGTGACGATCAGCGGCGCGTCGATCGCCACGCTCACCACACCGGCCCCGAGCCCGGTCAGCCAGTCATCGATCTGGCCATCGGTGACCACGCCGGTGGAGGCCACCAGCGCTCCGCCCTGGTCCACCGCGGCCAGCCCGGTGCGGGCGCGGAAGGACCAGGCCAGGTCGATTCCGATGTGCATGCTCATGCCCGGCCACACTATTCCCCGTGTTGGCACGGTCCGGGGCTTGTCCCGCACCGGGGCCTCGAGGGTCTGCCCGAGCATCGGCGCCGCGGGCGGCGTATCGTCGAAATATGACCACCACCGCCCCACCGAGCAACCTGCTACACGGCACCTTCGCCCGTGAGTTGCCGGAACTGGCTGTGCCGTGGCAGGCCGAGAAGGCCCCCGAGCCCCGACTGGTCGCGCTGAACGACACCCTCGCCGATGAACTGGGCCTGGACCCGGAGTACTTGCGCAGCCCGTCCGGCCTGCGGTTCCTGCTCGGCAACGAGGTGCCCGAGGGCGCCACCCCGGTGGCCCAGGCCTACGCCGGCCACCAGTTCGGCACCTACGTGCCGCGGCTGGGTGATGGCCGGGCCCTGCTCCTGGGTGAACTCACCGATGCCGCCGGCAACCTGCGTGACCTGCACCTGAAGGGTTCGGGCCCCACCCCGTTCGCCCGCGGCGGGGACGGGCTGGCCGCGGTTGGTCCGATGCTGCGGGAGTTCCTCATCAGCGAAGCGCTGCACGCCCTGGGGGTGCCGACCACCCGGTCGCTGTCGGTGGTGGCCACCGGTCAGGCGGTGATGCGTGAGCGCCCCCTGCCCGGTGCGGTCCTGGCCCGGGTGGCGGACAGTCATCTGCGGGTGGGCACGTTCGCCTACGCCCGCTCCACCGGTGATGAGGATCTGCTGCGCCGCCTGGCCGATCACGCCATCACCCGGCACCACCCGCAGGCGCGGGAGGCCGAGAACCCCTACCTGGCCCTGTTCGAGGCGGTACTGGCCGCGCAGGCCGAGTTGGTCGCGAAATGGATGCTGATCGGGTTCGTGCACGGGGTGATGAACACCGACAACACCACCATCTCCGGGCAGAGCATCGACTACGGTCCGTGCGCGTTCATGGACGCCTTCGACCCGGGCACCGTGTTCAGCTCCATCGACGCCCTGGGCCGCTACGCCTACGGCCGCCAACCGCAGATCGCGCAGTGGAACCTGGCCCGGTTCGCCGAAACGCTGCTGCCGCTGATCAGTGCGGACCAGGAGCAGGCCGTCGAGTCGGCCACCGCGGCGCTGGACACCTTCCCGGAGGTCTACTCCGCCGTCTGGACGCGCGGCATGCGCGCCAAACTCGGACTGGAGTCCTTCACGCCCGACGACGACGCAACCGCCCTGATCCGCGACCTCACCTCGCTCCTGGGTGCTTGGGGTGTGGACTACACCTCCTTCTTCCGCCACCTGACCACAGCGGCCGGCGGGGACGCGGGCCCGGTGCGGGTGTTGTTCGGCGGTGCGGGTGACGATGACGTTTCGGTGCCGGCACTGTTCGGCGACGCCGATAGTGACCAGGTTCCGGTGCCCACGCTGTCCGGCAGTGCCGGTGGCGTTGGGGTTCCGGCCCCGGCATCGCTCGACGGTAACAGAGGCGACCCGGCGTCATCGACCGAGCGGCCTGCCTTCGAGCCGTGGCTGCAACGCTGGCTCTCCTATCGCCCGGACGCGAGCGTGATGGCCCAGGTGAACCCCATCTACATCCCGCGCAACCACCTGGTCGAGGAGGCCCTCGCCGCTGCCGGCACCGCGGACCTGGGCCCCTTCGAGGAATTGCTGGACGTGATCACCCAGCCCTTCACCGAGCGCCCGGGACTGGAGCGCTACACCGAGCCCGCCCCGGCCGAGGCCGCCCCGTTCGTGACCTACTGCGGAACCTGACCGCTTCGAGGCCGCCCCGTTCGTAACCTACTGCGGAACCTGACTTCCCAGGTCAAGTACCCATCCGGGCCCGTTGCTAGGGTCGGGACATGTTTGAAGCCGCCGCAGGAGGCCTCCTGGTCGTCGTCTTCGCGCTGGCGTGGCTGGCGCTCATCGTCGCCGCGCTCATGTCCATCGCGCAGTCGCGCAACTACACCTCCGGAATCAAGGCGCTGTGGGTGCTGGCCGTGTTCGCCCTCCCCTTCCTGGGCCCCGTGGCCTGGTTCCTCATCGGCCGCCACTCCCACGGCTAACAACCCACCAGCCACCCCCACCCGGCCCCCCGGCTCCCGGCCCCCGGCCGCCGACTCCCGGCCCCGGCCCCCGGCCGCCGGCCGCCGACTCCCGGCCCCGGCCCCCGGCCGCCGGCCGCCGGCGAAGCCAGCATTAGTCGGCTGAACGTGCCGCAAAGTCGACTAATGCTGGCTTCGGCCGGTGGGGTTGACCCCAATGGGCATGGTTGAGGCAGGGGGTGGGCGGGTATGCACAGGGGGAAACTGTGTCCACAGGTGCTGGTGGGCAGCCGCTATGGGCGCAGGGGATTGGTGCTTACTGGCGTCATGCGCACGGTGCCGATCCCGGAGGGCCTGCTGCGGTACACCCGCTGGCAGTGCGGCCTCATTTCGACCGCGCAATGCCGGGCTCTGGGCATCAGTGGTGACCGGTGCGCCACCCTGGTGGCTCGCGGCATCTGGCAGCGGGTCGTGCGCGGCGTCTACGACACCGAGCCGGAACGTCCGAGGGACTTCGACGCGGCCCGGCGCAAGGCGGCCTGGACCGGCCTGCTGGCGATGGGTGAGAACGCCATCGCCGTGGGTTGCTGCGCCCTGGCCCTGCACGGCGTCGCAGGGCTGCCCCAGCAGTTGACGCCGGAGGTAGCAATCACGGGTGGGCGCTGGCTGCGGGGACCGGTCGGCGTCGTCGTGCGCCGATATCGCGACGTACCGGTCCGGGTGCGGTACGCCGGCTGGCAGGTGAGCGACGTCCCCACCGCGCTCGTCCACGCTCTGCCGCTCCTGCGACGCGACAACGGGGTGGCCGTAATCGATTCGGCCCTCAACCAAGGGCTCATCAACACCAGCGACCTCACCGACGTCCGCCGGCGACTGCAGGGGCGGCGCGGTGCCGCTCGGGTCGGCTCGTGGTGGCCGCTGGTGGATGGTCGCGCCGAGTCGCCATTGGAGACGTGGGCACGGCTCGACTGCCATGACCACGACCTGCCACCGGATCAACTCCAAGTGGTGTTGCGCGATGCCACCGGTACGTTCATCGGGCGCGGTGACATGGGGTGGCGGCGCCGTGACGGCGGTTGGGTCATCGTCGAGATGGACGGACGCCAGGTCCACAGCGAACCCGAGGCGCTCTTCCGGGACCGGCAGCGCCAGAACCGGTTGCTGGCCGAGGCGGATGCCACCATCCTGCGATTCACCAGCCGCGACCTGCGCCCCCCGGGCACCATCGCCAACCAAGTCCGCCAAGCCCTCACCACCCACCCCACTCCCACCCCCACCCCCTAACCCCAGCCCACCCCCTAACCCACCCCACCAGACCCCCGCCGAAGTCAGCATTGATCGGCTGAACCTGCAGGTAGAGCCGACTAATGCTGATTTCGCCGGTAGGCGCCCGAGGCCGATCGGCACCCGAGTGGACAGCGCCGGTCCGCCACGGTTAGCGTCGAGCCAACCCCCGGGGAGCGCGCGGAGCGCTGAGAGTGCGGAGAGTCCGCAGACCCGTCCACCTGATCCGGTTCGTACCGGCGTAGGGAGTTGGGCACCCGCCGATGAGCATCGGCGGCTCATGAGGTACCCCGGGGCGGGAGGACACCGATGAGCACCACCGGCCACGGCAGCACGGAGAGGGTCGCCATGACCGGCACCAGCGCGGCCACCCCACGCGAACTGGGCGTCGGGATGCGATTCAGCATCCACCCGCACACCGACGACTTCGTGCGCGTGATCCTGGACTCCCTCACCGAGGTGGAGGCGAGCGGCGTCGCCGAGGGGCTGGTGATCGAGACCGACGAGGTCAGCACATACGTCGGTGCCCGGGCGGTGCCGGCCGAACAGGACCTGGCCGGTTACCTCGTGGCTGCCATCGCCGCCGCCTCCCGGCACTCCGGTGGCGGGCACGTCGCCGCCCATGTGCTGTTCTCCCGCGGTTGCCCCGGCGAACGTACCTGCGACCTGACCTCCACGATCCTGCCCGAGGTGGCCCCGGTGCGCCTGGAACCCACCGGAATCGAGGCGGTGGCGCAGTGGTCGCTATACCCGCTACTCGATGGTGGGGACGATGCCGGCGAACACATGTCCATCATCGAGGCGGCCATCACCCGCGCGCAGGAGCGCGGCGTTGCCGCCCCAGCGGCCCACTACGCCACCAAACTCACCGGTGACCTCGCGGAGGTGGTGGCCACCGCCGTCGACGCGTGGGCCCAGGTGGGCACCACCGTCCCGCACGTGGCGACCCACCTGACCATCTCGGTTGGCTCACCCACGCCGACCCGCGGGAGGTAACCGCGCCAGATTAGTTCACGAGGGCCCGTCCGCCTCGCGCACTGGCCGTGTGGGGTACGCGCTCAGGGAGCCCCGCCGCGCACCGTGGTGACCAGGTCGGTGAGGCTGGGCGTCGCCGGGGTGGAGGCGAACCCGAACCGCACCGGCGGGTCGATCGGAACCATCGCGCCCAGGTCCGTTCCATCCCACGAGCTACGAGCACCGGCGAGACGATGGAGGTCGCTCGCGCCGTAATACTCCCTGCGCCCACCCCCGGCCGAACCGCGGGTACGCACCCCTGGCAGGGCCACCCGCGCGACCGGATCGGTCAGGAGGGTGAACCAGGGCGCACCGGCCACCGCAGCGGGCAGCGCGCGCAACAGCCAACCCACCGCTGCCCGCTCGCCGATCTGCACGGTTGCAGACAGCGGGCCGGCTCCGATCTGCCACCGCTCCCCCGCCATGGTGGGCACAGTCCGCGGCAGCGCCTCGGCCGGTACGGGCGGCTGGGAGGAGCCGGGATCTGCCACTCCCCGCGCAACGGCGTCACGCGCACGCGCACCTGCCGGGGGCCTGGGTGCATACCGGTGCACGGTCACGTTCGCGGGCTCGACGGCATCGAACTGGTACGTGGCCGAGACGAACTCGGCGACCTCCGTCGATGGCGCCAGCAGCACTCGATGCCCGTGCGGATGCTGCACCATCACCCCCGCGAATGGCCCCAGCGGAGTGGTGTGCCAGTTGCCCACGACGAACCGGGTTCCACCCGCGGTCCCCCACCCGGCGATCCGACCGGAGAACCTCCAGGTGCGGGGCGAAGCGGAGCGGGTCATACCCCATGGTCCATCGGCGGGCGACGGTGCACCAACCGCAGCGCGGTCACTCGGAGCAGCAGTTACCCGGTGCAGCTACCCACCCGGAGCACCGGCCCACCCGGTCCACTCGCCAAGCCCAAGCCGCCGGCGGACACGCCACCCGCGCCGCCCCGCGCCCGGCCCGCGCCCCGGCTAACCCCCGAGCAGCGTTCCGATCGGACCGCGCACGAAGTAGAAGACGAACATCAGCGAGGTCACCCACATCAGCGGGTGCACCTTGCGGATCCGGCCGGCACCCACCTGGATGATCACGTAGGCGATGAACCCGGCGCCCATCCCCGCGGCGATGGAGAAGGTCAGCGGCATCATCAGGATGGTCAGGAACGCCGGGATCGCCACCTCGGTGCGCTTCCAGTCGATACCGGTCACCTGGGCCATCATCAGGAAGCCCACCAGCACCAACACCGGCGTAGCCGCTTCGAAAGGCACCAGCGCCACGATCGGGGAGAACAGCGTGGCCAGCAGGAACGCGATGCCGACCACCACGCTGCTCAGCCCGGTCCGGGCACCCTCACCGACACCGGCTGCGGATTCGATGTACGCGGTCGCCGTCGAGGCCGATCCCGCGCCGCCGGCGATGGCGCCGAAGGAGTCGACCACCAGGATCTCTCGGGTCCGCGGCGGGTTGCCCTGCTCATCCAGCAGCTTGGCCTCGGCGCCCACGGCCACCATCGTGCCCATGGTGTCGAAGAAGTCGGCCAGCATCAGGGTGAACACCAGCAGCAGGACGACGACGATGCCGACCTTCTCGATCGAACCGAGCAGGGAGAAGTGGCCCAGCAGGGCGAAGTCGGGCAGCGAGATGATCTCACCGCTGATCTCGGGCGGGTTGAGCTGCCAACCCCAGGGGTTGTCCTCCGAGGCCCGCCCCACGTTCAGGAACGCCTCGGCGAGCATCGCCAGGCCGGTGCCGACCACGATCGCGATCAGCAGCGCCCCGCGAACCTTGCGCACCCACAGGATGCCGGCGGTGAACAGCCCGATCACGAAGATCAGCGAGGGCCACCCACCCAGCGACCCGTTCAGCCCCAGTTCCACCGGCGTGGCCATGGAGGCCGGGATCCGGATGATGCCGGCGTTGACGAGGCCGACGAAGGCGATGAACAATCCGATGCCCACACTGATGGCCATCTTCAACTCGAACGGAACCGCGCGGAACACCGCCTGCCGGAACCCGGTCAGGACCAGGACGAGCATGATGATGCCCTCCAGCACCACGATGCCCATCGCGTCGGCCCAGGTCAGCCCGGCGTCGGGCAGCGCGGCGATCGAGTAGGCCACTACGGCGTTCAGGCCCATGCCTGCGGCGATGGCCAGTGGGAATCGCGCCACCAGACCCATCGCGATGCACAGCACCCCGGCGACCAGGGCGGTGGTCGCCGCCACCCGGGGGACGGCCAGCTCCTCGATCCCGCCGATGAAGTTGCCCGTACCGTCGGGCACGGTGCCCAGGATGAGCGGGTTGATGACGATGATGTAGCTCATCGCGAAGAACGTGACCAGACCGCCGCGGATCTCACGCCCGATGGTGGAGCCACGCGCGGAGATCTCGAAGTAGCGGTCCAGGAGGCCGGCGAATCCGGAGGTGCGCTCATCCTCGCGCGTGGATTGTCCCATGGGGCACTATCTTGGCCAGCCGAACTCGGTTCCGTCCAATCCCGCCCATCAGGTGGGAAGTGCCCGACGACGGCGCCTCGCCCGACTGCAGCGGCTCACCACTGCAGCACCACTGCAGCACCACCGCCGCACCACCGCAGTAGCCCGAGGCTCTACCATCAAGACGTGCGCAGCCTCGACCCCGAACGAACACCACAGGAGTTGCAGCCGGCCAGGGTGCCCTCCGTGCTGATGTTCAGCGTGGGCATCCTGATCTGGTTGGCCGTCCTGCTGGTGCTCGGCGCCCGCCACCTGCTCGGCTACGGCGCCGACGGCCGACTCGTCTCGCTCGCCGTGGCCGGCGTCGTGCTGGGCACGGCCGGCCTGGTCTGGGCCTGGGTACGCCCACGTCCCGAATTCGCCGCACCCACCACCGAACCCGCCCCCGACCCCCAGGACCCTTCGTGAAACTGCTCCTGCCCGACTCCATCAACCTTGACCTGAACCTGCCCGAGGAGGTGCAGCCCGTCACCTACGCGGTGACCGAGCCGATCCCGCAGGAGCACCGCGACGCCGAAGCGATCGTGTTGTGGGCCACGCCCGGGCACCGCATGGGTGAACTCCCGGCGGAACTGCCGAACCTGAAGTGGGTGCAGGGCCTGATGGCCGGCATGGACGCCGCGGTGAACGCCGGGTTCAGCGAGGACATCACGATGACCTCCGGGCTGGGTCTGCACGCCGGTCCGGTGGCCGAGCACACCCTCGCGATGGTGCTGGCTGCGGCCCGCCGACTGGACCTGTGCGTGCTCTACCAGGCCAACAACGAATGGGACGAGACCCACCTGGGCGGCAACCAGGCGCTGCGCACCGGCAACTTCTCCACCCTGTCCGGGGCCCGGGTGCTGATCTGGGGCTTCGGCTCCATCGGGCAGGAACTGGCCCCCTGGATGGCCGCGATGGGCGCCACCGTGACCGGGGTGGCCTCCACCGCCGGGGAGCGCGCCGGGTTCCCGGTGATCACCGCGGCGGACCTGCCGGACGAACTCCCCCGCACCGACGTGCTGATCAACATTCTGCCCGCCAACCCCCGCACCGAGGCCATCGTGGACGCCGCGGTGTTCGAGGCGCTGCCGCAGCACGCCTGGTTCGTCAACGTGGGCCGCGGGGCCACCGTGGATGATGCGGCGCTGCTGGAGGCGTTGCACCAGGGCAGCATCGGCGGAGCCGCGCTCGATGTGTTCCGCACCGAACCGCTGCCCGCCGACGACCCGTACTGGTCCGCTCCGAACGTGATCATCACCCCGCACTCGGCCGGTGGGCGTCCGCGCAACTCCGAGCCGCTGATCGAGCAGAACGTGCGCGCCTACCTGGCCGGGGAGGAACTGGCCGGGCTCGTCGCCCGCTGACCCCGGTGCGCATCGGCCCACTGAGGACGTCATGACCGTCCGTACGGTGCACGTGCCGATCGAGCGGATCGGTACGTGGATCACCGGCTTCGCCGACCGTCACGAGGGAGCCGTGGTGCTGGCCCGAAGCACGGCCGACGACGACGGAGCCGAGGTCGTGCGGATCCGCGGCGGTGACGGGGAACTCGCCGAGTTCTCCCGGTGGCCCCTCGGCTCCGGTGCCTCCGGCGGCGCGGGCGAGTGCGCCGGCCTCGACCTGCGGTTCGGGGAGGAACCCGGCACGACGGGCGCCGCCAACCCGGAGGCCACCAACCCCGACGACCCCAGCCCGGACTACCCCGACCCGGGCGCCACCAACCCCGACGCCACCAGCGCGGCGACGCTGGCCGCGATCAGCGCCTGGTGCGCCCCGCCGACCCACCTGGGACTGGTGCTGATCCGCCGCGGAGGTTACGCCGTCGGCCGGGCCGAAGGCCCCCGGCTGCGCTCCCACAAGAGCGGCACCAAGTACGTGCAGTCACGCACCGCGGCCGGCGGGTGGTCCCAGCAGCGGTTCGCCCGCCGGCGCGGCAACCAGGCCGATGCGCTGGTGGGTGCGGTGGTGGAGTTGGCCGCGGCGCACTTGCTGCCCGGCCCGGTCGGGTCCGCGCCGCAACTGCCGCAGGGATTGGTGGTCGGCGGGGACCGGGCGCTGGGTGAGCAGGTGCTGGCCGATCCGGTGCTGGCGCAGGTGGCCGCGCTGCCCCGGCGCACGTTCGCCGATCTGCCCGAGCCCCGCTTCGTCGTGCTGGAACAGGCCCTGCGACGCGGGCGCAGCGTCCCCATCCAGATCACCCGGGCCAAGTAGGGTGGAGCGCGTGATCGTTCCTACCCCCAGCCCGGCATGATGCGCCGCCGCCTGGTCAGCGCCGCGGTGGCCCTGGTGGCCGCACTGGCACTCAGTTCCTGCACCGACCCCTCCCCGGAGCGCCCCGAGCCCACCGAGACCGAGGAGACCACCGCCGCCGAAGAGGAGGCGCCGGAGGACGAACCGGAGGCCGAGCCGCAGTTCAGCGACGACGACGTCACCCACGCCCAGGACCTCATCGCGCTGCACCGCACCAGCCTGGAGTTGCACCAGGTGATCCGGTCCAAGGCCGATGTGGTGGAGGAGGTGGACACGCTCTCACTGAGCCTGTACACCTCCCACTACGACGAGGTGGAGGCCCTGGAGGGCATGCTCACCGAGTGGGGCGCGGAGGTTCCGGAGGAGCAGGACACCGAGGTGGTGACCGATGCCGAGTTCCGTGAACTCGGTCCGGCGTCGGGCGATGCGGCCAACGCGCTGTACCTGGAGCAGATGATCGCGCTGCACCAGGCCCGCTCGAGCATCTGCGAGGACGTGATCCTGGACGGGGAGAACCCTGAGTTGGTGGACCTGGCCCAGTCGATGCTGAACAGCCAGCAGCACGAGGTCACCCACATGCGGGAGATCCTCGCCGGGCTCGACGTCGAGGACGAGCCCGACGACGGCGGCGACGGCGACACCGCCGACGACGACGCGCCCGAGGACGACTGAGGCACCACTGCCCTTGCATCGCCTGCACCCGCGCGCCCCGCTGGGCGAGGGCAGCGTCCGCGGGCCCTCGGGTCGGGCCGCCCACGCTCCCCGGCCACCGAGGGCGATCGTTGCCATCCAGGGCGATACCTACCGGGCTCGCCCTCGGCGGCCAGGCTCGCCCTCGGCGCGACGTGCCGGCCGGGTCCGCGCGCGCCGCTGGGTGGGGGTCGCGGCCGCGGGACCTCGGGGCGGGTCTGAGGGGCCAGTCCAGGGCGAGCACGGTGGTGGCGGTGGCGCCCCGGTCAGTACTCCAGGCGGCAGTGCAGCGGGGCGCGCGACTCACCCAGCACGCACACCCCCAACGGGCCCAGGTCCACCGACGCCGCCACCGAGGGTGCGGTGCTGATCTCCTGCCACGCGCGCCGCATGCCCTCGGACCAGTCGATGTCGTCGAGGACCACCACCCCGCGGGGCATCACGGCTTCCACCCGCGCGAAGTAGTCGGTGGTGGCCTGCCCGTCGTGGTGGCCGTCGATGAACACGTAGTCCTGTGCGGCCTCGCCCAGGACCGCGGGCAGGGTGTCGGCGAAGCGACCCGGGACCACCCGGGCGATGCCGGACAGGTCCAGGGAGGCCAGGGTCGCCTCGGCGACCTCGGCCAGGGCTTGCCCGCCCTCCAAGGTGACCAGGTGGCCGTGCCCGTTCAGTTGCAGCGCGGCGGCCTGGTAGGCGGCGGAGATCCCCACCGCGGCGCCCATCTCCACGCACGAGTGGGGGCGGGTGTGCCGCACCAGCCGCATCAGCAGCGCCGCCCACATCCGGTCCTTGCTCGCCACCGTGGTCAGGCGCCCCAACGACTGGGTGCCCAGGCGCCCGGCCGCGGCCTCGTCGTCGGTCGGTCTTGCGGTGGTGGGAGCGCCGGCGCCGTAGTCGCGGTACTCCACCATCCGGCCCGAGGCCCTGAGTTCCTCCCGGCGGACCTCGATGCGCTCGGCGGTCTGCTGTTCGGCCGGGCTGAGTTCGCGGCGGGTGACGGCGACCAGGACCGCCTCGATGAGCGGGTCCAGTTCGCGCGGGGCGCCACCCAAGCCCGCGATGGCCGGGATTCGGGCGCCGGCGGAGGTACGCAACCGGCGGGCCAGCCGCGAGGACGCCAGCCGGCTCCCCGTCGAACGTGCTCGCACCCCGGCCTACTCCTCCCGCGCGTGGCTCTGCCCGAGAAGTCTACTGACGCTGCGCACCCACGTCCCGGCCAGGCCGTGACTGGTGAGTTCATCCCTGGTCGAAGATGCTGCGGGCATGGTTGGCGATCTCCGCCATCGTGGCCACCCACACTCCCTGCGTCTGCACGACTTCCTGCATGAGTCGGCCGAGTTCCTTTGCGCGCCCGGGCCTGCCGGATAGGAACGGATGGTTCGTCAACACCCAGCACCCACCCGCCTCGTGCAATCCGTAGAATTCTTCACGCCACAGCGCAGTGGCGTTCGCAGCCGTTTGGATCGGCCCCAGCATCGAAATGTCGGGCAGGAAGCAGTATTGCTCCCAGTCGTCCAGTGCCCAGTGCAGCGGGATCTCAACGAGCGACTCGGCGTGGTGCTCGACCGTTAACTCGTACGGGGCATCGGCGTCCATCAAGGATGAGTCGTAAAGGAACCCTCGCTCCACCAGAAGGTCAGGGGTGCGAGTGGACATGTCCCACATCGGCGCCCGGTAGCCCACAGGCCGTGCGCCCGTCAGGGCCTCGAGGATGTCCAGGCCGCGATCAAGTTCGACGATTTCTTCGTCAACCGATACCGAACTCGGCGGCAGGTGCCGGTACCCGTGGTGGGCGATCTCATGGCCGGCAGCCGCGATATCTCTGACCACCCCCGGGTAACGCTCTGCGGTCATACCGGGAACAAAGAAGGTGGACCGAATCTGATGACGGTCGAGCAGGCCGAGTAGCCGCGGCACACCCACTCGTGGCCCGTAGGCCTGGTGCGACATCAGGCTCAGTCTCGATTCCGCTGCCTGACTGATCGCAAGCACCGCCGACTCGGCGTCGACATCGAACGTGAAGGAAGCAGCACTCGTGGCGCCCGCCGGCCAGGGGAAGGGCTGTCCGGGGTTCGTCACGGCCGCACCTGCGCGGCCATGATCGAGAGCAACTCGTAGGCAATATGCGCGGCTGCCACCGCCGTGATCTGGGCATGGTCGTACGGTGGCGACACCTCCACGATGTCAGCGCCGACGACGTTGAGGTCGCCGAGGCCTCGCAGCAGTTCCAGCAGTTCGCGGCTCGTCAGGCCGCCCGCCTCAGGGGTTCCGGTCCCCGGAGCCATCGAGGGGTCCAGCACGTCGATGTCGACCGAAACATAGAGAGGGGCATTGCCCACCCGCTCGCACAATCGCGCGAGCACAGCGTCGACCCCGACGCGATCGAAGTCGCGGGTATGCACGATGGTGAAGCCGAGGCGCTCGTCGTCCTCCAAGTCCGCACGCCCGTAGAGCGATCCCCGGATTCCGACATGTGCGGAGTGGTCCTTGATGAGCAGCCCCTCTTCGATGGCTCGCCGGAATGGCGTCCCGTGGGTATAGGGGGCATCGAAGTACGTATCCCAGGTGTCCAGGTGTGCATCGAAGTGCAAGAGTGCGACGGGACCGTGGACTCTGGTGAGCGCCCTCAAGGAAGCGAGTGCGATGGTGTGGTCCCCACCGAGCAGGACCGCCGGCCGGCCACCCTCGAGTAGCGGCTGCAGGCCAGTCTCTATGTCATTGAGCGCTGCTTCGATGTCGAAAGGGTTGCAGTCCAGGTCACCGGCATCGACAACTTGGGCAGTGGCGAAGGGCGAGATGTCCTGGGCCGGGTTGTACGGCCGAAGCAGTCGCGACGCCTCCCGTATTGCAGAAGGCCCGAACCGAGCCCCGGGACGGAAGGTCACTCCCGCGTCGAAGGGCACCCCGACCACCGATACGTCCGCCTCACCGACGTCGGACATCCTGGGCAGCCTGGCAAACGTCGTCAGTCCCGCGTATCGGGGTGAGCGTTGACCGTCCGTCGGTCCGATCGGTCCCGGGTTACGTACATCCATCCTTACCCCTCTGGTTGCTGCCTGATGTTGCGCCCTCACACGCGTGAACGCGTGGTACCGCCGTTGGCCTGGATCGTCTGGCCGACGAAGGAGCGGAGTTCGAAGTCGGCCAGAAAGGCGATGAGGTCCGCGATCTCCTCGGGCTGACCGAGCCGACCGGCGGGAATTCCTTCCCGGTACTCGTCGTGCATCTGCTCGATCGTCAGGCCCGCCGCATCGGCATCGACCTGGAGTTGTGGCGTGTCGATCACCCCGGGCGCCACAGCATTAACCATGATTCCCTCCGGCCCGAGTTCACGCCCGAGACACTTCACGAGGGATATCAGGCCCGACTTCGACGCCGCGTACGCGCTTGCGTCTCGCCAGCCGGTGACGCCCCACTCACTCGAGACCACGACGATCCGGCCCTCTCCGATCCTGCGCATCCCTGCCAGGACGGACTGGATGAGGTTGAAGGTGCCGCCGAGGTTCGTGTCGACCACGTGCCACCAGTCCTCGAGGTCTGCCTCGATCAGGGGGTCCATCGTCATCGCCGCGTGGTTGGCTACCAGGACGCTGACGGGACCGATCGACCCCTCGAGCTGGGCGATTGCTGCTCGCGTCTGTTCCCAATCGCGGATATCTGCCGGGGCGACGACGCCACCGATCTCCTCGGCAAGGGCCTGGAGTTCTGGCGTGTTGCGCCGGGCATTGACGGCAACCGTTGCCCCAGCGGCGGCCAGCCTCCGAGATTCAGCCCGCCCGATGCCGCCCGTGGCGCCGGTGACGAGCGCGACCCGACCTGCTAGGTCAGGACGCCCACCCGAAGTCCTACCTTCCACTCAGATCACCGCTCCCGAGTTCGGTCCGAACACTTCACCAACGCAGAACGTTCCACGCTCGACCAGGAACCGCACGGTGGCCGACACCTCGGCGGGCGTCGCCAGTCGGCGGCTGGGCAACGTGGCCAGGAAGCCGTCCTCGCGCCAGGGTGAATCGTGAGCCAGCAGCGGGGTGTCGGTGGGCCCTGGAGCGACGGCGTTCACCCGGATGCCGTCACCGATCATCTCCAGCGCGACCGAACGAACAGCACCGAGAACAGCACCCTTGGCAGCCCCGTAGTGTGAGTCCCGGTCTCCGCCACCGATAGCGAGTTCGCTCGCGATCGCGACAATCGCTCCGCCGCCACCGGCGCGCATGGAAGGAGCAACTGCTCGGGTCAGGTTGATGAAGCCGCCGAGATGCACGCGGAGCATGCGGTTCCACTGGTCATGGTCAATCTCGGAGACCGGCGTCATCTCGTAGTGTCCCGCAGCCGAGACCGCAGCCCTGATGGGTCCCAGCCGTTTGGTCACCTGGTCGACCACCCGCAGGACTGCATCAGCGTCGTGCATATCGACGGTGTATGACGCCGCCAATCCCTGGGCCTCGTTCAGGTCCAGCCCGGCGACCGCCCACCCCGCATCGGTGAGTTCGTGGGCTACGTAGGATCCGATGCCGCTCGCAGCGCCCGTCACCACCGCGACCGGCACGGCCTCACCCGAGTCCATCGGGACGCATCTCCTCGCCGATCTGGTCATCGGTCACCTCGACTCCCGTCATGTCCGGGATGTTACGGCGAACCGCCATGTACGCGATCAATCCGAGGATCGTCAGAACCGCGGCACCGATGACGATCGACCAATCCATGACGGGAAGGTCGTTCACCGCCCGGGGCCAAGCGATATTCACCAGTTGTAGAACGACCCACACGGTCGCAACAATGGCGATTATCCCTGTGACTGACCCCAGACTGAATTTCCCACTCACCCAACGCCCCCGCAGATAGACGATGGCGAAGCCAAGGACCGGGAACAGGAAGGAGAGGTAGAAGCCGCCGGCAGTGAAATTCACGCCGATCGCGTACACGTTCTCCGCCAAACTCGAGACGAGCAGGAGCAGCGTACCGACCGCCGTGGTGAATAGAACGGCCGCGATCGGCTGATGTTGACGTTTCGTCAGTTTGACCAGCACGCCGGACGCAGGCAACGCGTTGTCCCGCGCCTTCGCCCAGATCAACCTCGAGGCCGATGTCTGCAATGCGAGGAAGCTTGCGACGAACCCGATGACGAAAAGTATCTGAATCCAGACCGAGATACCAGTGCCCAGATGCGCGGTCAAGACTGCGTACACGGGGTCCGCTCCCCACCCGGCGAGTTGCTCGGGTTCGTCAGGGATCGTGAGGATGAGCGCCAACGCGGAGAACATCACGACGATAGCGATGAGGACGAGCGAAGACAGGATCGCCTTCGGCACGTCTCGACGGGGTTCCGCGACTTCCTCGGAGATGGCTGCTGCGCTCTCGAAGCCGACGAAGCTCCACCCGATGAAGGCCAGGGCGAGCAGGAACGGTCCGCCCACGGCGAAGTACTGCAGGCTCTCCCCGATGCTTGCGCCGCCATCCAGCAGAACCGAGAGGCTCTGGACGCGGTGGAAGAGCAGCAGCCAAATGGATAGTCCTACCGACCCGATGACCGTTGCCACGATGGCGATTCCCATAAAGGCTTTGAGAACTATTCTGCCGACGAGATTGATCCCCGTACCGAAGATCAATATGCCGAAGGCGATCAGCGCAACTGTAGTTGCCTGATCCGCGACGCCGAAGATCGCCGCGAGGAACCCCGCGGCCCCCAGCGCGACGGTCGACATGGCGATCACGAGCGTCCAGATATAGAACCACCCGGCGAACCATCCGTAACCCGGTCCCATGAGCCGTGACGCCCACTGATAGATGGAGCCCTCCAACGGCCATCGGGACACCAGCACCGCGAAGATCAACGCAACGAGGAACTGCCCGGCAAAGACGATGAAGAATCCCCACCAGAACGACGGCCCGGCTCCGATGTAAGCCAGACCGAAGATCCCGTGTAGCGCAACGATCGGTGAGATGAAGGCGAAAGCGAATGCGAATGACGACCAGAGGGTGAATTCTCGCTTGAGGGTGCGAGCCTCCGGCTTTGCGCTGGTTGATGGGGCGTGACTCATCTTGCTCTCCCTTGATGCAGTCGAATCTCACTGGAGAGTCTGGGGCACGACGTGTCATCGGGAGCACACTTCTTCGCAAGCTTAGGTGCTATCCACCGCATCGACGCCGGTGGTTGTAGGAAGATACAACCGTTGCCTCACCTACGTACTGAGTGCCGTCGCGGATGGCGGGCCAAGGAGGTTCGTCGTGGAAGAGACCCAGGAGGGTACGCCCCTGAGGGACCTCATCGACCACCCCGACCTGCTGATGAAGCCGGTGCCGGGCACACCATCGCCTGGGACGGCACCCATCTCCTGGGCTCATCCGACGGAGATGCTCGACCCCCGCCCGCACGTGCGGGCGGCCTCGTTGGTCTGCACGCTCGGTAGCGCCCTCCACGATGCCGATTCGTGTTTCAGGTTCGTCCAGGCTGTTGCGGACGCTGGACCTAGTGGAATCTGCCTCGGCCTCGGCGAAGTTCACCTCGAGGTCCCCGATGGCTTGGTCCGGGCCTGCCGGGACTTCACAGTGCCCTTGGTGACGGTTCCGTTCGGGGTCTCCTTCTCCCAGATCAACGAGATCGTCCTCGAGAGTCGTCTCGCCAATCTCTCCGGGAGTTCCCACGGCGCCGCCCACGCGCGAAGTCTGCACGTGGGGCACCTACTCACTCTGATAGCGGACGGGTTGGCCGAGCCCGGTGCTGTGCTGCTGGATCTCCGGTCAGTGGCGCGGGGGGATCAGGCCGTCGTGGTCTCGGCATGGCCACCAGGTGTGCGGGAACGGTTGGAGCGCACGCTCGTACCTGCACTCATCGGTGAAGTAGGGGACGTGACTCTTGCGGTGACCCGGCATGACCTCCCTGTCCGAGAACACGCAGCGCAGCTCAGTCTCGCCTGCGGGGTGAGCGCACCCGTGCAGGTTCGCAGTGTTGGTCGGGCCGTGAACGAAGCCCGCATCGCGGCGCGGATCGCGTGGCGGCGTGGGCTCGTCGTGGGAGCGGAGGAGTTGACCACCCTGGACGCCCTGCTTGCCCAACTGCCGAGTCGGCGGCTCAGACCCTTCATCGACCACGTGATCGTTCCGATTCAAGGCACCCGGGGCGGGAGCCAACTACTGTCCACGTTGCGGCAGTTCATTGCAGCCGATGGTTCACCCCAGACCACAGCCAAGCGCGAGTATCTGCACGTGAACACGGTCCGGTACCGGTTGAGGCAGATTCATGACATCACCGACAAGGACCCGTTCACCCACGAAGGGCTGAGTGACTTGCGAATCGCTCTCTGGGCACTGGACCACTCCCCTTCGCGCGACAGCGAGGCCCAACCGTCCGACTAGGTTGGTTTCTGTCGCTGGCCGAACCAGAGCATCTCCAGGCGGCGGGCGTTGGCGCCCAGGCGGGGGTGCAGACGGCCGGCGGTCTTGGCTACCGCGAGCGCCGCGCGGGCCAGGGGGCGTGGGATGCGCCGCGGGCGCCTGCCGTCGCCCAGGTGCTGCAGGAACGACGACGTGGTCCACCCTTCCCAGGGATGGATCACCGGGCCGGTGGGAACCTCGGGCGCCGTGGCCAGGTGCAGCGCGTGGGCCGCGACCTGCTCCACCATGACCTGCGGGGTGGGATCATCTCCCGGTGCGGCCACGCAGGCCAGCGGGGAGCGGGCGAGCCGGCGGACCTGGTCGGTCACGCTGCGGCCGGGGCCGTGCACGGAGGTGGGGCGGTAAGTCACCACCGTGGGGCCGGATGCGCCGTGATCGCCACGCCGCGGGCGGCGATCGGGCTGTCCCACGCCGTGATCAGGCTGCCCCGCGCCTCGCTCGGGCTGTCCAGCACCGGGCGTGGGCGGAGACTGGAGGACGGCAGCGGACGCCACCTGCTCGCCCCACAGTTTGGACCACCCGTACGGTGACGCCGGTCGGGGCTGGGCGGCGGGGTCCAGCACCCGGGCCTCCCCGTGGACCGCTGCCGAGGAGACGTGCACCACCCGCTCCGCCCCGGCCAGCGCAGCGGCGCGGACGACGACGCCAGGCAGCAGTGCGTTGGCGCCCACCACGGCATCGGTCATCCCGGCGCCGGGCGTGGCCAGACCGGCGGCGTTGATCACCACCTGCGCCTCGGTGAGGCGATCGGCCAGGGTGGCTGCGTCGTCGTCGGCCATCATCGCCTGGGCGTGCACCGCATCGGTGCCGCGGGCCGCGGTGGTCAGCCGGGGGGCCGGGACCTCGATGACGTGGTGGCCGGCGTGGCGGGCGGCGGCGCGCACTGCCGAGCCGACGAAGCCGGAGGCGCCCAGCACAGCGATGCGCACCTCGGCTCCCTTCGGGTGGGCCGGGCCAGGTGGCCCGGTGGCGGTTGCGGCTACTCCACGAGGTCGCCGAGTTGGACCAGGTCCTCGTTCTCGGCGACGAACTGCGCGGCGCGGTCCTCGATGAAGGCCTGGGACACCTGGTCCAGGGCCTCGAAGTCCAGGTGCACGATGGACTGGGCCCCGTCCGGGGATCGGCCCAGCCCGGTGACCGGGGCGGAGATGAAGTTGACGTCCCCGGGGCGGATGTTGCGCATCGACAGGGCCAGGTTGCGCATGTGGGAGATCTGGAAGTATTCATCCACCGCCACGTTCTCGGCGACCACGATGAGCAGGTCGTTCAGGCGCCCGGGGTTGGTGAGCACGTCCCGGTTGAACGCCGAGACCATCATCGCGCGCATCCAGTTCTGCTGACGTTGCATCCGGGAGAGGTCCCCGCCGGAGAGGCCATAGCGCTGGCGGGTGTAGTCCAGGGCCTGGGACCCGTTGAGCCGGTGGGTGCCGGCGGGTAGGTCGGTGCCGCCGCTGCGCAGGGGTTCGGTCAGGGTGATCTCCACCCCGCCGAGTTCGTCGGTGATGGCCTGGAAGGACTCGAAGTCGGTGACCATGATGTGGTCCAGGGTGATGCCGGTGAGGTCTTCCACCGTCTCGATCATCAGGGAGGGCCCGCCCCAGGAGAACGCGGCGTTGATCTTGGCGTCGGGGTGGCCGGGGATCGGCACCCAGGAGTCGCGCGGGATGGACATGAACGTCATCGACTCCCGGTCCCCGGAGACCTGGGCGATCATGATCGCATCGGTGCGCTGCCCGCCGGCCTCCCACTGGCTGGGGTCCCCGGCGGAGATCCGCGAGTCCGATCCGAGCACCAGGATGTTCACCGGGTCATCGCCGTCGGACTCCTCCTCGGCGTCATCGTCGTCCTCGCCGGAGTCGCGGTCCTCACGCCCGGCGAAGGGGTCCTCGAAGCGTTCGATGCGGTCGTCGATGCGGTTCTGCATCACGAGGAACGCCACGACCGGCACCGCGATCAGCAGCGCCACCAGCGACAGGGCGATGATGAGCGCCAGTTTGGTGCGCGAGCGGGGTGGTTCGTTGGCCATGCTGCTCAGGATATGGGGGCGCGCCCAGCCCACAGCCGAAATCGTGTGCAGGTGTGGTGGAGTTATCCGAAACCGCTCGTTGCGCCAGGGCCGGCTCGGCGCAACGAGTGGAGGCGGAGGAGAGTGACGTCAGCGGCTCTCGCGCACGACTTCCAGGACCGCTGCCGGTGCCGACCGCAGCGAGTGGGGGATCTCGACCAGCCCGCTGTCGCCCACCGCCACGAGCCCGGATGCATCCCCGTCCTTGGTGAGCCATGCCGCCCGGCTTCCGGGACGGATCTCCTCCGGTAGCCGGACCGCCGCTTGCTCCGGCTGCAGCGCGTGCAGGTAAAGGGTGCCTTCGCCTTGTGTGTACGCGACCGGAGCCGTCCCACGTTCGCCGGCATCGCCCGCACGGAGCCACGGCCGCGTTCCGTGGATCGCACGCGCGTTCAGGCCCATCCAGTCGCCCAACTCGGCAAGCGTTCGGCGTTGGAGTTCTGGGATCGTGCCATCGGCCCGAGGGCCCACGTTGATCAGCAGATTGCCGTTCTTGCTGACGACGTCGATGAGCTGATGGATCAATTCGACCCCGGTGAGCGTGAGGTCTGCCGACTCCGCAGAGTTATAACCAAATGACAGGCCCAAACCGCGTGTCGACTCCCACGGTGTCTCCAGTATGTCGTCAACGTTCGTATATTCCCGGGTGAGGAAACCGTGATATGGAATCCCCCATCGGTCATTGATGACACCCTCGGGAACCCTGTCGAAGTAACGCGTCAGGAGTGCCGCCAACCCGTAGGAGTCGCTCCCCTTACCGGCGTCCGGCCATTCGATGTCGTTCCACAGGACGTCGGGCTCGAACCGCTCGACCAGCTCTTCCAGTTGCGCGGCGGAGAATTGCGCAAATCGGGGATCGTTCCGCCGGAACCGGAACAGATCCACATCCGACTCGATGGCGGGAAAGTTGCTCGCGTGCCAATCCAGTGCGCCGGAGAAGTACGTGCCGAACTTCAGTCCGAGCGCGCGAGTGGCGCCATGTACTTCTTGCACGATGTCGCGCCGGGGACCCCGGGCCGCGGAGTTGAAACCGGTCGTTGGAGTGTCCCAGAGGCAGAAACCGTCGTGATGCTTGGTGGTCAGCACGACGTACTTCGCCCCGGTCTCCCCGAGGCTGCGCACGAACTCGGAGGTATCGAAGTCACCCAGGTTCCACACGTCGGCGAAGTCTTCGTAACTGTGGCCCACCCCGTACTTCTCCTCGTGCCGGGTATGCGTGGGGCTGCCGGCGATGCGCACGGTGTTTCCATACCATTCCGCATACTTGTGGTGCGCATACGCATCTTCGACCGGCACTTGCGTACCATCGCCGACCGTGGCCCAGGCGGGAACCGAGTAGAGCCCCCAGTGGATGAAGATTCCCAGTTTTGCGTCGCGATACCACGTCGGCACCTCGGCGCGCGGATATTCCGGGGCCTCGCCTTCAGCGAAGGCCGGACCCTGGCGCTTTTCGAAATTCAACATGGCACAACTCCTCTTTCACACTTACGCCCATTCGCAGTGTGCCCCCAAGGGCATCTGCAGCAGGCAACGGAACACTCGCCCTCAGGGCCAGGCAGTCAGGCCACCGTGACGGCGGCGGCCTGCGTCGACGCAAGCACTGCGGCGCCGACAGCGGCAGCCGAGGAACCAAGCGCCGTGAAGTGCGCCTGGATCGGCCGACCCGAAACCGGAGGCTCGGCGGCCAGCGCTTCATCAATCGCCGGGCCCAGCAGGTCCGCCGCCCCGGCCAGGCCACCGCCGATCACGACCTCCACGACGTCCAGCATGGCGGCCACCATGAGCGCGGCGCGGGCAACCCCAGCACCGGCATCGGCGAAGACCTGAACCGCGGCGCCGTCACCGGCCCGGGCCCGGCGAGCGACCTCTGCCGCTCCTCCGGTCACCACCGCGCCGCCGCGTTCTCGGTAGCGCCGCTCGATCGCAGGCCCGGCGGCCAGCGTCTCCAGGTGCCCGAACTGACCGCAGGTGCACGGATCGGCACCGAAGCCGGGCATGTGCCCGACCTCCCCGGCACCAGCCTGCGGACCGCCGTACAAGGCGCCGCCCAACCAGAGGGCACCGCCCACACCGGTGCCGAGGGCGATCCCGAGCACATCGCGATGGTCGCGAACCGCTCCGAGGCTTGCTTCGCCGGCGAGGAAGGCGTTCACGTCGTTCTCCACCACGACGGGCACCCCGAACCGTTCTTGCATCGCGGTCCGTACCGGGGTGTCCACCCAGCCGGTGAAGGAACTGGACGCCGCAACGATCACACCGTCCTGGACCACTCCAGCGGTACCGATACCAGCAGCCAGTAGGGGGCGGCCGTGGCTCTTGACCAGACTCGCACCGATGTTTGCAGCGGCATCGAGCATCGCCTGCCCACCCCGCGGCGTCGGGGTGCGCCCCCGTTCCAGGACCTCACCCGCAGCGTCCAGTAGGCATGCCTTGATCCCCTGACCGCCGATGTCGATGCCGAGTACTACGTGGTCCTTGCTGGTCAACGCCCACCCAGCCCAGCAGTCGCGATGCCCTTGACAAGGTGCTTCTGCAGGAGGAGCACGATCAGGATCGTGGGGATCATCGAGATGATACTGGCGGCCATCTGCAGGTCCCACCGAGTGCCGAACTGGCCGGAGAAGGTGGCCAAACCGATCGGCAGGGTGCCCAGCGTGGAGTAGTCGTACACCACGATGAGCGGCCACAAGTAGCTGTTCCAGAAACTGATGAAGGTGAAGACCGCCAGCACCGCCACCGCCGATTTGGCCAACGGCAGGATGATGAGGAGGAAGGTGCGCACCGGGCCGGCGCCGTCTACCCGGGCTGCCTCCTCGAGTTCATACGGAATCGCCCGGAAGAACTGGCGCATCAGGAAGGTGCCGAACGCGGTGAACGCGAACGGCAGGATCAGTGCCTGCGGTGTGTTGACCCATCCGAACCACTGCATCAGTTCGTACATCGGCACCACGAGGACCTCTTGCGGCACCATGAGCGTGGCCAGGAAGAGGATGAACACCAGGTCCCGGGCGCGCCAGCGCAACCGTCCGAAGGCGTATCCGGCCGTGGTGGAGACCGCCAGCACCACCGCAGTCCCGGCGACGGCCACCAGCAACGAGTTGCGGATGTAGGTGAGGAACGGCCCGAAACGGAACACCTCGATGAAGTTGCCCCACCGCACCTCCGAGCCGAGCAGCGTCGGCGGGAGGGAGTAGATCTCCTCATTGGGCTTCAACGCAGAGAAGAAGGCGTAGATCAACGGAGCGGCGAAGATCAGCGCCGCCAGCACGATGAAGACATGCGCGAGCACCCCGCGGCCGCCGGGCCGGGTGGCGCCCTCACTGCTCAGCGGAACACCCGGGATCGCCGCAGCCGTGCCGGGCTCGACCTTCGTTGCGTCAGTGCTCATAGTGCACCCACCGTTTCTGCGCCCGGAACTGGAACGCGGTCAACGTGATGATGATGGCGAACAGGATCCACGCGGCAGCCGCGGCCAAGCCCATCTCCTGGAACGTGAACGCCTGGTTGTAGATGAACATCACCAGTGGGATGGTGGCGTTCCCCGGGCCACCTCCGGTGAGGAGTTGGGGTTGGGCGAACACCTGCATCGCGGTGATCATCGTCATCACCGTGGCGAAGAAGATGGCCGGGGAGATCAGCGGCAGGACGACCCTCCACAGCATCCGGAAGCCATGCGCTCCGTCGATGCGGGCGGCTTCGAGGACGGGCTCGGGCAACTGCTCCAAGGCTGCGGAGAAGATCAGCATGTTGTATCCCATGCCCGCCCACACGGACATGATGACCACCATGATCATCGCCCACTGTGGGTGGGCCAGGAAACTGGGGAGGTCCAGTCCGAACAGGGACGTGGACAAGCCGTTGATCAGTCCGCGCGGTTGCAGGATCATGCGCCAGACCAGCACGTTCGCCACGATCGGGGTCACCACGGGGATGAAGAACAGCACCCGGAAAGCGGCCCGTCCACGGATCCGCGGCCCCAGAACAAGAGCCAGGGTGAGCGCAACGGTGACGTTCAGTGGCACGAACAGCAGCGTGAACACTGCGGTGTTGCGCAGCGCGGGAAGGAAGTCGGGGTTCGAGGTGAACAGGCTGATGTAGTTGCCGAACCCGATGAACTCCCGCTCGCCGATCGCGGGCCAGTCGTACAGGCTCATGATGATGGACAAGCCGACGGGCAACACCGTGAAGAGGGCGAGGCCCGCCAGGGCCGGGCTGATGAAGCCCAACGCCTGGCGGGACTCGATCCTTCGCAACTGGTTGCCGCCGCGCCGGTGAGGAGCAGTGGCCGCAGTCACGCCGTCATCACTCTCCGAACTGCTGCTGAGCGTTCTCCAGCACCTCGCTCATGGTCGTCTGGCCGGTGAAGACCGAGACGAGGTTGGGCTGGAGCATCTCGTTGACCTGTGCCCAGTCGTCGGTGGAACGCTGGCCCTCCAGGTTGGTGAAGGCGGCGTCGAATGCGGCCTCTACCTCGTCGCGGATGTCCTCATCGAGGGCTTCGAAGAACAGCGGCTGGGAGGAGACCCGGGCCGGGTAGGAGCGTCCGGAGGAGGCGATCTCGTCCTGGGCGGCTTCGCCGACCAGCGCGCCGAGGGCCCGCAGCGCAGTCTCGGGGTCCTCGCAGTCGGCACTCACGCCGTAACCCGAGCCGAGGACCAGGGCCAGGCCACCACCGTCGCCGGAGGGAAGGTCGACCATGCCGGCCTCGAATCCGCCCTGGTTATCGAGGTAGGACACCGCGTTCCAGGTTCCGTCCACCGCCATGGCGACGTTTCCTGCCTCGTACTGCTGCTCGCCCCAGCCGGTCTCCGAGGCCGACGGCGGAGCCTCGCCATACCCCTCCAGCGCGAGATCGGCATACCATTCGGCGGCATCGACGAAGTCCGGGTTGGTCAGATCCAGTTCCCCGGCCTCGGTGACCGGCTGCTGCTCGGCCCGAGCGATCGGCAGTGACATCCACTGGAACTCACCCAACCCGATACCGAAGGCGGGCATCTCGTCGGTGTGCACATCCTGCACCGCGGTTTCGAAGTCGTCGAATGACCACCCGAGCTGCGGCTCGTCGGCACCCTGCTCGTCGAAGGCGTCCTTGTTGTAGAACACCATCATCGACGCGACGTCGTACGGCAGGCCGCGCAGCACGCCGTCGTGGGTCATGATGTCCAGCGATCCGTCAGTGAACTCTGCGGGGTCGATGCCGGCGGTGGCGAGTTCCTCCTCGCCCAGCGGCAGGAAGGCCTCGGCGTACCCGGAGAGCCGCTGGCCGTTCATCCCGGTCACGCAGGCCATGTCACCGGACGACATCCGAGTGGTGAGTTGTGTGAAGAAGTCATTCCACGGGGCGGAGCGCAACTCGATCGTGACGTCTCCCAGCTCCTCCTCGGCGTGAGCGATCTGGGCCTCCAGAGCCTCGACCTCACTCTCCCCGCCGGCCCACATGTCGAAGACCACGGTGTGCTGTTCGCCGTCACCGTTGTCACCGGCTGCCGCATCGCCGCCGCCGCCGTTGCCATCGCCGCACGCGGCAAGCACCAGCAGCCCGCTGGTCGCGGCCGCCAGCGCCATAGTCCTTCTCGTCCTCATTCGATACTCCTTGTTGTTAATCGGTGGGTGGGTCAGGCCTGGGCCAGGAAGAGTTCGATCACGGGTACCTCGACCTGCGGGCGTTGCACGGGCAGGTGCAGGGTGAGGGTTCCGGGTGGTTGTCCACCGGGGTGGGTGTTCCAGGCCTGCTGGTCCGGCTCGATCTGGCTGCGCTGCACCTCTGAGCCGTCGTGCAGGAAGCGGGCGTAGCGCACCTTGTCGGCCATGCCGCGCAGGTGCAGGTGCCCGAAGGGCCAGACCAGCAGGTGCAGGTAGAGCCGGTCCTCCCGGCGGGTCAGCACCGTGCCGGGTGGTGCGGGGAGGTCGGTGGCTCCGGCACCGATGACGGCCGGGGCGTGCACGTCCATCCAGCGTCCGACGGCGGCCAGCCGCTCAGCGTCCTGCGGGGGGATGGCGCCACGACCATCGGGCCCGATGTTCAACAGCAGGTTCCCGTTCTTGGACACCGTGTCCACCAGCATGCGCACCAAGAGGTCGGAGGACTTGAAGTCCAGGTTGTCCCGGTGGTAGCCCCAGGTGCCGTTGAGCGTCTGGCAGGCCTCCCAGACGACTTCCGCACCGTCGCGCCGCATCGGCTCGTCGGGCTGGTACTGCTCCGGTGTCACCAGGTCACCGGGGATTCCCAGGCGGTCGTTGACGACGATTCCGGGCTGCAACTCGCGCGTCATGGCCAGCAGCTTCTCGGCGTCCCAGTCCTCGGGCCCCTTGCCCTCCCAGCCGTTGTGCGGGTCGACATAGGTGAAGTCGTAGAACAGGTAGTCCAACCGGCCGTAGTTGGTCAGCACCTCCCGCACCTGACCGTGCAGGTACTCCCGGTAGCGGTTCATGTCCCGGGACTTGTTCCGCTCGCGGGCATCGTGCAGGTCCCGCAGGGGGTGGTGGTAGTCGATGGTGAAGTCCGGGTGGTGCCAGTCGATCACCGAGAAGTACAGACCGACCCGCAGCCCTTCGGCACGGACGGCCTCGACGAACTCGCGCACCAGGTCCCGGCCGGCCACGGCGACCGAGTTGTAGTCCGAGAGCGCCGAATCCCACAGCGCGAAGCCCTCGTGGTGCTTGGCGGTGAGGACCGCGTAGCGCATACCCGCGGCCTTGGCCGCCTTGGCGATCGCCTTGGCATCGAACCGGTCGGGATCGAAGAACTCGGCGTTCTTCTCGTACTCCTCCGCCGGGGTGCGCTCACGGGTCATCACCCACTCGTGGCGAGCCAACCCGCTGTAGAGCCCGAAGTGGACGAAGAGCCCGAAGCGGTCGTGCGTGAACCACCCGATGTCACCAGTCACCAATGACCTCCTTCTCTGGCCTCGTGTCGAGCAGTGACTCCTGCCGGCATCACGAGGCATACACTTAATCCAGTCCTGAACTAAGTTGCTTCGCTTATGCATACTAAATCATGATAAACATAGGATGTCTGCCAGGGTTTTTGAACCGTTACCCAACCGTGATCCCGGATACGCCCCATCGAGGCCCGCGATCCTGCGATCCCGCTGCACGCTTATGGCCTTATTAGTTCGATAGCGAAGGAAGTGCCCACGTGAGGGTGACCAACCGCATCGTGGAACTCGTCTCCACCGGCGAGGCAGCCTCGCGAGCCGACCTCGCCCGCGCCCTCCATGTCTCCCCCTCCACCATTTCGCTGCACGTGCAGCAGTTACTCGACGACGACGTCCTGTACGAACACAGCCAGGGCGCCTCCCGCGGGGGTCGCCGGCCGCGGGTACTGCGACTGCGCGATGAGGCCGGATACGTCGGTGTGGCTGAACTCGGCAGTCACCACGCGCGCCTGGGGATCATCGGGATCTCCGGAGACGTGCGGCAAGTGCAGGACCTGACCATCGCGGCAGCCGAGGGACCAGAGCCCACGTTGGAGCGACTCGCTACCGCCCTGGCGGAACTGGGAGCCGGTGAGCCCGGACGGCTGCGCGCGGTGGCACTGGCCGTGGCGGCCCCGGTCGACTTCACGCGCGGCACCGTGATCCAAGCGTCCCGGTTAGCGAGTTGGAACCTCTTCCCGGTGGCCGAGTTCCTCCACGAGCGTCTGGGCGTCGCGGTGGTGATCGAGAACGATGCCAACGCGATGGCACTGGGAGAACACCTCACGCGAGCCGCCGACTACGACTCGGTCACCGTCAAAGCCGGAACAGCGATCGGTTCGGGCTTGATCATCGGTGGTCAGGTCTACCGGGGTTCCACGTTCGGGGCCGGGGACATCACTCACACCCGGGTACCTAGCGCCGGTGACGCGCCCTGTTCGTGCGGGAACCTCGGTTGCCTGGAGACTGTGGCCAGTGGAGCCGGGATCGTTCGCCTGCTGCAGGAACAAGGCGCCCAGGTCGCCGGCACCCAGGAGATGGTGGCGCAGGCCGCCCAGGGCCTGCCGACGGCGACGTCGCTGGTCCGGGCCGCCGGTGGATACTTGGGTGAGGTGCTGGCCACCGTGGTGAACTTCGTCAATCCCGGCGCGGTGTACCTGGGTGGGGTCCTGTCAACCGTGGAACCGTTCGTGGCCGCGGTCCGTAGCCGTCTGTACGAGGGCTGTCACCCCCTGGTCACGCGGCACCTGCTGATCGAGCCGACGCTCTCCGGTGCCGATGCCGGAGTGATCGGTGCCGGTCGCCTCGCACTGTCCGCCGTCTTCTCCCATCACATCGACGAAGGGAAGTCATGACCTCCTCGTCCACCACCCGACCCCGGATCGCCATCGTCGGAATCGCGATCGAGTCCTCCACGTTCTCACCCCACCGCGCCGGCCTGGAGGATTTCGTCCAACGCCGCGGGGATGAACTCCTGGAGTACTACCCGTTCCTGCAGAACGACCAACCCCTTCGCGCCGCCGCCGAGTGGGTGCCCCTGATGCAAGCGCGGGCGATCCCCGGCGGCGCCGTCCTGGCCGGGGCCTACCAGCAGATGGAGCGCGAGATTCTCGATCTGCTCACCGAGCACGGCCCGTTCGACGGCGTCTTCCTCGACATCCACGGGGCGATGTCGGTGGAGAGGATGGCCGACGCCGAGGGCCACTTCGCACATCGGGTGCGCGAGGCCGTGGGGCCGGGAACCGTCATCTCCACCTCGATGGACCTGCACGGAAACGTCACCCAGCCGTTGCTGGAGGCCGTCGACCTGATCACCTGCTACCGGATGGCCCCGCACGAGGACGCCATGGAGTCCCGGGAGCGTACCGTGGCCAACCTGGTCGAGGTACTCACCAGCGGCACGCGGCCCCACAAGGCGTGGGTGCGCATTCCCGTGCTGCTGCCCGGGGAGAAGACGTCCACCCGGATCGATCCGGCGAAGCGGATCTATGCCGAGGTTCCGGTGGTCGAGGCCCTGGATGACGTGCTCGATGCCGCGATCTGGGTGGGGTATGCCTGGGCTGATGAGCCCCGGTGCAACGCCACCGTGGTCGTCACCGGGTTCGACACCGACGTGGTGACCCGCGAGGCCGAGCGGCTGGCGCGGTTGTACTGGCAGGCCCGGGCGGACTTCGAGTTCGTCGCCCCCACGGGCACGTTCACCGAGTGCCTGGACGAGGCGATCTCGAGCCCGGCCCGGCCGTTCATGATCTCCGACTCCGGGGACAACCCCACCGCCGGCGGCTCAGGCGATATGACCTGGGCGGTTGCGCGCCTGCTGGAGGACTCCCGGGTCACCGGGGGCCAGGTCAAGGTGTTGTACACCGCGCTGCCTGATGCCCCTGCTGCCCGCCAGGCTGCGGAGGCGGGCGTGGGTGCGCCGGTGCGCCTGCAGGCCGGTGCCCGCATCGACGACATCCACGAGCCCCCGGTAACCTTGGACGGCGTCGTCGAGCATGTCAGCGGAACCGATCCGGTGGCAGGGGCCGTCGCCGTCATCCGGGTGGGCGGTCTGCATGTGGTGGTGACCGAGCGGCGCAAGCCCTACCACCTGGCCGAGGACTTCGGCCACGCCGGAGTGGATCCGGACGAGTTCGACATCGTGATCTCCAAGGTGGGTTACCTCGAGCCGTACCTGTACGGGTTGGCCGCGGACTGGCGGATGGCGCTCACCCCCGGCGGAGTGGACCAGGACCTGTTGCGGCTGGGTCATGAACGGATCGAGCGGCCGATGTACCCCTTCGACCCGGACATGGCTGACCCGTCCCTGAGTGCCACGCTGCTGCCCCCGCGCCACTAGGTCCCACAAAGAGTCAGGCGAGCGCGTCGACCGCCGCACGAACTGCAACCACACCTCCGGCGTCGGTGGTGGAGAAGGTGTCCTCTCCTCCCCCGGGCCCGGAGGGGCCGGTGGCCACCTCACGGCTCGCGCTCAGGTGCACCGCGTCGGCTCCCGCGGCCACCAGCGCGGGCACGTCCTCGGGACGCACTCCCCCGCCGGCAACGATCTCCAAGTCACCGCCACCGGCCGCGGCCAGGGCACCGATCACGGCCCGCCCTTGCCCGGCCCGGGGGGCCCCGCCGGAGGTGAGGACCCCGGTGGCCCCGGTGGCCCGGATCTGCTCGACCAGCGCCGCGGGGTCGTGCCGCCCATCGGCCAGGAGGACGTCGATGCACCGGTGGATGATCACCGGCCGGCCGTCGGCGGCGTCGGCGAGCGTTCGCAAGGTGGCGTGATCCAGACCGTCGTCGGTCAGTGCACCGATCACCACACCCTCGGCCCCGCACTCCAGCGCGGTGCGCACGTCGGTGACCATCACGGCGACCTCCGCCGGCGTGTAGCGGTAACCCCCGGCGCGGGGGCGGATCAGCGCGCGGAAGGGGACCCCGGTCGCCGCGACGTGCGTCATCAGTCCTCGGCTGGGTGACAGCCCGCCCAGTGCCAGGGCCTGGCACAGTTCTACCCGGTCCGCGCCGTGGGCCGCGGCCACGTGGGCGCCCTCGATGTCCTGGATCGCGATCTCCAGGCCGGTCGCGCTCGGGGTGGTGGGCATCAGGGGTTCCTCCGGGTTGTTCAGGAATCGGCCGACCGGTACACCCGGCGTGCGGTGTCCCGCAGGATGCGCGTGCGTTCCGGTGCGGACAGCTCGGACACGAGTTCCATGAGCACCTCGTGGGTGGGCCCGTACCCGCCGTGGGGCACGCTCATCGGCCAGTCGCTGCCGTACAGCAACCGGTCCGGACCGAACGCCTCCAGGGCCACCTCCCAGGACGGGCGCAGCGCCGCGGCGGTGTAGGGCTGCCCGGGCTTGTGCAGCCCGGAGAGTTTGGCCACGGTCTTCTCGTGCGCGGCCACCTGGTGCAGGGTGTTCGCCCAGTCGCCGAAGTCGGCTTGGCCACGCGGTGGCTTGGCCAGATGGTCGACGACGATGGTCAGGCCCGGTACGGCGGCGGCCAGGCGTTCCACTTGTTGCAGGTGACGCGGCCACGCATCGGGGATGTCCACCGGGTAGCCGTGCTCGGCCACGGCGGCCATGGTGCGGCGCCCTTCCGGGGAGTCGAGCAGGTCGGGTCTGGGGTCGTCGTGGATCAGGTGCCGGAGCCCCACGAGCAGCGGGTTGTGGTCGTAGCGCTCCAGCAGCGCCGCAGCGGCCGCCGGGTCATCCAGGGGCAGCCAGCCCACCACACCGCGGACCCAGGAGTGCTCGGCGGCCAGGCCGAGCAGGTAGTCGGTCTCGGCGACCGAGTCCTCGGCCTGCACCAGGATCGCTTCGCTGATCCCGGCGGCCCGGGCCTCGGCGCGTGCCTGCTGGATCGAGTAGTTCGCATACAGCGGGCCCAGTTCGGGTGTGAGCCACGGGTAGGTGTTCACCCGAAGATCCCACACGTGCAGGTGGGCATCGAGGATCTGCGGGCTCTGTGCAGCCGGTGTCATGACGGCAACCGGTCCTGATCGGGCAGCAGTGCCTCCAGTTCCTCCCACAGTTCCTCGGGGATGGAGACGGCCAGTTGGTCGAAGGTGTCCTGCACGGTGGTCACGCGGCCCGGGCCGATGACGATCGCCTCCACCGCCGGGTGGCGGGTGGGGAACTGGAACGCGGCCGCGGGCAGCGCGATGTCATAGCGGGCACAGGCCCGGGCCATCTGCTGGGCTACCTCGATGAGCCACTGCGGTGCGGGCTCGTAGTTGAACGGGGCACCCGGGCCGGGTCTGGCCAGCAGCCCGGAGTTGAGCACCCCGGCCGCCTGCACGCGCACCTGCCGTTGGGCGCACAACTCCAGCAACGTGGCATCAGCGCGCCGGTCGACCAGGGAGTACCGCCCGGCGACCATGATCCGGTCGGCGCTGGTTTCGGAAACGAACCGTGCCGCGACCTGCGCGTAGTTGGTGCCCACCCCGTAACTGCTGATCACCCCGTCGTCGCGCAACTGAGCCAGCGCCGGCGCCGCCTGGTCTAGGGCAGCGTCCATGTGGTCTTCGGGATCGTGCACGAAGAGGCTGTCCACCCGGTCCAGGCCCAGGCGCTGGAGGGAGTCCTCCAGGGAACGCAGCACGCCGTCGCGGGTGTAGTCCCGGATCCGGGAGCGCTTGGGCACCCCGAAGAACCCGTCGGTGCCGTCCTGGGCGTCGGGGTCCTCGTACAGGAGCCGTCCTACCTTCGTGGACAGGGTGTAGGAGTCGCGTGGTTTGTCCTGCAGGAACTCACCGAGCAACGTCTCCGATTGGCCCACCCCGTAGTGCGGGGCGGTGTCGAAGGCACGGATGCCCCGGTTCCACGCCTCCTCGAGAGTGGCCAACGCGTCATCGCGGCTGACCGGCCGGTAGAGCCCGGCGATGGATGCCGCACCGAAGACCACGCTCACGGGACGTCCTTGATGTTCCACACCATCGGCAGGCCGTCATCTGCGCCGTCAGCGGAGTAGTCGTGGGTGACGTCCTGCATCTGGCCCATGCGCTCCTGCCAGGCGATGTTCACCGGCAGGTCGCGCAGCGCTGTCAGCAGTGCGGCATAGTCGTCGCACTCGATGACCTGGAACACGTCGAGTCCGCTGCGCCAGATGCGCCAGTCGTGCACCCCGTTGGCCCGCATCGCTGCGACCAGTTCGGCCGGCACCTCCCGATGCGCCTCGTCGTAGGCCTGCTCGGCGCCCGCTTTGAGTTTCGTGTGAACGGCGACCCTCATGCCTGTGCTGCCTCCCGCTCCGCGTTGCTGTGCTCGTCCTCCTCCAGCCACACCGCACCGCCGGGGTACAGGTGGGCGTGCACCGAGGAGTCTCTCATCCGGGCGCTCATGCCCGGGGCGCTGGGTGCCAGGTAGCGCCCGTCGCGGATGATGACCGGATCCTCGAAGTGCTCGTGCAGGTGATCGACGTACTCGATCGCACGGTCCTCCTTCGTCCCGGAGATCGCCACGTAATCGGCCATCGCCAGGTGTTGCACGAGTTCGCACAGGCCTACACCGCCGGCATGGGGGAAGACCCGCACCCCGAACTTCTGCGCCAGCAACAGGATCGCCAGGTTCTCGTTGACCCCGCCCACCCGGGCAGCGTCGATCTGGATCAGGTCCACCGCCTCGGCCTGCATCAGTTGCTTGAAGATGATCCGGTTCTGGGCGTGCTCTCCGGTGGAGACCGGAACCGGGATCTGCCGGCGGATCGCGGCGTGGGCGAGCACGTCGTCGGGGCTGGTCGGCTCTTCGATCCAGGCCAGGTCATAAGGCGCCAACGCGGTCATCCACCGCACCGCCTCGTGCACACCCCACCGTTGGTTGGCGTCCACCGCCAGATGCACGTCCGGGCCGAGCGCCTCCCGGGCCAGGGAGAGCCGGCGGATGTCCTCGTCGAGGGACTGACCGACCTTGAGTTTCACCGTGCGGTAGCCATCGGCCACCGCTTCGCGGCACAACCGCGTCAACTTCTCATCGGAGTAGCCGAGCCACCCGGGTGTGGTGGTGTAGGCGGGGTAGCCCTCGGCGAGTAACTCATCGGTGCGCGCAGCCCGTCCCGCTACCTTCTCCTGCAGCATGTCCAGAGCCTCACCGGGGGTGAGCGCATCCTCCAGGTAGCGCCAATCGATGCACGCCACGAGTTGCTCGGGCGACAGTTCGGCGATGAAGCGCCACAACGGCTTGCCGGCTCGGCGGGCGGCCAGGTCCCACACGGCGTTCACCACGGCGCCGACTGCCATGTGGATGACGCCCTTCTCCGGTCCCAGCCACCGCAGTTGGGAGTCTTCGGTGAGCCGGCGGGGCACCAGGCTGAGGTCCTCGCACACCGCGTCGACATCCAGGCCCCGGACGTGATCGGCCAGGGCTGCGAGTGCCGCAGTCTGTACATCGTTGCCGCGGCCGATGGTGAAGACGAAACCGTGGCCGGCCAGTGGTTCACCACCGGGCAGGGTCTCATCGGTCCGCAGAGTGAGGTAGGCGGCGGAGTAGTCCGGATCCGGGTTCATCGCATCGGAGCCGTGCAGTTGACGGGAAGTGGGGAATCGAACGTCCCGCGACTCAAGGGCCGTGATGGTGCCCATGGCAGGCGATGTCCTTTCGAGATGGGTGGCACGCGTGCAGAGATCCTAGACATAGGATGTATAGCACAGGTTCGACACGGCAAACGGGGACGGTCCCAGAAGATCGCCACCAACCCACACCAAAAGATCGGATGTCTAGCGGTTCAGGCTTGGCCGCAGAAGTTTCAAACCACTCCTCAGTAGGTGATGTCCAGGCTCAGCAACCGGCCCACCACCGCCACGTAACCCAGGCCGGCGAAGGCCAGGGAGAAGAACGCCGCGCTGCCCGCAGACCACCAGCGCCGCCGGCGCAGCGAACCCACCAAACGCATCCCGGCCGGGATCACCGCCAACACCGCCACCAGGGTCAGCAACTGCGCCACCCGGATCAGCAGGGCCGGGGCGCCACCGGAGCCCATCAGCATCGCGGCCACCACCGCCCACAGGCCCACCGCGAGCAAGGCCACCGCCGCACCGACCGTGCACGCCAGCCGCAGCCACCGGTCCTCTCGCGAGGTCTGCAGGCGGCCCCGGTAGCGCCGGCGCACCAGCGCCGCCACCGGGCGGCCGAGCAGCCCGACCACCAGCACCACCGAGGTCCCCACCAGCACCCACGGCACCAGCGCCAACGTTGCCGGCAGCGGCTCCAACGCGATCGCCGGGTGCAGCCCCACGGCCCGCACCTGCCCATCGACGACGTCGGCGCCGAGGCGTTGCTGCCCGCCGACCTCCTGCCACACCCACGGCTCCACTTCCACCAGCACCCGCGGCGACCCGGAGGCATCCACCAACGCGTCCATGGTGAGGGTGCCGTCGCCGGTCGCGCTGATCGTGACCGGTACGAGCGCGGAGTACACCCGCACGAAGTTGCTCTGCACCCCCCGGGTGGTCATGTAGGACCCGGCGAGCACCTGCGCGTGCTCCGCGGCGGTGGCCGTCGGCTCCGGAGCGGTGCGGGTGTCGGGGAAGTACCGGTCGGTGAACCCGTACACGAGTTGATCGCGGATCACGGCGGTGGACATCGGACCCACCCCGGAACTGTTCAGTCCGATGTAGATCCCGGTGCCGGTCTCGGGGTAGATCTGCATCTCGGCGTGGAAGACGTAGGTGTCCCCGCCGTGGCCCACGATGCGCTGGCCGTTGCGGTCCAGTTCATACAGCCCCAGGCCGGTGCGCGGCCCGCCGGCTAGCCCGCCGAGGGTGTCGGCGCCGAACGCCGGCTCGGCCATGGTGCGCAGCGACTCCGGTGACAGCACCTGGGAGCCGGGGTCACCGTCCTCGGCCGCCAGCAGGGTGAGCATGAGTGCGCTCATGTCCGCAGTCGTGGCGCTCATCGCCCCGGCGGGGGCGAGGCCGACCAGTTCGAAGGGTGCCGGCTCGGCGCGCAGGTGCGGGTAGCCGCCGGACATCTGCTCGGCCAGTTCGGTGGGCAGCGGTTGGGCGAAGGTCGCGGTGGACATCCCGGCCGGGGTGAAGACGTGCTCGGCGGCGTAGTCGGCGAAGTTCATCCCGCTCACGCGTTCCACGACGTAGCCGGCCAGTGCATTGCTGTAATTGGTGTACGACGGTGTGGTACCGGGGGCGTAGATCTGCCGCGGCGGGTCGGCGAGCACCTCGCGCAGTGGCGGGACGTCGCCGGCTGGGTCGAGGAAAACACCGGCCAGGCGTTCTTCGAAGCCGGCGGTGTGGGACAGCAGGTGGCGCAGTGTGATCGGTTCGTCGTAGGTGGTGGGGATGTCGAGGTCGATGTAGTCGGCGACCGGGTGATCCAGGCTCACGGCCCCCTCCTCGACCAGTTGCATGACGGCGATGCCCACCACCACCTTGCTGATCGATCCGACTCGGAACAGCGTGCGCTGGGCCTCGACCGGCTGCGGCGCCGAGGCAGGGTCGTCGGAGCCGGAGCCGGTACCGGAGCCGGCGCCGGTGTCGGCGTAGCCGTAGCCACGTTCGGTGACCACCTCGCCCTCGTGGACCACCGAGACCGCTGCCCCGGCCACGCCCTCCCGTTCCAACGCTGCCGGCAGGAAACCGTCCAGCCAGGCCTCTGTGTCCACAGCGGTCAGTGACGCGGCCGCGTCGGCCGCTGACGGAGCGGCCGCGGGAGCCGGTGGCGGGTTCACCGGGGCGCCCTGCAGGGCGGCACACCCGGCCAGGACCGCAGCGAGGACGACGCCGATGCTCGCGGCGATCCACGGCCGCCGGCGGCGCTGAGGTGCTCCGGCAGGCGGTGCCATGGCCGGCGTGCCAGGCGGGCCGTGGCCTGTACGTGCTGAGTGAGTTCCCACGAGCCCTGACCCTATGGGCCGCCGACATCAACCCACCCCCGAAGTCAGCATCAATCGGCTGAAGCCACCCCCTCAGCCGACCAATGCTGGCTTCGTCCCTGGAGTCGCCTGATCATGGGCGAGCAGCCCGGTCTGCAAACGCATCGGCCCGCCCCGAAGTTCGGGGCGGGCCGATGGGTCGCACGCGGCAGTTGAGTCCGTGAGCCGGTCAGGCCACCCGGATGAAGGTCGGGTTGGCCCGCCAGATCTTGCTCTCGTGCAGCGCGGTGCCGGGGTTACGGGCGGCGATGTGGTTGCCGTTGCCGGTGTAGATACCGATGTGCCCCGGCCACCACACCAGGTCCCCGGGCTGGGCCTGGCTGGCGGAGACCACCTGGCCGGCGCTGCGCTGGGCCCCGGAGTTACGCGGCAGGTCGATGCCGGCCTGGGCGTACACGTAGGAGGTGAACCCGGAGCAGTCGAATCCGGCCGGGCTGGACCCACCCCACACGTACGGGGTGCCCACGAACTGGCGGGCGATGTTGACGATCGCACTGCCAGAGGCGCTGGCCTGCGGGGAGGGCGCAGCGGAGCGCTGGCCGTCACGGGAGGCCGTGTCGGTCCCCCGCTGCACGGAAGCCGATCCCGAGCCCGCCGTTGACGCCGAGCCCGACCCGGAGGCTGAAGCCGATCCCGAGCCCGATCCCGACGTTGACGCCGATCCCGACCCCGACGACGATCCCGACCCACCGGGGATGGTGAGCTCGTCCCCAGGGAAGATCAGCGCGTCAGCACCCAGGCCGTTGGCGTCGATGATCGCCTGAACGCCGGCGCCGTACCGCGCCGCGATAGCCGCGACGGTGTCACCGGCACTCACGGTGTGGGTGGCGCCACCAGCACTGGACGATGCCGTACTGGTGGGGATGGTGAGTTCGTCACCGGGGAAGATCCGCGCATCGGAGCGAAGGCCGTTTGCGTCGATGATCCCCTGGATGCTGGCGCCATGTTCGGCGGCGATATTGCCGACGGTGTCACCGGCGTTCACGGTGTAGGTCTCGTCCGGGTCGGCGCTGGCTGCGGGCATCGCCAGCCCGAAGGCCAGGCCCGCGGTGGCCACACCGGCCGTGCCGCGACGGGCCACCTTTCCCACCGGCAGGTCGGAGAGGAAGGTGGTGGGACGCACGTCGGCTCGGTGCCGCGCGCGTGCGGTGCTGTGTAGTGTCATGGTGTTTTCTCCGGTTGCCTTCGGGGTTAGCTGTCGGGTTCGGGTCGGATAAACACCCGGCCTGGCCGTGGCCAGACTTCACCCCAGGGACCAGCACGCCGGTCCCGTCTTCATGGGTCCCCCGCCCCTGCCATGGCGGCTAATGGACCGCGGGCGGTGGCAGAGTTCGGCGTCCGCCCACGGACTTCCAGGTTCGGAAGTGCCGCGACCGTAACCCGCTCGCGAAGCAATGTCACGGTTCGGTAACATAAGTCACAATTAGGTCACGGAGCGGCGCCGGGGACTCGGTTCAGAAGCCCCCGTCCGCGACCCGCCGATGCCCGCCGAGCACGACGGGCTGTAGGACGACCCTCATCGCTCCACCCGGTCGCCGGATCGCGGAGCCCGCGTCGATCCCTGGGCAGGGCCTGGAAGGGCAAAGCACGACGGCGGTGCCGCAAGTTGGCAAGAGCTCCGCCCTGGTCCGAGTTGCTCCGGCGGTAGTGGCAAAGTCATGAACTATCGCGTCATCGCTTCATCGTCATAGCTTTTGGCGTGAGTTAGTTATGGTCTTCTGCCGCGCCGGGTCCATGGCCCCCTCCTCAGGGGACGACGGGTCGACATCGGCCGTGACACACGCCGTGAAGACAACACCCCTCGCATATAGGACCGCAGGCGAGAAAGTGGATGCAGAGGCGATCGAAAAGCAACTCCGCTCCTCTGCCGATGAGTTGCGTGGCGAGGTCATCAGCACAAGAGCCGAACGAGGCGCGCCGTGGCGCGCTCAAAACGACCACGAGCCTCCCCCCTCCGGCCGGGGCGCCGGGCGAGCATGGCTAGAGAGGCGCGCTCCGCTGTCTACCGGCGTGCCGCTGAGACATACGCTGACGTGAAACGGGAGGTTGAGGCAGAGGTACTTGCAAATCGCACGCGTTAAGGCGCCCGAACCCCGCCGGCCCGCTTCTTCCTTGACATCCACTCGTTGGCGCTCGGCTGCATCCGGCAAACTGCCATGGCGGATTGCCTCGAGGCAACGTTCTACGGCCATCTCCGTTCGGTTGCGGTCCACGATAAGTTCGGTGCCCGGCTGGAAGTGAATCGAGTCGCGCGAATCGATCATAAGTTTAGGTTTAGCAGGGTGCCTAAACTTAAACTACAGCCCACGGTTGGCATGTTGTTGTTGAATCGCGACCGCTGCCGTGGCGCCGCAACGGGGGGATCATCGCAGTGAGGCAAGCGGGCGAGACTGGCGCGCAAGCCCGTAGTCGACATCGCAGGCGTCCGCACGAACAACACGACCCTCACACCCCCGCCTCCCGCCGCGTCCGCGCATTGGCATGCACCGACCACCGCGGCACCCACAGCCCCAGCGCCGCAATCACGGCGCCCGAGAGCACCCCCATCGAGACGATCCCGGCGGCCAGCGATCCGAGCGCCGCGCCGGCCGAGACCACCAAGGGCCCGGCCGCTCCCCCGGTGTCGGCGAACAGTCGCCAGATCCCCAGGAACTGGGCGCGCTGGCCCGGTGGGGCGGTATCGGCGCCCAGGGTCATCAGGATCCCCGAGCCGATGCCGTTGCCGAACCCCAGCACCATTGCCACCACCGACACCCCCACCAGCGTGGAGGTGAGCGGTAACAGCAGCATCGCCAGGCCCATCACCGCCATCGAGGGGATCGCCACCCACAGCCGCCCGAACCGGTCCATCACCTTGCCCGCCGGGTAGAACAGCAGCATGTCGATCGCGCCGGACAGCCCGAACACCAGTGACGTCGTCGAGGGGTCGAACCCGAGGGACTCGGTCCACACCGGCAGCACCGTGTTGCGCGCCCCACGCACTGCGCTCACCCCCAGCACCGCCACCCCGAGGGTGACGAAGACGCGCTGGTGCTGGCGCAACACCGCCCGCACAGCCATGCGCCCGCCCTTGGGTGCGGCGGTGTGCGGTAGGTCCTTGGCCGGGTCACGAACACTGACGACGACGACGGCCGCGGCCAGGGAGGTCACCACCCCCACCCAGTAGGACCGGGATGGTTCCTCCGAACCTGCCATCGCCAGGGCACCCACGAAGGGGCCCAGGAATAATCCGATCCGGGCCACCCCGCCCAGGGTGGACAGGGCCCGGGCCCGGCGCAGCGGGTGGATCACCGCGGTCAGGTAGGACTGGCGTGCCAGGCCGTAGACGGCATCACAAGCCCCCACCAGCAGCACGCCGATGGCCAATGTGACCAAGTTCGGCGCCAACGCCAGCCCAGCCAGCGCGAGCACCGCCAGTCCGGAGGCCCCCACCATCGCCGGACGGTCCCCCACCTTCGCGGCCAGTGCACCGGCCGGCACATCGGCCAGGATCTTGCCGACCGCCAGTAGCGACACCATTAACGCCGCGGTGGACAGACTCCCACCCAGGCTGGTGGTGGACACGGCGATCATCGGCATCATCGCGCCCACGCCGATCTCAAACAACAGCGTGGGCAAATAGACCCCGGGCAGCAGGGCGCGCAGGGAGACCACGGTGCTCGATCGGTCAGAAGGGGTCATCGCCACGCATTCTCCCGCACGGCATCAACGAGGGACGATCCCCGTTCCTTGGCACACCCACCTCCTGTGCATCCGCAGTAGGACACTCGCGCCGAAAACGATGCACGGGCGGCCCTTGACGTGCGCGCCGAGCCTTAGTCGCTGGAGTGATGAAACTGGCCTCGGACATCGCGTCCACCTTCCGGGCGGGGGCGCCTGGCCACTGGCTCGTTGGTGGCAGATCAGAGCCGACGGAGGTTCTCGTCCTTCGACGCCGGGTGCCCGCCCGCGGGAGGAATCACTTTATAGCCGAATTCAGATTCAAGCACCTCCGCCGCCACCTGTGCATTGTCTCGAATGGCTGCCATGAGTTGTATACGGCGCCAACGCACGCGGCCTCTTCGGAGGACCGACCGCCACCCCCGTTCGCAATCCACGCCGAACGCGTCCACCAGAATCTCAAGCACATCCTCCACACTCGGCCGGAAGCGATCCCCGCCAAGTGGGAAGTGCAGGTCGCCTTGTCGCCCGTGCGAGTCGTCCCGCTCCCATCGTTTCCGGACCCGGCGCGCTCGAGACGTTCCGGATCCAGCCAAGGAGAACAACCCGGAGTTATCGGAGGTCGCGCCCTCATCAACCTGGAGGTGGGCTCGCGGGAGCGGATGCGGCATGTCCCTGTCGTAGTCGTATCGAAATATCGGTGGCCCGTCGGCCTCAGCACCGTAATGGAGGGCGAACGTCGACTTCTCAACACGAAGAAACTTCTCGGATGAATCGAGAGCGCAACGGTAATGCACTCGCAGAGACATGGTCGTGTCACCGTCTACCGACAACGGGGTGCCCGTACCAGGCTCTTGTCGAACAGTCACCCCCACACCACCTGCTACCAGAGACGCGTCGAAGGGCTGGGAATTACCGACCACGACTCCGTCGATCGTCGCGGTCAACTCATCAGCGAACTGACGAGCCTGAACCGCGAGCTGGCTCATCCGGCGTGTTTGAGTAGGTAGTCCAGGTCTTCGATCTCGTCATAGGCCGCCAACTGCCGAGGATCAAGATCGAACCGCTGCGCGCGATGGCGCAACTCCTCTTCGGAGAACGGCAAACGGCGCACCAAATCAGCGCGCAACTCCTTCGCCTCCTCGACAGTCATCACTCGAACTGCAGTCTTCGGTGCCATGGTCGCTCCTCCACACGCGTCCGCCACATGATTGCGCCGAGGTCTGACATCGCGGCCTAATCCAGCGTTGCGCTACACCAATCTTGCCCGAGTAGAACGGCACATACCGCTCAACGACACGGACGGTCGCGCCCTGCTGGGTCGCTACACCAACCGACAATTCTTCAGAGTGCCTCGCTCTGGACTTGTCGACTGACGACCACGAAACCCCCGTTGTGTACGACGCCCACCCCTACGCGCATGACCCGCAACCGCACAATCCCGCCTGCATCGGTTGACTATGCTGGCACATCATGGAGGCAGCATCCCGGGAGGGCGATCTCGCAGCGCGGCCATCACGCCGCCTTCCCGGCACCCACGAGGGCCATCACCCCGCGTCGGAAGCCCCACCCCTTGTCTAGGCTCCACCGAGCCCGCGTCGCCCTGTGGCATCTGCGCACGGGGGGCCACCGGCAACTTCGCAAGTACCTGAACCGCAGCACCACCACCCGCCACACCCCCTCGCTGCTGGAGGGCCAGCGTGACGCCCATGGGCACCTGACCTTCCCCCCATGGCCGCTCCCAGAACGGGCCCCGCGGAGGCAGATGCGGGTCGCCGTCATCCTCGATGACTTCTCCCGCTTGGCCTTCAGTTACGAGTGGGTCCAGGTCGAACTCACCCCCTCCTCCTGGCGGAAGACGCTCACCGAGCACCCGGTGGAGATGCTGTTCGTGGAGTCGGCCTGGCACGGCAATGCCGATGCGTGGCAGTACCACCTCACCGGCACCAGCGCTCCCCGCCCGCAGTTCGTCGAGTTGGTCGAGTGGTGCAGAACCAACGGTGTCCCCACGGTGTTCTGGAACAAGGAAGACCCAGCCCACTACGCCGACTTCCTGGACTCGGCACGGCTCTTCGACCACGTGTTCACCACCGATGCCAATCGCCTCGATGTCTACCGCCGCGACCTGGGCCACGAGCGCATCGGCCTGCTGCCCTTCGCCGCCCAGCAGTCGATCCACAACCCGGTGCGCCCCTCAGGCGGCCACCAGCACCGAGACATCGCCTTCGCGGGCATGTACTTCGCCCACCGCTACCCCGAGCGCCGTGAGCAGATGGATCTTCTCCTGGGCGCCGCCGAGGCCGTCAGCCCGAGGATGGAAACCGGCCTGGAGATCTTCTCCCGGTACTTGGGCGCGGATGATCGCTACCAGTTCCCCCCGCCGCTGGATCAACGTGTGGTCGGCTCGCTGACCTATGACCGGATGCTCTCGGCGAACCGCGCCTACAAGGTGTTCCTCAACGTCAACTCCGTGGTGGACTCCCCCAGCATGTGCGCCCGGCGCATCTTCGAGATCACCGCCAGCGGCACCCCGGTGGTTTCGACGCCGAGCCCGGCAATCGAGCACTACTTCACCGCGGACATGGTCGCCCAGGTGCACGATCGCCAGGAGGCCGAACACACCCTGCGCGCCCTGGTCCGCAGCCGCGAACTGCGCGACCGGATGGTGCACCGGGCCCAGCGGCGGATCTGGTCCGAGCACACCTACACCCGACGGGTGGACGCTGTCCTGGACCGCATCGGCGCCGAGCACCGCGTAAAGGCCCGGCCCACGGTCTCGGTTCTGGTGTCCACCAACCGACCCGCCCAGATCGAGCACGTCCTGGCCACCATCGCAGCCCAGCAGGATGTCGACTACGAACTCCTGCTCCTCGCCCACGGATTCGACCTGCCAGAGACCGAAACCCGCGACCAAGCCAACGAGCACGGGATCGAGCGAATAGAATTCCTCAGCGCAGACGCCCAGACACCCCTGGGCGAGTGCTTGAACATCCTGGCTCGGGCGGCCACTGGGGATGTGGTGGCGAAGGTCGACGACGACGATCTGTACGGGCCGCAGTACCTGTCCGACCAGGTGTACGCCATGGACTACGCAGGCGCCGACGTGGTCGGCAAACAAGCACACTTCATGTACCTCGCCGACCCGGACGCCACCGTGCTGCGGTTCCCCGAGCGCGAGCACCGATACACCGATTTCGTCGCCGGTCCGACGATCGTGGCTCGCCGCGACCTGGTCTTATCCCACCCGTTCCCTGCTGTGCCCCGCGGGGAGGACACCGGGTTCCTCGACGCGGCCTCAGCGGCCGGCGCCACGATCTACTCGGCCGACAGATTCAACTTCATCCAGCACCGCCGCGCCACCACCTCCGGCAACGGCGACCACCGGCACACCTGGAACACCACCGACACCGAGTTGCTGGCCAACGCGGATGTGCAGTTCTACGGCCACAACCCTGCCCACGTGATGGTGTAGGGCAGACAGGTACTTACCGATGCATGCACCAGCGCCTGCGTACGATGACTCTTTACGCTCAGGACCTAACCAGGGGGGATCGTCGTGGCTGCACCCGTGACACTGCGCCGCACTGACCGCCGGCCACGCCGAGGCTTAGCGCTGCTGATGATCGTGCTCAGTTGGGCACTGGTCCTCACGGCATGCTCATCCGCGGAGGAGCCCGAGCCGGAGGAGACCACCAGCGCTGCACCCGAACCTGAGCCGGAACCGGAGCCCGAACCCGAACCGGAGCCGGAACCCGAACCTGAACCGGAGCCCGAAGCACAGGACCCACTGCCCGAGGGGCCGGTCAACATTCTGTTGCTGGGCACGGACGATCGGGACCCCGACACCATGGTCGGCAACCCGGATACCATAATCCTGGCCCACGTCCCAGAGGACCGGGAGAACGTCTACCTGGTCTCCTTCAGCCGGGACTCCTGGGTGCACATCCCCGGCTTCGGGAACGGGAAACTCAACTCCGCCTACCCCCGCGGTGGCCTGGACACCATGCACGCCACCTTGGATGAGTTGCTCGGCGGCCTGGACATCGACTTCACGGTGCAGACCAACATGAACTCCTTCATCAACCTCACCCGGTGGTTGGAGTACTTCGAGGTGGACAACCAGTACGCCACGTCGGTCACCGTGGAGAGCACCGGGCGGCACGTGGAGTTCCCCGAGGGGCGCATCCGGCTGGAGAACACCGACGGCCTGATCTACGTCCGCCAGCGCCAGGGCATGCCGCTGGGTGATCTGGACCGCACCGAACGTGGCCGAGCGGCCCTGGTGGGGATGCTGGAGCGTATCCAGGAGAAACTCACCGAGGAGCCGGAGGAATTCCCTGAACTGGTGGAGATGCTCTACCAGAACGTCAGGGTCACCGGGGACTTCACCGTGGAGGACACCCTCGCCCTCGCCACGGTGCTGGAGGACTTCGACACTGACTCGGTGGTGTCGTTGATGGCACCGGTCACCGGGTTCGGCACCGAGCAGGGCCAGTCGGTCAACGTGGTGAACCAGAGCCAGACCGCTGATCTGGGTGAGGCGCTGCGCACGGACTCGATGGATGAGTACGTGGACACCTACGGCACGGACTACACGCCCTAGTGCCTACCGCCTCCACACCCGCCCGACCGGTTCAGGTCCTGCGAAATCTCCTCCTGATCGCCCGGACTGCGCTGCAGCAGGGTGCAGACGATCCGCTGTTGCTGGTGGTCCAGGCCGCCCGGCGCCTGCCGAACCGCGCCCGAACGGTGCTCTCCCGCGCTTTGGCTGTGCGCGCTTCTGCGGGAGCGCGGCTCGCCCTGGCCCAATTCATTGCCGGAAGGACCGACGACGTCGCAGGCACCTTGGCAGCAGCAAGGCCACCGAAGCGAGTGCTACCACGCCATGTGATGGCTGAACTGGCCGTTCAGTTAGGAGACCCCGCCCTGGCGCCTGAGAGGTTGGAGTCGGCACGACCGCTCACTCGTGCGCGCGGGGCGTGGAACGACGGCGACATCACCGAAGCGATCCGCCTGGCCCGCCGCGCCGGGCGGGCCGGGCAGCGGTATGCCGCTCGTCTGGCTTCCGAGCGCGCGACTCTGGCCCCAGGCTTTGCGCTGAGGACCCCCGCCGCTCGGGCCCGCCCCACGCCAGGAGGTGGCATCCGCGCCTTCCACGTGTTGACGAACTCCGTACCGCATACGGCCAGCGGCTACGCCTTCCGCAGCCACGAAGTGTTGAAGGCTCAGGCGCAGGCCGGTGTCAGCGTGGCAGCGGTGACGCGGATCGGTTACCCCGTCACGGTCGGGCTCGCCGGGGCCAGCGCTTCCGATGAGGTTGACGGCATCACCTACCACCGCGTGTTGACATCGCGCCTTGCCGGCCTACCCGCTACGCGGTTGGACCAGATGGTCCGGCAGACCTTGCCGATCGCGGAAGAGTTTGCTCCCACGGTGCTCCACACCACCACCAACTACACCAACGCCCTCGTAACTCAGGCAATAGCCGGAGCGCTCAGCGTCCCCTGGATCTACGAGGTACGCGGGCAGTTGGAGAAGACATGGCTGGCCTCCCGCCATCCCTCTGTTCAGTCAGCAGCCGAAACCAGCGAGCGCTACCGGCTGTTGCGCAAGAAGGAGACGGAGATGATGCTCGCTGCCGATCACGTGGTCACGATCAGTGAGACGCTGCGCCAGGACATCATCGCCCGTGGCCGGGCCGCCGACGAGGTTACCGTGATTCCCAACGGGGTCGATGCGGCGCTGTTGGAGCAGCGCCGGACGCCGCCTCAAGCCCGGGAGGCACTCGGGCTTCCCGCGGACGGATTCTGGGTGGGTTCAGTCAGTTCGCTGGTGGACTATGAAGGCTTCGACACTCTCATCGAGGCGATTGCCGTCCTACGCGCAGAAGGGCTGGATGTGCGAGGCGCACTCGTAGGTGATGGCGTCTCGCGACCTGACCTGATCGCTCAGACTCGCCGGCTCGGCCTGCAGGAGTGGGTCAGGTTTCCCGGCCGGGTGCCCCGCCACCAAGCACGGACGTGGTACCAGGCATTGGATGCCTTCGTCGTCCCTCGCCGTGATCTCCCAGTGACCCGGATCGTCACTCCATTAAAGCCGGTCGAGGCCATGGCTTTGGGTCGGCCAGTGATCGCCAGCGACTTGCCAGCGCTCGCCGAGATCGTCTCCGCGCCAGGTGCGGGGAAGACGTTCCATCCCAGCAACTTTCGTGAACTCGCGGATCACATTTCTGCACTGCAATGCGACCGTGACCTGGCAACGGCTTACGCTAGAGCAGGCCGTTCCTTCGCCCGCGACCGAACTTGGCGGACCCTCGGATTAACCTATGCAGATATCTACGAGGAGGTGAATCAGACGCGATGAGCACGAACCAACAACCCCAGCAGGAGGTCCAGGACAACGCACGCTTCGTACAAGAACTCCAAAGCGACGACCCTCATAAAGAGGTGATCGGCCGCTGGTTCCTCAAACCCGTCGGCAAGCGCCCGGCACTGAGGCGGTACCTCTTCGACCTCTGGAATCGCCGCCACTTCATCTGGGCTGATTCCCGAGCCCGCGCCTTCTCTACCGGGCGGGGAATGATCTTGGGAAACGTATGGTTGGTGCTCCAGCCATTGCTGAATGGTGCGATCTACTTCCTCATCTTCGGCGTCCTACTGGGAACCTCACGCGGCATTGATAGGTTCGTTGGATACCTGATCATCGGGGTGTTCCTCTTCCAGTTCACAGGCCGATCTCTGACGAGTGGGGCGACAGCGATCACCGGTTCCAAGGCGATGATCCGCGGCTTCACATTTCCGCGCGCCTCCCTGCCCATCTCTATTATCCTCCGAGAAGCACTCAACATGCTCCCTGTCATCGGGACCATGCTGCTTCTGATCGTGATGGTCCCTTCGCCGGATGCGGCGGAGATGAGTCCCCCACATGCCGACGTCACGTGGCGATGGCTCCTCTTCCCGGCTGTATTCATCCTGCAAACGGTATTCAACGTGGGCGTGGCATTCTTCGCCGCGCGGATTGTCGCGCAGATACCGGATTTCCGACATCTGTTGCAGTTCGTGCAACGATTGTGGTTCTACGGCTCCGGTGTACTGTACTCCTTCGATCGCTTCGTAACCGATCCGCAGATTCTTGCGATCCTCGGTCTGAACCCCGTGTTCATAGTCCTTGACATGTCACGCGACCTGCTCCTCTACGGCGTGAGCCCGGAGGCACGATCATGGTTGATCCTCGGCGCTTGGGCAGTCGGCACAGCTCTGCTTGGATTCATCTATTTCTGGCGGGCAGAGGAGCGTTATGGCCGCGAGTAACACCACCCAAGAACGCAAGTCCAGTACCCAGGTGCCTGTAGGCGCTGCCACCGTCGCGCTATCAGGCGTCCACATGCGCTACAGCGTGCCGTCGAGTGACAGGGCCGAGCGGGTCGGGGGGGCTCCGCTACAGGTGGCCGCGCAGCGACTCCTCGGCGCCAGACCCGAGGTACTGGTCCGAGCATTGAGTGGCGTCTCTCTGCTAGCTCGCTCGGGGGAGTCAATCGGTGTCATCGGGCGAAACGGCTCGGGTAAGAGCACGATGCTTCGGATTATCGCTGGCCTTGAACCCCCAAGCCGAGGAACTGTGTTGGCGGAGTCCACGCCGGTGCTGTTGGGAGTCAACGCTGCTCTGCTACCGGACCTATCCGGCGCGGAGAACGTACGCATCGGGCTCCTGGCTATGGGCAAGTCACCGCACGAGGTCGAACAGTTGTTCCCTGAGGTCGTGGAACTCGCTGGGATCGGGAAGTCCATCTATTTGCCTATGCGGACCTATTCATCCGGCATGGGCTCGCGCCTGAGATTCGCGATCGCCGCAGCGGCCGCACCAGACATCCTCCTGATCGACGAGGCCCTTGCCACAGGTGACGCCGCGTTCAGAGACCGCAGTGAACAGAAGATGACTGAACTCCGTAGGGGTGCTGCTACCGTCTTTCTCGTGTCGCACGCCGCGCAGACGGTTGAGGATATGTGCACCAGGGCGATTTGGTTACACCAAGGTCGAATCATAATGGATGGACCCGCATATGAGACTGCCCAGAAGTATCGTTGGTGGTCATGGAACGTTGCGAACGGTGAGGAACGCAAGGCCGCTAAACTGCTCGGGGAGGCTATCGAAGAACGACGCGTGAGCGAGGTTTCAGTGCTCGAGAACGCTCCAGTCGCATTCGGTCCGCCACGACATGCGCGCAAGCAGGCCCGGAAGGTCTAGCGAGCCGTTCCTGATATTTCGGATACGAGGCGCTACGAGGTTTGTTTCCGAAAGAGAAGCGCCAGAGTGTCGGAGAAGCGCTGTAGATTCTCGCCGGAGTTCAATGGCGAGGCGGTTCAGTTACTGCGATTGTCGAGGTTGACCGCGCGACTCACATCGATGCGGGCCCACTTGTGTCGCTTGCCAGGGTGAAGGGACCACCTCGTTGCCCGAGCATGGGACCACCTGGAGGTGTCACTGTGAACCGCCCCAGGTTCTCTGCCGCGACTCTCACAGGCCTAGTGCCCCGTGGTGATCGGGGGTAGTTGGTTGAGGATTTCGCGGGCCTGGTTGGTAATGGCGGGGGCGGCGGTGATCTGGTGGTCCTCGATGCCGATGAGCACTGAACGCAGGGGCCGCAGGGTGCGCACGATCTTCTTGATCGATGTACCGGTCGCTGTGGTGAGGTAGCGGGTGATGGCCAGTGCGGCGAAGACGATAGTCAGGTGGGCCTGGATTTGTCGCGCGTCAGAATGTTTGGCAGGGGTAGTTAGTTGCTGGTGCAACACCCCGGCTGAGAGGTTTGGATCATCATGAGTCGTCCACCGACGATCCCTGCGGAGAAGAAGCTCCGCGTCGTGCTTGCTGTGCTGCAAGGCGAGATCACCATCGCCGAGGCCGCCCGCCGGGAGAAGGTCTCCGAGCAGGCAATCGGGAACTGGAAACGACAGTTCCTCGAAGGCGGAAAGGCTGGCATCGAGGCCGGGAAGTCGAAGCCGTCGACCCGGGAGCAGCAGCTCGAGGACGAAGTCGCCGAGCTGACCCAGGCTCTCGGCGAAGCGGCCGTGGAGATCCGGGTGTGGAAGAAGAGCGCGGAGGGCCGCTTGGGCCCTTCGAGGACCTCGAGGTGATCCGCGCGGAGGCGGGTATGTCGACTTCGAGGTTCTGCGCACTGGTCGACATGCCCGAACGCACGTGGCGGCGCTGGCAGGCCAAAGCACGCGTGGACCGGCCGCTTAAGGGGTCGTGGCCGCAGCCCGCGCGCCAGGGCGCCCGGGGCCGCGCTGTCACGCACGCGCTCGCGCATCCGGCGTGGGGTCACCGCAAGATTTGGGCGATGACCCGCCACGACGGGCACCGCGTCTCCCAGTCGACCGTGCTGCGCCTCCTGCGCGACGAGGGACTGATCCTGCCCGCGCATTACCAGCGGGAACGCCGCCGCCTCGCGGAGCGCCGCAAGGCGGCCTTCGCGACCGAACCCACCGGCCCGAACCAGGTGTGGCAGCTGGATTTCTCTGAGTACGAGACGACCACCGGTGGGACGTGGCGGATCGCGTCGTGCCGGGACTACTGGTCCAAGTACGAGTTCGACGCGCACGTGTCCCCGACGGCGAACATGCACGACGCCGTTACCGCGGTCGAGAAGGCCCTCGCCGAGGCCGAGGGGCTGCTCGGGCACCCGCTGATCGATGACGCCCCGGTAGAGCCCGTGACCGGGGAGATCACGCCGGTCTTGACGATCGTGACCGACAACGGTGGCCCGTTCCGGTCGGTCACCTTCGAAGCGCTGATCGCCGCGCACCCAGAGCTGCGGCACGTCCGCACGCGTGTGCGTACGCCCGGGCAGAACGGGTCACGCGAACGCGGTTTCGGGACGATGAAATACGAGTGGCTGTTCCGCGAAGAGATCGACCACGGCCTCGAGCTTGTCGAGCAAATCAGCGCGTACCGGGACGACTACAACCGCGTCCGCCCACACGAAGCGCTCGCCTGGAACCGTCCCGCCGACGTCCACGCCGGCCTTGCCGACCCCACCATCCCCAACTTCGAAATCGAACAAATCCTGCCAACTACTTGACGCGAGACAGGATCGCCTCGCGTCGGTAGTGAAAGACCGGTCTTGCGCCCAGGTCAGACTTGGTCATCCGGAAGGAAGCTTCGACCTGCCACAGGTCGTGATAGGCGCCGATCACGCTCTGGCCGGCCATGGTCTGGGTGGGCAGGTTGGTGACGTAGCCTTTCAGGCCTGCCAGTTGGCGGGCCCGGTCGATGGTGGCCTGGTCCAGTTCCTTGGTGGCACCGGTGACCTTCAAGAACCGCGTCCTGCGCATCGGGGCGGCTCCGGAGGCGATCTTCTCGGCCTTGGCGATCATCGCGTTGATGTTGCGGTCATCGCGCTTTTGACGTTTGAAGGACCACTGGTAGACGATGCGACGTTCCCGGGCGTTCTTCCCGGTGCCCATCACCCTGGTTGATTCCAGGATCTGCCCATCGGTGAAGTAGTTCCCGTGGCGCTCAAAATGCTCAGCCAGGTCGTAAGGAGCCTTGGTCAGTCGTGAGCCGACGATGAACTTGAAACCAGCATCCTCCAGGGCGTTGAGGTTACCGGCCGAGAGCATGCCCGCATCGGCGACCACGACCGTGTCAGTAACACCATGACGTTGCTGGAACTGGGTCAGCACCGGGATCAACGTGGTGGTCGTCGGGTAGCCCCGGCCCGTTGCCGGGCCGGGGCCCCCTCAGAACCGGACGTGCGACTTTCATCGCATCCGGCTCAAGCAAATTCCTGTGGGCGTCGTAGGTACTGGGACAGCGGTGCCGGTGTGGCCGGGGGCCGGTGCCGCCGCCGCCGTCGTTGTTCCCAGTAGTGGCTCAGCGCCGGGTCGTCCGGGGACGCGTCGGCTTTGACCATCTGGTGACGGCGGATCGGCGTCCACGACAGTTTCCGCAGGTAGGCGCCGGTTGTGCGGTCGCCAAAGACCCAGCGGTCCTGTCGTCGTGGATGGAACCGTCCGAAGTAGCGGTCCACGATCCACTGGCCTGTCTTCATGTTGTGCTGGCGTCTGCCCCATTTGAACAGCAACCACCACAAAGTGGAGTCGATGTCTCCGAAGACCTGCTTGGACACAGCCGTCCGGTAGTACTCCGACCAGCCCCGCAGTATCGGGTTGAGCCTGCTGATCACGGCCGCTGCGTTCGTGCCGTGAAGGCTACGCACCTCGATGCGGAGCCGGGCACGGAACCGCTTGACCGCTGCCTTCGAGGGCTTGATCAGCAATATTCCCGGACTGCGGTAGTGGCGGACGTGGAACCCGAGGAAGTCAAACCCCTCGGACAGGGGCACGATTTGTGTCTTGTCCTCGTTGAACGACAGCCCTCGAGGCGCCAACCACGCGGCCAGGCGTTCCTTGACCCGCTCGGCCTGCTGCCGTGAATGGCAGAGCACGACTAGATCATCGGCACGTCCTCATGCTCGGCCTCGAAATACAACGTCGTGACGTCGTAGAGAATCAGGGAGATATCACCGCTGCTGGCCGCGTGGGCGAAACACTTCCGAGCGATCTGGGACCGGTAGTCCTCGGCGTTGATCCGCTTCAAACAGGCGGTGATCGTGTTGCGGTGCGGGGCATCAACGCCCAGTTCCTCCAGGATCCCGATGGTGGCCAACTTCGAAGCCGGCTCGATCAACCGGGCCAGCACCAACTGAGTGAAGACCTCATCGTCGACCACATCGAAACCCAGGCGCCCATAGGCGCTGCGCAGCGTCGCCCACAGCACATCGGAGACCGTCCCCACCGCCTGGGCCCTACCTACCGTGTCCTTCACAGACTGGCCCGGCGGGTTGAACAACTCGCCCTGAGCCTTGGGCTCGCCCAGCAGATCAGCCGGGCCCACCGGATCATCGATCCCCAGATCCAGAACCGGCTGATACTGGCGCAAGATGCCCTGCGCCTGTTCCAGCAGCACCCCCAACTCCGCTTGGGAGTGCGCCGAACCCACGTGCTTCAAGACCTCCAGCCGCCCGCGACGCTTTTGCACCACCTGAACCGCCGTCGCCCCCGAACCGGTGCGAACCTTACGCACGAACGCCATCAGATTAGTATCCCGAAAACCATCCCTGTCCCGCGTCAAGTAGTTGGCAGAGGTTCGGTCTCGGGAAAGTTGGGGACGAGGGGGTCGGCGAGGCCGAGGTGGACCTCGAGTGGGCGGTTCCATGAGATGCCCTCGTGCGGGCGAGTGGTGTTGTACTCGGCCCGGTAGGCATTGGCGTGCTCGACTAGGTCTAAGCCTCGATCCACCGATGGGGCGATAAGGCGAGTTGATCTGGGCTGAGATGCTCGAAACGCTGCAAGGGCAGGGGTAAATCGCCGGTCTGTCCGGCTTTTCCACTTGGGGTTCCTTGGTCGTCGGTGCA